>JAZDFB010000167.1:0-2329 GCA_043808305.1 Planctomycetota bacterium | reverse complement strand
TTTGTTATAAGCGTCGGTCATATAACCGACTGAATCCACCAGTTTCACTTTCCGGGCTTCTTCGCCGGTCAGAATCCGGCCGTCCGCAATCACCTTGATTTCATCGCGGGTGAGCGAGTTCTTGCGCGCCTCAGCCACGATATCCAGGAACCGGTTATACATCTCGTCGATGATTTTTTGCATATAGGCCTTTTCTTCATCGGTCATCTTGCGGAAAGGTGAGCCGCTGTCCTTGGCCTTGCCGGATTTGATTACCACGGTTTCCACGCCAATCTTGCCCATCAGGTCTTCCAAAGCGAAGAACATTGAAATAACCCCGATACTGCCGGTGATGGTGGTCGGATGGGCCATGACATAGTCCGCGCTGCAGGAGATATAATAACCGCCTGAAGCAGCCGTGTCCTGCATCAGGGCGATAACCGGCATATCCGGATGATTTTGCTTGAATTCCTTTATGGTCCGGTAGATGATATCGCTGGCCGTCACGCCGCCGCCCGGTGAATTGATGACCATGATAATGGCCTTGACATGGATATCATCATGAGCTAATTTCAATAATTCCTGTATCTTGTCCGGGGTGCAGGCGTTCTGGGATGAAAGCAGTGAAGATGTTTCCTGGGTCATAATTACGCCTTGGATGGGCAGAATAAGAATCTTGTCAGAGCTATCCTCGTCGCCGGTGACGAACTGCTCGGTCCATTTTTTCTCCAAATCAAGCGAGGGCAGAAAAATGCATCCGCTCATCATTAACAATGCCAGAGACAGTAACAATATCTTTTTTATCATATCAGGTTCTCCTTTACCAGTTAGGCCTTCCCCGAAATTATTCGGGGTTGGCAACTTATCCAGCACATAAGTTATGTGCTGGGTCGTATTGACATAATTGCCTAACGCAGTCCAGTACTTAACCCGAAGGGTTTAGTGCTGTTGAATTCCATTTTTGAAATCCCATACGATAAATTTTCTACCATATAATATGGAAATAGTCAATAAGAAATGGTATAAAAGAAGTTGTTTAGAGTTTAGATATTAGAATTTAGAGTTTTCCTTGATATATGGACTACGAAACAGTTATCGGTTTGGAGGTGCACACCCAATTAAAGACAGCCAGCAAGCTATTCTGCGGGTGCGCCACCACATTCGGGGCCGAGCCCAATAGCCAGACCTGCCCGGTCTGCCTGGGACTGCCCGGGGTCCTGCCGGTAATGAATAAAAAGGCCTTTGAATATGCCATGAAAGTGGGACTGGCCCTTAATTGCACCATTGCCCGGGACACCAAGTTTGACCGCAAGAACTATTTCTATCCGGACCTGCCCAAGAACTACCAGATTTCACAATACGATATTCCCATTGCCCAGAACGGTTATCTGGAGATAAAGGATAAGAAAATCGGTATTACCCGGGTGCATCTGGAAGAGGACTCCGGTAAGCTGGTGCATCCCGAAGGCGTAGATACGCAGGTGAATTACTCATTGGTTGACCTGAACCGGGCCGGGGTGCCGCTGGCGGAAATCGTGTCTCAGCCGGAAATCACCTCAGCCGAAGAGGCATACCAATATCTGGGAGCGCTTAAATCCATTCTCATTTACCTGGGCGTCTCGGACTGCGACATGGAAAAGGGCTCTCTGCGCTGCGACGCCAATATCTCCCTGCGCCCAAAAGGGGAGACCAAATTAGGCACCAAGACCGAAATCAAGAATCTTAATTCATTCAAGTCCGTAGCCAAAGCCTTGGAATTCGAAGCCAATCGCCAGCTGGCGCTGTTAAAGGATGGTAAGGAAGTGGTCGGCGAGACCAGGTTATGGGACGATGAGAAATCCGAGACCCGTCCGATGCGCTCCAAGGAGGAAATTCAGGATTACCGCTATTTCCCTGAGCCGGACCTGATGCCTTTTACGATTTCTCCTGAGTGGTTGAAACAGATAAAGGATTCACTGCCGGAACTGCCGGCCCAGCGCAAGGAGCGGTTTATCAAACAATACCAGTTATCAGAATACGACGCCGGGGTGCTCTTGCAGGACAAGGCATACGCTGATTATTTTGAGGAGAGTGTCAAACATCATAACAACCCAAAAAGTATTAGTAATTTATTTATGAGCGAGGTTTTGGAATATCTTAACCTAAAAAAGAAAGAAATAGGTGATTTGACAGTTAAGCCGGAGCGGCTGGCAGAGTTGGCTAAAGTACGCGACGAGGGTGTTATTACTTCCGCTTCAACTACCACAGTTTTTACTTATATGGTTGGGCATCCTTATGTAAGCGTAGATGAAATTATCAAGGAAAAAGGTTTAACGCAAATCAGCGATGACTCGGTTATCGAGGGCTATGT
>JAZDFB010000166.1:0-2002 GCA_043808305.1 Planctomycetota bacterium | reverse complement strand
TGCATTTGCCAAGAAGTCCTGGATCAGCTCGGAGATATTATCGCGGAATTTTGCTTTTTGTCTTTGGGCGTCGAAGGTAAGGGCGTGTAGTTTTTCTTGATATACAAATCTCAGCCAGAAACCAAAAATCCTGTCGTTTATTTTCAGAAAGTCGCCGCTGCGGGTTACCGTGTCCAGTTCCAAGAGGCGGTTCATGCGGATATCAAACTCCTTTTTTTGTTTCTTCAGGATATGGGCAATGTCTTTGATTTTATTAGAGCCGCTCGCAATTAAATAAAGTATCGATAGGTAGTCATTGCCATGGCCTGAATCCAGGAAGCGTTTGATATAGTTGGAGAACCTTTGGTTGAGTATCCCCGAGGCGTCAAAGAAGAGGCTTTCCAAGAGGTCCGCTAATTCGCTTTGCCTGGCATTAAGCATTGCCTCGGCGATAACCTCCAGGTAGAAGGGGTAGCCTCCGGTAAAATGCACCAGAAAATCCTTGATGCCGGCATTGATATTTAAGCCGCACAGCTTGTCCGTGAGGTATTCTCCGCTGGTCTTTATGTCAAAGGGCTCGACATTTATTACTTCAAAGTTGCCGAATAACAAGGATAAATTCTTCGCCAGTATTGACTTGGCCTTGAATTTCATAGAGCTGATAATTATATACATGGTGCTCTTCTGTGTTATCAATAACCTTGACCAGTCGCGGTATAAGTTCTTGATTCCGATATTCTCCAGGTTGTGGAATTCGTCAAATATTACCACCACGAATTTACCCGATTCTTCATGGATAGTCTCGCATAATGACAATAATTCCGTATAGATATTAGTGGTTTTTCTCTTGTCCGCAGCAGCTAATATAAGCTTTATTTTTTCGGTGGCCTGGGGGATGTAGCTTTCTGATTTCTTAATGAGGTATTCCAAGTCTTCTTTTAATGGCATGCCGCTGTTAGAGAGGAAATTAAAAAGCAGCACCCCGATAAACCTTCTGACGAAAGACAGCAGTGACTCAGGCCGTATTTCGAGGTAAAGCATGATAATGCGGTTATCGTAGAATTTATCGAGGAATTTATATATAATCGAGGTTTTTCCTACTAGCTCATCGCCGATAATAGCAAGGTTCTGGCGGTAACCTTCTAAAAGCCCGTTGACGCGTTTTTCCAGTATTTCCAGGTAAGGTTTTCGGTCGAAAAGACTTCCCTTTGTCATGGTAATATTATGAAATGAAAACTACTTCCGTAATCAGGCAATATCTTCTAACGGGATAAATAAAAAAGAGGGTTTTGCGCCAGGTACCCTTTTCTTATTTCAAAATGCAGGTAGGTATTCTTATCCCTGCCTGCCGAGCCCGCATGAGCGATGACCTCTCCTTTTTGAATGTTATCGCCTGTTTTTATAAAGACTTCCGCATTCCTGGCGTACACAGTGGAGAATCCGTCTTGGTGGTCGATAATTATTGTTTTGCCGAAACCCCCGAAGTTGGCAGAATAAAAAATGACCCTGCCTCCGCGGCTAGCAGTTACCTCCCTCCTGCTGCCCGGTTCTATATTGATGCCTTTATTAATCATATTGGCGTAAGTCTGGCCGAAGGTGGAAATTACCTTGCCCCGTAATGGCCAGATAAAATCATCCGAAGAATATTTAGGAGTGATGCTGAGAGGTTTTTGCTGGCGGGGAATAAAAATCATCTGCCCCACCTCTATGGAGGTGGTATCCGGGATGCGGTTTAACCTAGCCAGCTCCTCTAATTCAATATTGTATATTTTAGAGATCCTCCACAGCGTTTGCCCCTTCTCAACGCGGTGATAAATTCCCGGCATACCCGGAGGCGGAATTACTTTTAGGGGCGGCACAGTGGCGCAGCCTCCTAAAGACAGGAGGCAGCAGGCGGCAATCAATCTCCAGGCTAATGGCTTATGTTTAAGCATAGCGTTAAAGAGCGGGCGAAGGGAATTGAACCCTCCTATCCAGCTTGGGAAGCTGGTGTTCTACCGATGAACTACGCCCGCATATTTTT
>JAZDFB010000165.1:0-32055 GCA_043808305.1 Planctomycetota bacterium | reverse complement strand
TAACTTGCCGTTGTTGATGTAGCAATAACCGCCTACCGTATGCTTGTTACCCCCAACAAATCCGCTGCCCAAATCCAATGTCCCGTTGGAAATGGTCAGGTTGCTATTTATGGTTAATTTGCCCTGCGCCAGGACACTTGTTCCTGTACCGCTATTATTTATTAAGAGCCTATTGAAATTAACATTGGTAGTAATAATCTGGTTAGCGCTTCCGTTGAAACCAACCGCCCCGTTTCTGGGGTTAAATGTGCCGCTGATGGTCAGGTTGCCGCCAATATTTAGCCCATAATTACTAACGGTTACATCAAGCAAACTATTTGCCGTAACTGTAATGCTCTGGCTAATAGTCGTATCGGAGATAAGGTTATAGGTTTCAATATCAATATTGGCGCCAGAACCAAGAGTGAGATTATAAAAATTCTCTTTAGGGATTGAAATGGTCAATGGTGTGGCACCTTGGTCGCCATTGAAATAAACCATACCGGTATCTGCGGAAAGGTTATTATCAAAAGGCGCTGTTGACACCCCGTCGGTGCTATCATCCCGATATGTGCCCTGAACCTCTATCGTATAGGAATTGAGTTTGAGGATACCTGCATTACCTTTTAATGGGGCGGTTAAATCCGGATTGATATCTCCTGTATCTGCCCCGCTTTCGGCTAATTTAACGTTTCCTTGCAATGAAACGATGGTTGATGCACCGGATATATTTATATCATTCAGAACAAATGGCGCCTGAGCAGTTCCGCCTATCGTTTGGGTAGTATTTCCGTTAAACTTTATGTTGCTTGTCGATGGCCTGAAAATATCATAAGCCGCGACGCTGCCGTTAACAACGAAATTTCCTCCAATGTTTATTGTTGCCGAACCGGCATCAAGATAATTAGGGTTGCCGGTCATCTTGATTGTAAGGTTTTTGCTTATATTATACGTGGTGCTCGCCATGGTGCTGGCAAAAGAAGTGGTGCCATCGCCAACTTGCAAATAATAATAGCTCTCCACCGGCACGGCGGTTGTCCCCATCCAAACAAAGGTTCCGGTATCTGAATTAAATGTCCCTGTTTTCGACCAACTATTCGTGCTGAACGTAGCATTACCAAGACTAAATACACCTCCTTGTATGGCAAATACGGAACCAGTCCCTGACACCTTCACAGATGCTCCTGAAGCCAAAGATGCCGTTCCGGTAATGCTAACCGCACGGAAATTTTGCTCGTTTGAAATAATTGAATTAGGCCCGTTAAAAACTATCAGTCCGGCAGTCTGGTTAAGCGTTCCGCCTGTATTACTCCAGTTACCGCCGATTATCACCTGGGAATTAGCCGTGGTCACCTGAAGAGTACCTGTTGAAGCAAGGATAAAATTGCCGGTAATTGTAAGCGGTTTTCCGTTGACGTCAAGCGTTCCGTTAGTCTTTATTTCAAGTGACGCGCAGGAGCCACTCACATCCATAACCGGGTTCCTCCCCGATGCCGGATAAACTATTACTGCAGAATTTTCCGAGCCGGGCACACCGCTGGACCAGTTACCATTATCATTCCAGCTGGTAGAATTATTGCCTTCCCATGTTGTTGACCCCAACCATTTAATTTGCACATCAGGATCATTACTCTCCCATTCATAAGCCGGACCGGAACCCAAACCGCCATAATTAGAGAGCGATACCTGGGTTGAGCCGGTTGTTGCGGCACCGATAATATTATTGCCTGTATTTACTCCGAACGAAGCATCAAAAGTGCAACCATCAAAGGTTTGGCCGAAACTGCCTGAAGCAAATCCGAAATAAATATGCCGGGCTCCGTTGCCCTGTTTTGTTCCTGCCGGATTCTCCTGAACATAACGGAAGTCGGCGTTATCTATATCTATATTAGCTATGTCCGCACTCGAAACAACCGTCAATCCATTACTGTTAGCGTACTCAAAAACAAGGCCATTAATATCAACTTTTCCTCCGCTTCCTACATTAAATGAATACCTGGCGTTGGAAGTGGCGTGTGTTACCACCGGTTTATACGTATAAGTTTCGCTTGGATTAGTCTGGAAAAACCCCTGAATACTGACTGTTTTCCCGTCGGCTATTTTGAGTTGTCCCTGTTGTCCGTTTGTATTCGACCCGATTATCTGCAATGTTCCGCTGCTATTTACAGTAAGGTTATTATTAGCAACCAAAATGGAATTATTGCTGTTAAGCATTCCGGAAACAGATATGGCGCCATTTACCGTAGTCGTCAGCACCGTTCCAAGATTAAAACTGCATGCCGCATTAATTGTCAGATTATTATCAATGTTTATAGACGATGCGGCACTGACTGTTCCGCTTATAGTTAAGTTATATAACGAACCATTCGCCGTTGGAACATTGATATTTGTCGTCAACCCTCCTATTTCCAATGTAGAATTACCTTTGGTAAACGTTCCGCTGCTGTTGATAAATAAACCATTACACGTTATTTTGCCGCTTGCGCTTGTCCCGAATGTCGTCAATCCGCCGTTAGTAATAGAAGAAGCTATCAGTTTCCCGTTTGATAATGTTGTTTCTGTCAGGTCAATCGTTCCGCTATTACTGACTGCGCCAACGCTTATTTGTCCGGTTTTGATAAAAAGAGTTGCCGAAGGATCAATGGTTACAGAGCCTGAGACAGCATGTCCCGTATTAGAATTAAGAGTCAGTCCGCTCCCCGTGTTAACAATAAGATTACCAGTTGATGCCAGCTCGCCTGATGCAATGGTAAACGACGGAGCGTTAGTATCATTCCCTATTTCAAGATTCTTAAAGTTATTGCCGCCTGCCGATAATTTCGTGGTTATGGTATGGATTCCCGTTCCGTCAAACCTGATAGTCCCGCCGGTTGCATTAAAAGTGCCATTGCTGTCATTCCAGTTTCCGGCTACTTTATGCGTGTAAACATCGGGGTTAAAAATCCCTAAAATCGTAACATTACCCTCGATATCCAATGCATTAGAAGCGGTATAATTACCATTGATAACCAAATGATAGAAATCGGTAACCCCTGCGGTTGCAATAGCGCTGCCTGCTCCTCCGGTCAAAGTAATCGTAGAATAACCAGGGTTAACCGTGTTAGAATCATTCCAGTTGCCGCTTATCGTCATTCCTGCCGTGGATGATGCACCAAAATCAAGCGTGCCGGTATTGGTAAATGATGCAGCCGTCAGGTAAGCACTGGAATTATTCATATTTATAGTCCCATTATTCGCCAGGCTTTCGGATATAGTCAACTGCCCGCTGGATGCGTTTAAAATGCTTGTATTATCTATTGTAGCCGTCCCTCCAATATTGTGACCTGTATTAGAATTAAGAATTAAAGTGCTTCCTGTATTTACTATCAGATTATTTGTTACTATCAAATTATTGCCTGTATTTACCGTAACGGACGCGGTTGCAACATCATCTCCTATATTCAACTTGTAGAATTGATTTCCGGTTTTGGTGGTAATAGATTGTGTCGTTCCATCAAAGGTAATTGTGCCTAATCCGGGGGTAAACTGGCTGTTCGTCCCGGAATCATTCCAGTTCCCGGCTACGGTATGAATCCAACCCGCATTGGACGGGTCGGCCTTGAAGATACCCGATGTCACCGTAAAATTACCGTCCACATTTATCCCGCTTGCCCCGGCATTTGCCGTATAACTCACGATCCCTGAGTATTTGTCTATCTGCAGATGATTATAATTAAGTGCCGGTATGGCCTGGTCTGCAGTCTGGCTGTCAAAAATGATTGTGCCGCTTCCGGCTGTTAATACGGCCGGTCCAAAGGTTGCCCCGCTGAATTTTAACTGCCCTGCTCCAAACGTTAACGTGCCTCCGCTAAAATTACCGTTGTCATCCAATACACCGTTAGCTATCTGAATGGTCCCATTATTTGTTGTCGTTCCGCTAATCGTCAGCGTTTTATTACCGCTGCTTAATGTGCCCGTTACAACAAGATTATTACCTATGGTTACGTCCCTTGATAACGTAACCGTACCGCTGGATTTGTTTATATCCGCATTGTAAAATTTGTTGGTTGTAACCGCTCCCAAATCTATTGTCTGACTCCCGGAGCCGTTAAATATTACCTTCCCATCGCCCGCATCAAATGTGCCGTTCCCTTCTATCACAAAATCACCCTTAACCTCTAAATTATATACGGCGCTTCCGCTTTCAGTCAGACACGCCCCGTTTTCTATCTTTAACCCAATACAATTCCCTGTTGTATCCAGTATCGGGAAATTGCCTCCGGCAGGTGCGGCCGGTATTACTACGTCTTTGGTCCCATCCGGTATGCCGTTTGTCCAGTTAGCAGCGTTATTCCAACTGGTCGTATTCCCAATCCAGGTGTTTAATTGCACCCAATTAACAATCGCATTCCCGTTTCCCGGAGTCGGGTCGTCCCAGTCCCAGTCTTCCTGTCCCGGCACCACATCATTGGCATTGGACATGGTTATGGTTACATTTATTCCGTTGGCATTATCTCCCACCACTACATTACCGATGGCGGATGACGGCCCGCCTGCCCCTGTTTTATAACTTCCGTCAAAACTCATGTCTGAGAATGTGAATGACTGGTTAGATGTATAACCGGAGGTTACCTGCAAGTTCAGCGCCGCCCCTCCGGCTGAAACTGCCTGTGATATAAATGCTACATCGTCTATATCCAGTATATTCGCACCGCTGTTTATCCGTAACCCGCTGTTGTTGATACTTTCTACCGTTAACCCGCTGATATCAATATTACTCCCGGAATTGGCATCAAAACTATATGAATTAGTGCCAACCACTCCTGATGTGGTAATCTTTGGTTTAGTTGCTCCGCCACCGCTCCAATACGTGGTAAATCCTCCATTTATCGCAATTGCCTTGGTATTAACCATCTTTAATACCGCGCTGTCCCTCATAATTAAAGCCCCTGCAGCTGCTATGGTAAAGTTATTACCGCAGGTTAATTGGCTGCCGTTAATATCAAGCGTCTTCTCTATTGTGGTTGTCCCGCTAACACTATGGGTTAATCCGGTATTAAGGTCAAATTTCCCGGCGCTAACCTGTAAATTACCGCCTATGGAAACCCCGGCATTAGGTTGTAATACGCTTGAACTGCCGAGATTTACCTTAAGGTTATTAAATGCCAGTCCTGTGCCGTTTGTCCCTTTAGTGATATTAAGCGTCGTTGCCGTGCCGTTAAATTCCACCGTTCCGCTTTGCGGAGTAAATGTGCCGTTTAATTGCCAATTGCCCGTACAGGTTATCCCGTAACTGTTTCCGCTGACGTCTAATGTTGATTTAGTCGCATCATCCGTCTCGTCTACCGTCAGATTGCCTTTTACTATTATATTGCCTCCTAAACTATAGGTCGTGGCGATACTCCCTGTCTTTAGGTGATAATACGTCTCAGCCGGTATGGTTTGACCTGTACCGTCAAATATGATTGTGCCGCTATCTTCGTTAAGCGTAGCCGGCGCGAATGTGCCGGCTATCCTTAATGTGCCAGTGCTATTGTTGAATTCAAGCGTCCCTCCGCTAAGATTGCCGTTTATATCGAGGAGTCCTGTGCCAAGGCTAGTTGTCCCTCCGGTATTCGTGTAATTACCGGTATTATTATATGCGGCTATTCCTATATTTATCTGGTTGGCGTTTATGGTGTTGCCGGTTACATTTATTACGGAGGCTAAATCCATCTTGACCGTGCCACTATTGGAAATAGCCCCGATATTATGCACCCTTGCCGAGCCATCATCCCCGTCAAATGTCCCGCTGGATACATTCAACGTGCCGTTTATCGTCAGGTTTCCTCCGGCCGTGGCCGTCTGTCCGCTCTTGAGTATTTTGACATTATTATATGTATATGTCGGTATGGTCTGCCCTGTGCTGGTGTTATCAAAGGTAATGGTGCCGTCATTAGCGTTTAAGGTCCCAGGCACAAATGTGCTGCCAGCAAAGGTCATCTGGGAGGCGCCGCCTGATACAAAGGTCAGTACCCCGCCGCTAAAGTTGCCTTCTAAATCAAGCAATCCGGCTCCTACGGCCGTCCCTAAAGAAACCGTACCGGAGTTATTCAGATTACCGGAAACTGCCGCCGTATAAGTGCTCACATTAAATGTGCCGCCGGTTACAGTTACATTGTTAGTCACCCCAAGATTGCCCGCCGCAGATACGGTTCCGCCTGAATTTATACCCAGATTATAGAAATCACCGCTGCCTGATGCGGCAATAGTCCCAGCTGCACCGGTCATTGTGATGGTGCTACTGCCTATGTTAAATGCCCCGCTGTCCTGCCAGTTACTCCCGCAGGAAATAGATGCCGCAGAGCCGGTTATATCCAAGGCGCCGGTTGTAGTAATGTTGACTCCCCCTGTCGCTGTAACATCAGGCTCATCTGTGGAATTGCCCGTCATATCCAATATCCCGCTGTTTGTCCCGTCGCCTATCCTCAATAACCCGGTAATGCTCATGGACGATGTGCTCGTCTTTAACTTGCCGTTGTTGATGTAGCAATAACCGCCTACCGTATGCTTGTTACCCCCAACAAATCCGCTGCCCAAATCCAATGTCCCGTTGGAAATGGTCAGGTTGCTATTTATGGTTAATTTGCCCTGCGCAATTACCGAAACAGCAACACCGGTATTGGTTATTGTGAGATTATTGAACGTCTCGCGCGCCACATTCTGCTGGACCGTGCCGTTAAACTGGACTGTTCCGGCGCCTTCCACGAAATTATCCTCACTGCCGTTATCAATCCAGTGCCTGCCGACATTCAATGTAAAACCGCCGGAATTAAGAATCCCATTCTCGTTAAAAGTAATATCATTCTTTACCGTAGCGTTGTTCGGCAAAGTGTAAGTCGTATCTGCGCTCGGCGCGCCGACCTTCAGGTCATACCATGTTTCATTAGGTATTGTGGCGCTTGTTCCGTAGAAATAAACAGTCCCGGTGTCTTCACATAGATTGCCGCCTGCATCCGCATCGTTCCATTGGCCGGTTATTACCAGCTGATATGAATTCAATTTAATAATCCCATGCGGGGACGCCAGGCCTGAGTTGATATTGGTGGCAGTAATCGGCATATTCAGTTCAGCTGTGGTAGTGGAGGTCACCTGAATATTATTAAGCGCCAGGGATGGCGGAGTAATGGTGCTTCGTATTTTCTGGACTATGCCACCTGCAAATATTACGGTAGATGTTCCCTTGTTAATTGTTCCGTCCACAATCAAATCGCCCTGTAGCCTGATGGTGGCGTTATTCAGATTAATGGTTGCGCCCTGTTTTACCCAGATATTCCCTTTAACCGTAAAAATACCAGCCGTAGGCGAAAGCGTCAGCGTTGAACCTGTATCAATAATCAGGTCGTGATTAATCAGGCGGTCGGCGCTATAAGCATAAGTCGTGGAAATATTGTAACTATCGGCATTGCTTCCAATCTGCAGGTCATAGTATGTCTCCAGGGGAACATTGGCTACCCCCATCCAGACGAATTTGGAATTACCCGCATTGAATCTGCCTACTGTTGCGGTCCAGACGGATGTCTTAAGAGTTGCCTGGTTGGCATTATTCCCGCCGTTCAGCGTGGCTGAGGCATTGATAGAATATGAGGCGGAAGTTCCGCTGATGGCAACTGTGGCGCCATCTGCCAGGGTATAAGACGCACCGGCAGTATCTATAGAAAGCATTCTAAAGCCTGGCTCGGAACTAATCGTGGCATTGCCGGTTGTGCTTCTCAGATAGATAATTCCTCCGGTTGCTTGCTGGTCCAATGTTCCGCCTTGATTATCCCAGTTGCCAGAGACATAAAGGATGGCGCTGGTGTTGGTGGTAACGGTTATTCCGTTCCCACCACCGGCCTCTATTTGGACATCGCCATTTATGGTGAGAGCCCGATTGGTGTTGAGGATAACAAAATTACCTGGCTTGATAATAAGGTTACTGATACTATAGGCGTTGTTTACCGTAGCATTATAGCCATTTGGCAGGACACGGTTAATAATCGCGCTCTCCGTAGCCAGATTTGCGATATTAGCATTATCCCAGTTACTTGTTAAATTCCAGAGCGTACTTGCCCCGCCATTCCACGTGCAGTTGGCAATCCAGTTTATTGTGCCCGCAACCTGGTCCTCATATGTAGATACCCCCTGTGCGCCGCCTGTATTAGTCATATTAATGGTTGGGGTCCCGTTATCAGTTCTCACGTTGTATGTGCAGGAATTATCAAAAGTGCAACTGTCAAAATTATAGGTTCCGGAAGCGATCCGGAACTGCAACCCGCGATAAGTCCCTGCAACTCCGCCTCGTATATTTTGGTAATCTATATTATCAAGATCTGTGCAGACAGACGATGGTTCTAACAATAAAGCCGAATAAATTGCCGTAGTGCTGTCATAGGTATAGGCAGAATCAAGCACCAATCCGTTGACATTAATTGTACCGTTTGCCTTAACGGCAAAACAGTAGAATGGTCCGGGGGAAACGGGATTATACGCTTGAATCATTGGCTTAACCGTGCCTGTCCAGAGCGATTGAAATAACCCGCCGTTATTTACAATGATATCCGGCCTGAGTGAGGCATTAGTATAATTTACCGTAGCGGAATTACCGTGCATTTTTAAAGTAGGCGCAGAACTTTCTGTTGCCGAGGCTATTAAAGTTCCGGTAATGTTCAAATCTCCAAAGACTGACGAAGAACCGATTACCAGCGTGCTGATTCCCATATCAAGTGTGGCGTCGGCGAAAATATTTACATCATCAGTTACGGTATGATTCAATGCCGTGCCAATATCCAGTTTTACCTGCCCGTCATTGATATTGAGGTTGTTACTAACCGCAATATCCCCTTCAAAGGTCACATAATCGGAAGGATGTGAATTAGTCACGTTAAGCGTATAAAAAAAGGCAGTGGTCTTGACGGCTTGAGCTGTCGAGGCATTCAGGTTGACGGTTGAACCGGCAGAAGTAAAAGAACCATTTACGGTCCAACTGCCGCCGCAATTGATGATGTCATTAGTCGCATCCAGGGTGGTTCCTGAGCCGATATTAATATTACCTTTATTGGTATTCCCGGCATTGTCTATGGTCGCGATGGTAATTGATTGTGTGGTAACGCCGCCGGCTTGCTGAACTAATTTAATTGAGGTGCCGGTATTCATCAACTTCAGGTTATTAAAAACAATCGCTCCGGCAGGTCGAATCAGTTCCTGAGCCTTGGCGCCGTTGAATATCACCGTTGAAAGTCCTGCAGAAAATGTGCCGGTTACCGTGAAATTTCCACTGATTTTAATATCTATCGCGCTCTGGTCCGTGGCGCTGACCGTGACACCGCTCAATATGGAAATATCGCCCAGTATTTCCATAGCTCCATTTATCCTTTTCGGTTCCTGTCCGCTGAATTCCAGATGCTTAAACTGTCCGCCCGTTATATTCTGTTCCTGCCCCCCGGTATTGCCGTCAAACTTAAGGATGCAGCTACCCGGGCTGAATGTGCCGTAATTGTTCCAATTACCACCCACCCGTACATCTGTTGTTGTGGCAACAAAATTCACCCCTTCAAGGATGGTGCAATCGTTATAAATAATGATTGGTTCAAATACCATCTGCAATCCTGACGCATTAGATAACTTCAGGTTGTAATATGTTGTTGCCACAACGCCCTGTCCTGAAGAACCGGCATAATCTACCGTGGAAGTTCCGGGGTCAAAGCCGGCATTGGTGTTCACGGTCCAACTGCCGTAGATGGTAAATGTCCACGAACCGCTGACCGAAAACATTGTGGTGGCGACGCCGCTAATCGGTGATTGCATGGTAATATTCTTTACCGCCGCATTGGCGGATATTACGGGCCATCTGTCCGGATTACTGTCCGGGTTGCTGGGAATGGTTATGGAATCAGAACCGGTCGGCGCTTCGGTAGGGCTGCCGTCTTCAAATTTCCAGTTGCCGTCTAAATTCCAGGCATTGCTTACTGCACCGGTCCAGACCTTGTTAATGGGCCATTGGATGGAACCGGGTTCTGGATCATCTCCCGGATTGCTTGAATCATCCCTCATATCATAGTTTTCACCCGAACCACTGCCTTTATTACCTGAAGACATTGATTCAATAATAATGCTGCCGGTAGAGCCACGGTTAAGATAAACATTAACATTAGCATTTGCGTCCACCGCGCCATCGTCATATTTGTGTTTGTTAAAATCCATTGATAACTGGGGTGAGGAACCATTACGGAAGATTCTTAAATATGTGTCCCGTGTGCCGGAGTTCTGGATATCGTCAAAGATAACCTGGTCAAAATACGTATCGCCGGATGTATAGATATCAGCCGTAGCAAGAACGGTGAAACCGTGATTCTGCGCCGGGTCGGTAAATAATCCGGCCGAAGCCAATGATTTCACCTGTAATCCATTCACGCGAATCTTGCCGGCAACCTTGATATAATAGAAATTAGTCCCGGGATTGTTTGAGGTAATTAGCGGAATCGAACCGCTCTGGGCGCTTTCCAGGACACCGTCGGGCGTCTTTACCTCCAACACCGTTCCGTTCCCCATCTGGAGCATTACGCCGCCGAGCAGGCTCAATACCGAATCGTCTGTTCCGGATGCATTGCCGACCGTTAAATTACCCTGAGAAACCATCGTATCATTAGTCGTGCCGAGGTTAAAAATACCTGCAATTATATTTACGGTTTCGTTAACCGTAAGGTCGGTCCCGGTAAGCCCAAAGGCGAGTTTTACGGTTTTGGCATTGGTATCACCGGTAGTTTTATTTATCTCCAAGTTATTTAAGGTGAGCGCGGCCGCGCCTTTCAGGGTTTGTAAAGTTGTCCCCGTAAGCATTAACTTGGAATTACCCGGTGTGAATGTTCCGTTATGCTCAAAATCACCTTTTAACTCAATCGTATAAGGCGTTGCCGGCGAACCGGCATCAAGTGCCTTCGGGGTTGCGTTAATCTTTAGGTTCTTATTGACAGTAAAAGTCTTATTTGTGTTAGTCCCATCCAGCGTACAGATGCCGTCAACGGTTAACGAATAGAAATCCTCGTGCGCGTTGCCGCCGGCCTTTTCCGGAATCTGCCCGCCTTTCCAGATAACCTCCGAAGTGCCGGTATTGAATGTTCCGCTATCTGTCCATGT
Organism: Planctomycetota bacterium; assembly: GCA_043808305.1. Taxonomy (GTDB): domain Bacteria; phylum Planctomycetota; class MHYJ01; order JACQXL01; family JACQXL01; genus JBBAAP01. The sequence goes on along the minus strand of JAZDFB010000165.1, from coordinate 20,943 downwards.
TCCGGTGGTAAATACCGTAGCTGTGCCGGCGTTAAATTGCCCAGCTGTGATATTAAACGTCCCCGTCACGGTAACTAATTTCCCGTATTCTATCTTGGCAAGGTTTGTAGAAGAAACTGTGAGATTATTGAATGTTAACGACCCGGCTGCAGATGGCGACTTGAGAATCTCGCAATCGCCGCCCGTAAACCTGATGGTGGATGTGCCGACAAAAAATGTTCCATCCTGAATCCAATCGCCGCCGATGCTATGGGTTAATCCTGTTCCGCCCGCAAAAGTGCCTGATTTGATATAAAAATCATTCCCGATATTAAGGCCACCGTTTGGAGTGGCTGTCCCCGAAGAGTCAATTGTCAGATTATAGAACCCGTTCGCCAGCGCGGGCAGTTGCTGACCTGTATCCTGCCTCTGCCAGACAAAGGTTCCCATCCGCGGATTCCAGGTTCCGCTAAAAGTAGCCATGCATCCGCTCGGGATAAGCAGAGTTGCATCCGGTCCACCCACTGGGCTGCCATTTAGAGTATTCCCGGCCTGCAGGGTAAGGGTACTAATCGCGGAAATCTGGCTACCGCCTTGCAAGGTCGTGGTTCCTGTCCCGCCAAATTGGACGATATTAAACTGGGTCGTACCGGTAATGGCGTGTGATGTGCCGGTGATGGCAACCGTGCCTGTCCCAGCATTAAATGTCCCGTTATTTACCCAGTTGCCTGAGACATTTAATTGATAACTGCCGGCTGAGAGAGAACCGTTAGAGGTAATCTCTAAATGGTTAGAAACGGTCCGATTAGTCGCTAAGGAGAAAGTACCATCAATGGTGAGGTTATAGAATATATCAGCCGCATTTGGCGGCGATGGAACATTGCCGGTGCCTGCCAGAATAACCGTTCCCTGCCCGCAATAGAATCTGGAGGCGGTTCCGACTGTCCAGCTACCATAAGTAATAAGTGTACTGGTGCCGACCATCGAGATTGCCCCACCGGTTGCCCCACCCAGATAAAACATTCCGGCACCGGTTACTTCTACCGTGATGTTACTGGGAATTGTTAGCTGGTGTCCAGCCACATTTTGAATCCGCAGTGCCTTTATTGCCTTGCCCGTACCTGTGCAGTTGGTTAAAATTTTGAAGTTTGGACCATTAGACCTTAATTCCCCTTCAGTAATCGTGAGTGTTCCATAATTCTCATATGAACCGGTAACATCTAAATAAGCGGCGGCGTTGGTAACCTTTACTTCGCCTCCTGCCAGAATCAAAACATTACCTGCACAAATAAGCCGGCGGTTTGCGGTACCGCAGGTAACAGATGCACCATTGGCGACCGTCAGATTCAAGCAGTTACTGGGATTACCACCTACGGTGGGATAGTTAACAAGTCCGCCCGGGATATATACATCATCAGTTGCGGCAGGTATTCCTGAAGGTGTCCAATTACCGGCTGTGTCCCAGGCAGTGCTTGAATTTCCATTCCAGAGCCGGGGAGCATTGCATAATAAATCGTTCAGGTCATCATTGTACCAGAAGAAAAGACGTTTATCAGCACTCATCAAATTAGCCCTGACCGACCTGATATCATCCAGAACACCGCTTGCCTTGTATTCCTCCCCCCAGGTAACTCCGTCATCAGATGATTTTTTGTAATAAACATTACCATCAACGCCGGCTGTGGCTGAGGTTAATCTGATATAAACCGAATATAAATCACTGTTGCTTAAATCCATGAACATCTTGGCATCAACCACGGGTGCATCGGTAAGGACATCGGTCAGGGTTGTCCAAGTACGGGTGGAATCAGTAAATTTATATGCCTTGATATCACCGGTCGCGGCCACCGGGGCGTTACAAGCGGCTAAATAGATATCATTGGAAGAGGTATTCCGGATACAGGTAGCGCCGAAATACGCCTCATAAGTAACATTGTCGGTCCAGGTATCCAATAAATTATTAGCGCCCCAGCCGGTAGCCGCGTCATAAATAAACCATCGTCCCTGATTCGCCGTCATATCATTATAGATACAAAGAACATCTCCATCGGCTAAGGGAAGAAGTTGGCAGTGGTCATCGTCATCGTCAAATAGGAAGGCTGGTTTGATATCAACCCAGGAATCGCCGCCGGTCAATGACCTTGAAACACCCAGATGTGCCGCGGTAGATGAAAAACAGGCAATATATAAATAACCCTGGGTTGATTTGCAGATAGTCGGACCGCCATCACCAGCGTTGGCGGTGTAGGCATAAGAAGTGCCTAACCTCACTGCGATAGCACCAGCTGCACGGAGTGTATCATTTGATGTATCTAAATAATGGTACCAGGTATCATCCGTTCCTGTTTCTGAAGCCGCAATATGTATCCTGGTGCCGGTATTATCATTGGGTGTCCAGCGGTCATACCAGACCGCAATACTACCCGAGGTTTTGGACGCAAGGAATGTAACCGGCGCGCCCCAGCTTGTGCCTCCGTTAACCGTCTTGCGATAAACAAAGTTGCCGCCCGTGACATCAAAAACATACCCGGTATTGACATCAATAAATACGGAATTAGGTGATGGATTATATTCAAAGGTTGCATCGGTCAGTGAACCATCTATCGTTATCTCAGCCCGGACCAAAGCTGGCAGCGACAGCAGGAAAACCGCTGCAAGAAAAAAGCAAACAAGATTATTTATGCTTTTATGGCTTCTCATAACTGCTTTGAAACCGTCAAGAAAAATAGTAGCCTCAAAGATACAAAGGCACTAATTAACAAGTCCTTCGCCTGAGACGCCATGTTACATTATTGACCAAAAAACTACTTTTCTTATATTATATTTATAGATAAAAGCCTATATTTTGTCAAGTATTCTTTACTTGCAAAATATGCCTGACCAAGGATAATAAAACGAGCACGTTTATTTTAGTTTATCCCGCCTTTGGCGGGATTCCCGCTGGCACTAACCCCGCTGGAATAAGCGGGACAAGAACCACTAACTTGCTGTGCTCGAAGTGGCTCTAATTACTTGACATTTGGGAATTCTGATAATATTATTCTTTGTTTTATGCGTTTATTATCCATACTTTTAATATTGTTTTACATTCCTTTTGTACTTACAGACTGCATTGTGTTTGCGGACCCCGATGTCCATCGGGACGTAGCGGGACAGGAAGTCATAGATAACCCGGAATCCGATGAACCAACGCCTGCGACGGATTCAATACGATTAGGACCCCTGATGACCGGCGGCAACAATCTATTCCACTCGCTCATATTAATCCCACCGCTGGAATCAGCCCAATTGATAAATCCCGGCAAAGGATATATTTCGGCCGGCGTTAATTATGACAATTCGCACTTCAGCAAACAAAGCTCAGGCTGGATTCTTGATTACGACGGGCGTCTGATTGAAGGCTTTTTAGATGTAAGATACGGGGTATCAGCAGAACTCGAAACCAGGGCCACCGTTACCGGCGGCACTTTATTTGAGAATGAACGCAGTTTAGTGTTGGCTAAAAACGGCATCCCTTGCCTTTCGGGCAATCGGGGCATCGGACCGAGTGATTTAATCGTAGGCATTAAATATAATCTAACCGAACCAGGCCTGGGTCTGTCGGAAACACCGTCTAAAAACGCCTTGAAAATATCCCTTAAACTACCGCTGGCTGATAAAAACGACCTGCTCAGTTCAGGCGGAATTGATCTGGCAATGGCTTACTTGGGCGATTATCGGCTGGATGACACGACCTGCGCCCATTACCAAATAGGCTATACTATTACCGGTAACCAGAATGTTTTTGACCACCGCGTTGATTTGGACAATTCATTTTTTTACGGCGCCGGCATCAGCTGGCTGGTCATTGAAGATACCGCGATAATCGCCCAGATTGAGGGAAACACTACGGCCTACGATTCAATAAAAGTATTAAAGGCCAACCCGATGACTATACACGGCGGCTTTCGGTACAGCGAAGACGGTATTTTATTCACCGAGGGCAGCATCGGATTCGGGCTGAATGACAGCTCTTCCGGGCTTATCCTGATGTTCAGCGCCGGAACAATGTTCTAACACCTTAAAGTATTATACCTTAAGGTATATTTATTATTATACCTTTTAGGTGAAGGTATTATGAAACACAGCATCGCATTAGCCACAATAATAATCACTGGTATTGGACTTGTCATCGGGCTTACGTTTATTAACGGCTCATATCAAAAACATCCATCGGAATTATCATGGCAAACAAATGCTCCATCTTCAACAAAAGACAGGAATAATGCGGATTCCTCCGCGTTGCCCAAAAATATCGACCCGATAAACACAGACATATCTTCTTCAGCCGGTATTACGCCGGAAGTTCCCAATAAACCGGAGAAATTGTTCAAATCCTGGCGTGAAGCGATAATTACCAAGAATCCCAGGTCTATTGAGCAATTAGGCATGTCTATAGCCGGCATGGGCGCGGAAGCTATCCCCTTCCTGAACGAATTGGCTATAGACGACGCTAATGAACGGGTCCGGGCTTTTGCCGTGCGGGCCCTGGGCCGAATGCGCCGAACCGACTTGATTCCCCTGTTCATAAACCTGCTCCGGAATGATTCCGGCGAAGCAGTCAGAACCAATGCTTTATGGTCGTTGTCTAACCTGGGCGGCGACGATACTCTGACGGCCATAAAAAAAGCATCACTGGAAGATAAATCCGAAAATATCCGAAAGCAAGCAATCGAAACCCTTAAAGTGATGGAGACGAATAAAACCAAATAACTGATTCGTCCATATATTTCCGCGATAAAGGCTGTCATCCCGCCGCCGTGGGGCCAATGGCCGACAAAAGAGGAGGTTTTTATGCAAAAGGAAAGACCGACATCCCATAAGAAAAAATATCAGGCGCCCAAGGTTAAGACCGAGCAAATATTCGAAGGCAACGCCCTGGCCTGCGGCAAGACCAAACCGCAAACGACCGGGTGCCAGCGGGCGCTTAAAAACTCATAACCGACCATCTAAATTCTCTACTCCGGCAGTTTGTGAAATTACTGCCGGGTATAGTCGGCTGCAACTTCACAGGCAGCCGAACTATGACCCGGTAATTATCAAGGATGAATACTTTCTATTTAAATATCTGCAATATCGAAGCCAGGGTTGGATTAACCTGCAGCCCAACATTTTTCACTGCCGTTAAAGATCGCTATCAGGAGTTCATCAGCGACTCATCGTCCAATCCGCCGGGAATAGATTTGAACATCCGCGTCAACAACCAGGATAATTTGCCGGATGTTCCTAAACCTGAAGTTACATCTTCTGATAATAAACTTGATATCAAAGGGCATGCCTACGAAACAACCCTTCAGCGACGGAATAATTTATGGACCGGCAATGCAAACGTCCAGGAAAATATCTATACGCTTGATACATTATTACGGATATTATGGGCGCAGTTACTGCCGGAAAGAAACGGCTTCCTAATCCATGCCTGCGGCCTAATTTATAAAGGGGAGGGCTTCCTTTTCCCGGGCAAATCAAGCAGTGGCAAGACCACCTTGGCCAGAAAGGCCGGGCGGGATAACACCTTGAGCGACGAATTGGTCGGCGTGCAGATAACCACGGATGGGCACCGGATAATGGGGACACCGTTTTGGGGTGAATTCCAAAAAGGCGGCAACCCCATCAACTGCCCGCTTCAGAGCATATATTTCCTGCAAAAAGCAAAAACTGTTTCTATCCAAAGGTTGAGCGTCCAGGATAGCGTAAAAAGTATGCTCCGGCTGATCCTGTTTTTCGGGATAGACACCAACCGGGTTAATCAGCTGTTAAACCTGGCCAAGCAATGCGCCGAAACCCTGCCCGGTTTTAATATCTGCCTGGCCAAAAATACAAATTTCGAATCGATTATGGATTTGATAGAGGACCAAAATGCAGTTATCGCCTGACAATATTAATCATCCGCGCGCACTGAGAATAACCGGCACCAGCATGAAACCTTTCCTGCGCCCGGGTGATTATGTGCTTACCGAGAATTGCCTTCTATCAAAGGCGATACCGGGCGATGTCATTATCGCCAATCTGGCAAATTCAGAACACCGCTTCTGCGTGCACAGGCTGATCTGGCGGACCGCCCGGACAATGATGCTTAAAGGCGACGGCATTTCATCCTTTAATTGCCTGCGTATCGGCCGGGATGCCGAAATTTCCGGAAGAGCAACGCACCTGCTGAGAAACGGGCGGAAGATTACGCTCAAGAATAATTGGGTCAACGTATTGAAATTAATTATTTCCATATACCTTATTCCCTGGCATTTAATGAGAGGCAGGTAAATATGCTGGAATTAGCACAATCAGCTCAGCGCCGGTCAGATTATCCCTTCCAGAAAATAGCGAATGAAACCGTTATTGTCGACCCCAAAGCCCGGGTGATGCACCAGCTCAACGAATTGGGGTCGCGTATCTGGGAACTTCTGGAGCGTAAAATGACTCTGCAGGAATTGGTCGATGCGATATCCGAAGAATACCGGGAAGAAACCGATACTATCCGCGCGGATGCTATCAAATTCCTGGAGGATATGGCGGACAAAGGATTGATTCGGATAGAATAGCATGGCATTATCTATTCTGGAACATATCATCGAGAAGGCCGAGAACGCTTTAATCCCGCTTTCGGTCCATCTGGAAATAACCAGACGATGCAACCTTGATTGCAAGCATTGCTGTCAGGTGAAATCTGATACCCGGCCGGAAATGGCCGCGGCAAGGATATTGAGGCTTATTGATGAATTGCGAAATGCCGGATGCCTTTATCTTTTAATCAGCGGCGGCGAACCGTTGATGCGCCGGGATTTTTTGGCTATATGCCGCAAAGCCCATAAGTCAAATCTGGCCATATATGTGGCCACAAACGGGACGCTCATTGATGAGCATATCGCCAAACAGTTATCAACCTTGAATATAATGGACATATCTTTGAGTGTTTACGGGGCGCAGGCTAAAACTCACGACGGCGTCACACGAAAAAAAGGGTCGTTCGAACAAACTATGAAATCGGTTAAACTATTGAAAAGATACGGCTTAGCCGCCAGATTCAAATTCATTATGATGAAGGATAATATGGCGGAATATGAATCAATGGTTAAAATGGCCAACCAACTATCGGTGCCCTATGACCTCGACCCAATCATAACACCCTGCGATAACGGCCAAAAAAACCCGATTAAATACCGGCTGGATGACGGCCAGCTCGGAAAGATTTACCAATCGGAATCCGCGAACCTTTGGCCGCCGGGCAACGGCGCGGGCAATTATGCCGGATGCTCGCTGGGCAAATCGCACTGCGCCATCAGCGCTTACGGCGATGTCTACCCGTGCATCCAGTTGCCGTTAGCAGCCGGAAATATTAATGAACAATCATTCGGGAAAATATGGCGCTATTCGCGCCAACTTAAAGAAATACGCGAGTATTCAATTGAGAAGGTGGCGGACTGCAAAAAATGCGCCAAGAAGATTTATTGCCGCCGGTGTCCGGGGCTGGCATTTGTTGAAAACGGCGACATGTTCAGCGCCTCATCCGAAGCATGCCGTCATGCCGGAATGATCAGCCGACTAAAACAGAATCGCCCTTAACAATCCGAAAGACAGTTTGCTTACCCTCCAGATATGGCTAAAGAAACGAATCGGATAATACCCATATAAAACCGCCGTCGATACATTATAGCGCCGTTGCATGAAACCTGCCGCAGGCAGAAACGATTCCCTGAGCAGCCCCGCCTTGCCCGGACGGGTAAGAGCCCGCAACACCGGCGCAATATCATCATTGTTGCTCCGGTGCTTAATAAAATACCGATAAATCATCAATTCCCAGGCTTTTTTCCCCGCAGGTTTTATAGCTTTAAAAATATCAGCCGGTATGGCGACATATTCCCGGCGGCTGACCTCTGAGAGGACAAAATACAACGGCGCTTCAACCCGGTATTGTTTGATGCGCTTAATCAAATCCGGCCAGTTGAATTTTCCGGCGGTAATTTCCTGATTACGGATAATCAGCGCTATGTCACTCAACACTGTCCGTGTTATCCGGGCATGCCCGGCCACGGCATCGAATCCGGCATATATCAGCGCATCCTCCGGATCGAGAACAAATATGTCAACCCCGCTTAATTTCACCTGACAGGCCCGGCTCATGATATCATCCAAACCATCTTGGCCTGAATAAGGCAGGCTATTATGCACGTCAATATGCAAAGTGAAATTATGGATTTTCTTTTGGTAATGGCTCTCATTATCACGGCTTATTTCAAGTTGATAACCGCACCCGGCTAATTGCTTTTCTATGGCCGTTAAACCATCTTGCGCAGCAAGGATGTCAATATCCGACATGGGCCGGTAACTTATATTCGGGTAAACCGTGGCCGCCAAAGCCGCGCCGGACAAAACCACCGCCTTTATCTCCGCCCGGTTGAAAGATTCAATGGCTTTATTGAGTTCATCGTAAATGATGACATTGCGGGCTAAGGTCCAATTTTGTTCTTCTTTAGTCGGCGATAATAAACGCATACATAAGCCACCATCTGACGCTCCCGCCGAGAGGCGGGATAAACTCCGCGCCATGGCGCCGAAGGCGCTCAAGCCCGTTATTGCAGGCGCAAAGCCGTTGGGCAGATATGATTTAATCCAGGGATAATTTGTAACCCGGTATTTTGCAGTTAAATCCCGCATCCTGCACCCGCCCAAGACACTCGATATCCGTGCGGATGCAGGACTGATTCCTCGTTAAAAAACGGTTATGTCCTTATCCGGTCAAAATCTTTGACGTCTATCGCGGGTGAAGACGTAAATGCAATGCCGGTCAGTTTGGTTAAAGAAGTTGAGGCCTTAAATACTTGGGGAACACCGGGGAAATCCACCACAAAAAGCAGGTCATGTTCTCCCAACAAGGCATACATTGAATTAATCTTTCCGCCGGATTGACCAATTATCCTCACCGCCTTTTTGGTCCGTTCCGAATTAATGCCCTTTATTCCTTGAGGTGAATATTTTCCCCACATCAGGAACTTCGCCATGATACTCCTCCTTCATTAGCGCCGGTCAGCAATTACCCAAACAGGCGGGTAAGAGCGCGTTAACGGCGCCTATATCCCGATGAGCGTAGCAACATCAGGACATCATTAATTACAACGCTACGCTGGTTATCAAAAACGTACGGAACTTATTCCCCCATCTGCGCTTGGCCGTTTACGCATACACACAGCCTTATAAATAACCACAAGCACTAAAAAGTATGGAATAACCATTTGTAACATTTTTCCGGTGGGCACCAAAAATCATGAATACCCAACCGACGTTATAAGAACAACCCGAACCAGCCATTTAACCTAACTGAGCCTATATAACCAGCCAGAGACGGGCTATATTTATTGCTGTTCCAAAATTGATTATCTCTATTTAATTAATATTATTATGCTAAAAAAAGTCAACTATTTCAAGCATGGAAATAGCTGAATTAATGGCTTGTTCAACGTCCGACCTGAATCCTAATAGTCAAAACTGCTATTTAGGCATTTTCCCGATTATTTCTTCTTCATCCAGGGTGGTTCGAATATAAACATTCTGGTTTTTAGCCAGGTCAATGGTTTTGGTTTCTATCGGCGTGCTTTTATCGGCCAGCATCATTATTGTTACAATCGGCCTTATCGGGAATGTCTCATTGACCCTGACTACCCGGGCGATTTCACCGGTGTTCAGCGCCACCCAGGTTCCGACCGGGTATATGCCGATGCGTTTGACCAACACTTTTAACGCCTTCCGGTCAAACGAATCGCCGGAGTTCTCAATCAAGTCCTTAATGGCGGCCTGGCCGCTCTTTTGCCGGCGGTGCGGACGGGAATGGGTTATCGCCTCAAAGGTATCCGCCAGCCCGATAATCTTGGCGTATTCGCTGATCATCGCGCCGCCCAGGCTGCGGTAACCGCCGCCTGTTATCCGCTCATGATGCTGGGCACAAACCTCCAGGACCTCCGGCGGCAGGTTTTCCACTTCTTTCAGCAGGTTCACTCCGGCTATGACATGCATTTTTACGCGGTCATATTCATCGCGGGAAAGCTTATCCTGACGATAGATAAGCGGGAAAACTTCCTGCATGCCGACATCGTGTAAAAAGGCGGACAGCCCTATATCTGCCAGCCGTGACGGGTTGTAACCTAACCCTTTACCTATTTCCAGCGAAATGATGCAGGTGTTAACCAGATGCGCTATTAAATAGTTATCCTTGGACGACCGGTATATCAGGTCCAGTAAACCCCGGTCTCCATTGGTGATTAACGATACCATTTCCTGGATTACGCCGGTAAGGCCTTTAAGATTAATGGATTTCAACGACTTTTTTTTATCGACCTGTTCCAGAATAATCTGGCTAAACGCGATGAGATTGTCGTATAATTCCAGGGCCTTCTGGATTTCCTGTGTTTCCTGGGCCTTGATGATACCTGATATGTTAAGCGGCCCGGGTGCGGATTGTTCGGCGCCCGGTCCGTCAATTGCCGCGCCGATGATTGCTGCTAGGCTGTAAGGGAAACTACTTGGAGTCTGCGGTTGCCCGGACTCGTCCGGCGGCGGTTCAGCAACATTAACTCTTTTTTCCTCGGTATTGCCTTTTCCTCCGGCCAAAGCAAAATGCACCCCTAAATACGCATCATTCGGACGGGCCGGCGGTAATTCAGAAACCGTTTTGCCGGCGGCCGGTTGCTCCGGAGCAGAAATTCCCGCCCGGACGTTTATTATCCGGGCATTAAGCGCCGGCGGAATGGCGCTTTCCGTTCTTTCTTCGGAAAGAGCGTGACTGAATGACAAATCACTCACCGGCGGTTTGATTGAAGCATTTTTTAGTTCCACTTGCCCCTGAGATACCGCCGGGCTGGTATCCTTGCTTTCAAACTGTTTTAGCTTTTTGAATATGTCTGAAAATCTAACCATTAATACCGATGCGAACTGCCCATTTATCGACTGGCGCGTTATCTCCTAAAAGAAGATAAAATAACAGGGTAATTTTATTTATTTTACCAATTTGAGGAAACCTGTCAAGTAAACAGGTTTAATAACCGAGTGTTTTTAGCCGCCGATTACCCGGATTTTTTTATCTATAGCTTAGACTTATCTGGTTTTCTTGACCGGATTAAAATATAATGATAAAGAGATAAACCTTAAACGGGGCGTGGCTCAGCCTGGTTTAGAGCGCTTGGTTCGGGACCAAGAGGTCGGTGGTTCGAATCCACTCGCCCCGATATAGAAATTCTCCGAACGCAGTCCCCCGAAAGCATTCGGGGGAACGAGTGAGGTTAGAAGTTCTTACCCCGCAATTATCCCTGTGGGATAGATGCGGGGTTAGAGTCGTTTTGAAGCAAAACGACTTACTGCCGAGTATAAGAAAACTTACGAGACGTTGAACACCTATTTTAGGACCGCGATTACATCTATTTCCACCATTACATCCTTGGGTAATTTGGCTACCTGAACCGTGGACCTGGCCGGGTAGTCTTTGGTGAAATACTTCTGGTATACCTCGTTCATAGCGGCAAAATCCGCTAAATCCTTGAGATAAACAGTGGCTTTGATAATATTGTCGAGCGTCCCCCCGACGCTCTCTATTACCGCCTTGATATTACTGAGCACCTGCTCTGATTGTTTGGTAATATTGTTTTCCACCACCTGGTTGGTAGCCGGGTTAATCGGTATCTGCCCGGAAAGGAACAACCACCCGTCAACCATAACAGCCTGTGAATACGGCCCGATGGCGGCCGGCGCCTTATCCGTCTTGATAATTCTCTTGTTCATAATTACCTTTCTAATTTCGAATTTATATCAGGACTCTAACCCCGCATCTATCTCACAGAGATAGTTGCGGGATAAGAGTCACTAAATCACACAGTTTACCCCGCATCTATTTCACAGAAATAGTTGCGGGATAAGAAATTCTAACCTCACTCGTCTCCCCCGAATGCTTTCGGGGGGACTGCGTTCGGAGAATTTCTATATCGGGGCGAGTGGATTTGAACCACCGACCTCCTGCTCCCAAAGCAGGCGCGCTAAGCCAGGCTGCGCCACGCCCCGAAGAGTCAACCATATTAGTAATTTGCCCCAACCGGGTCAAGATAAATAACTTGCCAAAACAAAATTGGCGATATAATATGCTTTATATGAAATTACACGGTTTCAGCAAGAAGCAACGAATTCTTAAGAATAAAGAGTTCATGCGGGTTTTCAAGAGAGGCCGGAGCTTGAGCAACGACCTGCTCTTCGTTCATATCATTCCTAACGAACTGGGCTATTGCCGACTCGGCCTGGCCATCGGCAAGGAGGTCCATCTGGCCGTCTGGCGCAACCGCATCAAGCGGCTTATCCGCGAATCATTCCGGCTGAATAAACCGGCCCTGTGCGGGCCTGCGGCCGGGCTGGATATCATCGTCCGGCTCAGATATGACCGTAAAACGGTCAAGGATAAAAAAGTGCCTGTATCCCAACGCAAGCTGGACAAAAAGATTAAAACCCTTAAACTACCCGAAGTACAGAAAAGCCTGATGGAATTGTTAGGAAAACTGCCTAACCATTAACGCCCGGCTGCGCGGCCTATCAGATTATAATACCGTTCCTTCATCACGCCCCACGATATTTTATCATAACACTCAAACGCCCGCCGAACCATAGATGTTCGTTTGTCCGGATGGCGATGCAGTTCAAGTATCGCCTCGGCCAGAGACGCATCATCATCGGGTTTATAGAAGCATACTGCATCACTGTTAAAATATTGGGCAACGGTCCGGCGCTGCGCCGTGATGGCCGGTATGCCCAGCGCCGCATATTCCACCAGCTTGGTCGGAAACGCCAGATGAGTGAACTCGGCATCCTTCAAAGGCACTATGCCGACATCGATTCCGCACAGCATTTCCACCACCTTTTCCTGCGGATGATGGCCTAAAAAAGATACCATATCGCTTATGCCCAACCGATTGACCGTATTCTTATACTCTGCGGCCTGCGGGCCGTCGCCGATAACCAAAAACTTCATGTTCGGTATCTGCGACTTCAGCTTGGCCAGCGCCCTGAACACCACCGACAAATCGTATATATCTGATACCAGCCCGTGGTAGGAAAATATGATTCCGGATTGCGGATTGTGGGATGCCGTTTTGACGGTCCGGCGGAACACCTTATCATCGGCCGAGTTCATGACAATGGTTATCTTGCCCGCCGGCACGCCCCGGGACACCAGGATATCCTTAAGGCCGTCCGAAACCGTAATAACCTTATCGGCAAAAGCCGTTGACAGCCGCTCAGACAGGCACGTCAGCCTGATAACCGGATGCCCGGCCGGCAGGTTATACCTGTAGCTGAAGAACTCCGGCATCACCTCGTGCATATCCAGGATAACCCGGGCGCCCAACAGACGCGGTATCAGGGTACAAAATACCAACCAGTCCGGAATCGTGTGCACCTGTATCACCCGGTATTGGTTGGCAATAAATAATTTAGTGACCTTACACGACGCCAGCAGGAAAAAAGCCAGATATTCCGCCAGATATCTAACCAACCCGCTCCCCCGGTGGCGGCTGACCGGCAAGCGGTAAACATTTATGCCTCTGATTGTTTCGAATGCCGGTTCATTTTCATTCTTCAAGCAGACGATATCCACGCTATCGCCCCTATCCCGCAAGGATTCCGCTTCGCGTCTGACCCGCGGGTCATAGGGATAATACGAATGCACCACCATCAATACTTTCATAATTTATGATAAAAGCTGATTATCCGGGCCGCAATATTAGACAGCTCAAACTGTTCAACCCTATCCCTGCCGTTACTGCGCTTGCCATTATTCAAAATACCCAGAACCTTCTGAGACATTTCTTCCGGGTTACGCGTTGTCAAATAACAATTATCGGCGCCGGATATAACCTCCTTGACATCGCCCACGTCCACCGAGACCACCGGCAAGTTGCAGGCCATTGCCTCCTTGATAACTACGCCTGCGCCTTCCACGATTGAGGTAAATATCAGGATATCGCACGCATTCATATATAATGGTATTTTTTCATATGGATTGTTAAAAACGGCAAGGAGCTCCACTTCGGGGTAGTATTTTTTCACAATATCAAAAACCTGTTGCGCTAAAGGAAAATTCTTGCGCGGGACAGACGGGTCTGCCGCAAACAAGATGTATTTCTTGCGGGCATCTAAACCCAATTGCCGGCAGGCGGCGGGCTTGTCAATCAGCTGGAAAAGGTTAAAATCTATTCCGCAGGGGATAACCATTGATTTGGGGTTGCCGGAAACATACCTCATTTGTGCGGATTGGACAATCACGGCGTCAACTAAACGAGCAAGTATTTTGTTTAATCCTGCAACAACCCGGCTGGATAAGGTATATTTTACTCTGGGCGGTTGAGTCATCGTTAAAACAGGCGTGCCCAGTAAATCATCACCATGAAAGGTAACAGCCACCGGCAGACCGCACTGCATCCGGGCCACCCAGCCGGACAGCCCGTAATGGGCGTGGACCAGGTCGTAATTATTTTGGCAGATACGCCGGCGCAGCTCCCATACCGCTTTGATGTAATTCAGCTTGCTCCGGTATCCCTCTATGAAGAGCACATCAACCTCAACGCCCTGCCGGCGCAAAGATTCCGCCTGCTCCTTGATAAAAATCCCGAACGCCGGCCGGGCCGGCACCGGGAACATATTGGTAACAACCAGCACTTTCATAAAAGCTGATGCTATATTGTCTCTGGAAGTTTGACAATATATTTCTGTCAGCCCATAGGTTGTATCAACGCCGTACAACACATCCGGCTTTATCGGCAATAATCCCGCGTCCCTCTGGGACTCGGGATAAGTGCCACTAACTCACCGCGTTCGAAGTGGCACTAATAAAATATCATTTTTTACTTCTCATTTATCTTGTTTTACGTATGATTTTTTATATAAATAAATCCGGAGGTGCGTTTATATGAAAAGATATTATTTGTCTGCTGCTATCCTGTCTCTGCTGATGTGCCTGGCTGTTTCAACGACCCGGGCCGAGGATGTGACCACCGGGTTGATGGATAAACTGCGCGATAAGGACCCGGAAGTCAGGAAGAACGTGGCCACTACCCTGGGCGTGCTGAAGGTCAAAAACGCCGTCAAACCGCTGATTGATACCCTGGCCGACGATAACGCCGATGTGCGCGAGGCGGCCTACAAATCGTTGACCAAGCTGTCGCGGCAGTCTTTCCCGGCCGATTACGATACCTGGCTCGATTGGTGGGGAAAAGAAGGCATCAAGCAGTTCGGCGAAACCGAAATGGCCGGACAAAAACTGGCCGAGCTCCAGCGCTACCTGAACTTCGCATTCATCGTGATGCTCCTGGAACTTATCCTGATAGTGTTCCTGACCGTGGTCTTCGGCTATATGGCCGGCTCCAAGATCAAGGAAATGAAAGAAATCGCCAAACGGGCCGATAAATACATCGCGGACAGCGACGAGGTTACCAAGCGCTTTGACCGAATTACCCAGGAACTGGACCAGCGCCGGAGCGAGCTGATGGTGTTCTTCAACAAGCTTAAGGAAGACAGCCAGAACGAGATAGAGCGTTTTTCCGAACTGCTCCGCCAGAACGTCGAACACCAGATGCGCGAGGCAACCCGGACGCTCCGGGAAAAAGCCGAGTCGGAAATCAGGCAGACCACGGCCCAGCTTAAGGAAGAAATTAACCGGTTACAAAAACCACATTAATATAAAACGATACTCTGGCATGCATTCCAGCGTAAATAAAGAAGAGGCTTTTTGCCTTTGCGGCAAGTCAAACGTTTATTTCATCGGCATCGGCGGAACCGGCATGAGCGGGCTGGCACATTACCTGGCATCGGCAAAGGCGACGGTCAGCGGCTCGGACCTGCAGCTCATCCCGTCTGTGGAGCAATACCTCAAGAAATCAGGTATCAGGATATTCCGCGGCCATAGCGCCGGGAATATCAGCCCGGCCTGCAAGCTGGTCGTCAAATCAGCGGCTATTCCGGACACAAACCCCGAGATTATCCGGGCCGTGAAATACCGCATCCCGATTGTCAAATACGCCCAACTGCTGGGATACCTGATGGGCCGGGCCGGCTGCGGCATAGCGGTCAGCGGGGCGCACGGCAAAACCACCACTTCGTCGCTTATGGCTTATATGCTTTATCAGGCGCGCAAAGACCCGTCATTCGTCATCGGCGGCGTGCTCAAGGATTTCCAAAGCAGCGCCCGGTTCGGCAAAAGCAAATATTTCGTGGCCGAGGCCTGCGAATACGACCGCTCGTTCCATCAATTGCCCGCGATGATGCGCATAATCAACAATATCGAGCCGGACCATCTGGATTATTACGGCAATTTCAGCAACGTCGTCAAGGCATTCAGGGAATTCTGCCTGATGACGCCGAAGGACGGCCTGGTGATTGCCAATATCGACAGCCCGGGCGTCAGGAAATGCATCAGGGGACTTAAGATACCGATGTTGACATTCGGATCGTCACCCAAAGCCGACTGGTATTTCAAGCCTATGGCCGACAGCTCCGGATTCCGGGTCTGGCATAAGCGGAAACTTTACGGCAATTTCAGGCTGGGCATACCGGGCCGGCATAATTTCTATAACGCGCTGGCCGGCATCATTGTTGCCGACGCGCTGGGCATAAGCAAATCTATCATCAAGAAATCCTTGGCCGGTTTCACCGGCGTCGGCCGGCGGTTTGACGTCATCTCGGACGGCCGGTCCACGCGCGGCCGGATTATCATAGACGATTACGGCCACCACCCCACCGAAATAACCGGCACGCTCCGGACAGCCCGGTCGGTTTATCCGAACCGGCGCATTTTCTGCGCCTTCCAGCCGCACCAGTACAGCCGGACGCGTTTGTTCCTGGGCCAATTCGCACAGGCACTGCAGGCGGCGGATGTGGTCCTGGTTCCGCCCATATACGCGGCCCGTGACAGCGCCAAGGAGCAACAAAAGATTTCGTCGCTTGACCTGGTCAATGCAATCAACAAAATATCCGCCCGGGCCATATACATCCCTGATTTTGCCGGTATCGTCAAATACCTCAAAGCCAATACCATCCCCGGCGATGTGATTATCACCCTGGGCGCCGGCGATGTCTGGGAAGTCGGCCAGCAACTTAAGAAAGTGTTACTACCTTGAATAAACTATTACTGAAATTATTTAAGTCCGTCAATACCCCGCTGGTCCGGTTCAACGAACCGATGAACCTCCAGACCACGTTCCGCATCGGCGGACCGGCCGAGGTGTTCATCGTGCCCCAGACTATGCACCAGCTCCGGGCGGCGTATAACCTCTGCCTCGACTATGACATACCCGTCCGCATCCTGGGCGAGGGCTCAAACCTGCTGGTCAGCGACAAAGGTATCAAAGGCGCGGTAATAAAAATCACCAACCGCGAACTGGAGCGTAAAGGAAACATCATAACGGCCGGAGCGGGCTATCCCCTGCCGGTGCTGATTGCCCGAACCGTCCGGATGGGGCTGAGCGGGCTGGAAGCCCTGGCCGGTATACCGGGCAGCCTGGGCGGAGCCGTGGCAATGAACGCCGGCGGGATTAGTGGCAGTTCAACCAAAGGGAGTTATCTGCCACATTATCCCGGCTATTCCCCGCATAAGTGCGGGACTGCCTGCGGGCTTGCCGCCGGGAAACACGGTAATATCGGCAACCTGGTCAAATCAATATTGGCCCTTGACAAAAGCGGCAAACCGGTGCGCCTGGATAAAGAAGACTTGGGTTTCGGCTACCGGACATCGAACATCCTCAAACAGGGCTTAATCGCTTACCTGATTACCCTTGAACTGAGAAAAGAACCGGCTGATAAAATAATCAAACGCCTGACCGGAATAATTAAGGAAAAGCGCGCCGACCAACCGCTGTCGGCCCGGAGCGCCGGCTGCGTATTCAAGAATCCGACCGGCCAATCAGCCGGAGCCCTGATAGACCAGGCCGGACTGAAGGGCAAGAGCGCCGGCCACGCAATGGTCTCACCCAAGCACGCCAATTTCATCGTCAATATCGGCAAAGCCAAGGCATCCGAAGTCATCCGCTTGATTAATCTGGTAAAAAAGACGATATACAAGAAGAACAAGATAAAGCTGGAATTGGAAATACAGGTTTGGTAGAAACCACAGATGAACACGGATAACCCGGATTATTCACGCGTTTAGCTTGAATAAGTCCGTTACCCCTCGAAAACCCCGATGAAATCGGGGGCGAGAGGTTTACGGCCGGGCAATCCCGCATTACCTTGATAGTACACCCTGCACTCAGTGCAAAGGTTTATGAACAATGAGGGATAAACACAGATTATTAAAACTGCTCAATACCAAACAATTGCGCATCGGCGTATTATACGGCGGGTTCTCGTCGGAGCGGCCGATTTCGCTCAAGTCCGGCAAGGCCGTAGCCGCCGGGCTCAGGTCATTGGGCTACCCGGTCAAGCTGATAGACATCAAAAGCCCCGGACCGGCTCCCCGTTCGGGGATGCTCACCTACCGGATACTGGCCGGCCTGAAAACCTGCGATGCGGCATTCATCGCCCTGCACGGCAAGTTCGGCGAGGACGGACAGCTCCAGAAACTGCTTGACAAGCATCATATTCCCTACACCGGCTCGGGTTCGCGGGCATCGCTCAACGCCATGGATAAATTCGCCACCAAGCGGCTGTTCGCCAAGCACCGCATCCCCAGCGCTCCGTTCAAGCAATTGCGTATTTCAGATCACGGATTCCCCGTTAAAGCCTGCGAGGCGTTATGGAAATGGAAAAAGCTGGTGGTCAAACCGCGGTCCGAGGGCTCCAGCGTCGGCGTATCCATCTCCTGTAACGCTGATGAGCTGTACGATGCATTGAAGCTGGCATCCCGTTACGGCCGTGATATCCTGCTGGAACAATATATCTCCGGCAGGGAGGTAACAGTCGGGATACTGGGCAACAAACCATTGCCGGTCATTGAGATGAAGCCTTATAAAGACTTTTTCAGTTACAAGGCAAAATACAAAGACGACAAGACCCAGTACATCGTCAACCCCGATTTTCCAAAGGCAATAATCCGCCGGATACAGCGCACCGGGCTAAAGGCATACCAGGCGCTGGGCTGTAAAGGTTTTTCCCGGGTTGACCTGATATACTCGGCCAAGGACAAGAAGGCCTACGTGCTGGAAGTCAATTCCATCCCCGGTATGACCGAACGGTCGCTGGTCCCCAAAGCCGCCCGCGCTATCGGCATCGGGTTCCCCCAACTCTGCAAAAAGATTATCGAGCTGTCATTATAACCCCGTATTCCACAAATAGTACGCAGATTAACGCAGGTAATTTCTATAAGGAACCCAGGAGACCAAGAAAACAATACCTGTTGGATATTAAACAGGGACTATAAGAGACTTTATTAGACCTAAATTAGTCTTTTAAGAGTCTCGTCAAGTCACTGTTAAAATCTATTGACAATTATTCCCCGCATTGTAAATATCTATCCTATGAGGCAGATAATAATCCTACTCACCGCCCTAATCGTATCCGGCATCATCCCGGCCTGTTCCAGCCATAGCACAGGGAAAGGTTTAGTAGACCAACACATCAAAATGCCGGCTACACAGGAGCAGAAACCAACCGATGTAAAACCAGCAGAGCAAACCGTCCCTAAAAAAACGCCTAATAAAGTAATAGAACCTGTCAATACTAATAGTGACGCAGAAGAGTCGCTAAAAGACGCTGACAAAGCCATAGCGCTAAATCCAAATTACTCTGACGCATGGGGTAACAAAGGCGCCGCACTTGCGGTACTTGGTCGTTATGAAGAAGCTATTAAGGCATTGGATAAGGCGATAGAACTAAACCCGAAACTTGCTATAGCATACTTTAATCGCGGAGAGACAAAGAGGTTGAAAGGCGACTTGGACGGCGCTATAGCTGATTTCACCAAGACAATAGGACTGAACCCAAACTATATTCTTGCCTACATCAACCGCGGCATTGCATATAAAGATAAGGGTAACCTTAACCAAGCTATCGCCGATTACACCAAGGCAATAGAGATAGATCCAAAAAATATCATGGCTTACAACAACCGCGGCGTTGCCTATAAGGACAAAGGCGACTTTGACCAAGCCATTGCCGATTATAATAAAGCAATAGAACTCGACCCAAAATATGCTGAGGCCTACTACAACCTTGGCCATGAATACTATGATAGAAACAACCTTGTTCAAGCCATAGCCAATTATACCAAAGCAATAGGAATAGACCCGAAACTTGTCCAAGCCTATTTTAACCGCGGAATTGCCTATAAGGATAAAGATGCCTTGGACATGGCCATCGACGATTATACCAAGGCGATTGAACTAAATCCAAATGATTCCGGCGCGTACTACAATCGCGGCATTGCATATCAATGTAAAAGCGACTTTGACCGGGCTATTGCTGATTATACCAAGGCTATAGAACTAAATCCAGATGATACTAAAGCTTACGTCAACCGTGGCATTGCATACGATGATAAAGGGGCCCTTGACCAAGCTATCGCTGATTATAACAAGGCGATTGAACTGAATCCAAAAGATGCCGGAGCGTACTACAACCGCGGCATTGCATACGATAATAAAGGCAACCTTGACCTGGCTATCGCCGATTTCGCCAAGGCGATAGAACTGAATCCAAATGATACTGAAGCTTACGTCAACCGCGGCGTTGCTTACCAGAAAAAAGGCTCACTTGACCAAGCTATTGCTGATTATAACAAGGCGATAGAATTAAACCCAAAGTATGCTATGGCTTACAACAACCGTGGTGGTGCCTACTGTGATAAAGGTGACTTTGATCAAGCTCTTGCCGATTATAACAAGGCAATAGAACTGGACCCAAAATATGCTGGTGCTTACCACAACCGTGCCAATGCATATAAAGATAAAGGCGAGCTTGACCAAGCTATCGCTG
>JAZDFB010000164.1:0-6751 GCA_043808305.1 Planctomycetota bacterium | reverse complement strand
GGTTCAGGAAGGCATTATGAGAGCGACCAAGACTCTGCGCGGCATTACCGGCGCGGAAGTAACCAAAACCAACGTGAAGGTGGAAAAAGGCAAAGTAATCGAGTACCGTGTCCATATGAACATTACCTTCGTCCTGGAAGATTAACTTGTAATTCACTGAAGAAATAGGGCGCAGATATAATTTTAGTGGCAGTAGGAGTCCCGCCCAAAGGCGGGATAAATTCCACGACGTATTGCCACCTTATCCCGATTATTGAGCCGCAGTCCCCCCGAGAGCATTCGGGAGGATAAACTCCATCCAGCACTTTCGGAGTCGAGCGACGTCCCGTACTTATGCGGGATGCAGGATTCCGTCGGGGGATAAGCGATTATATTGATTGCGCCCTGTATTGTTATCAGACGTGCCTGACGTATCTATAATCATTATTAACTACAACACCAAAGACTTGCTCTTGGGGTGCTTGAACTCCGTCTTTAACAAGGTTAAAACACCCGGTTGCCTGGTTACGGTTGTTGATAACGGCTCATCCGACAGCAGTATCGAGGCCGTCCGCCAATATTACCCGACCGCTGAAGTCATCCGGCTGGAGCGCAATATCGGGTTTGCCGGAGCCGTTAATTCCGGTTTGAAAGACAGGCCGGCTAAATATTATTTTATCCTCAACAGCGATGTTTTGCTGACCGAAGGGGCGCTGGAAAGCCTGGCCAAGTTTATGGAATCCAATCCCAGGGCCGGCATTATCACAGGTCAACTGCTCAATCAGGACGGCTCACGGCAGAATTCATTTGATAATATCCCGGGGCTCGTAAGCGAGCTTTTGGGCAAGAGTTTATTAAGGATTATGGCGCCGGGCCGGTATCCCAGCAAAAGGCAGGCGTATTCACATCCGATAGAGGTTGAGTCGGTTATCGGAGCGGCCATGATGGTGCGGGATGAGGCGATAAAAGAGGTCGGGATGCTGGATGAGAATTATTTCCTTTTCCTGGAAGAGACCGACTGGTGCCGGCGTATGACTGATAAAGGCTGGCAGGTATGGTTTGTACCGGATGCCGGCATCTACCACATCCAGGGACAGGCCAAGAAACAAGTCTTAGTCCGGTCCAAGATAGAATACCTTAATTCATTATGTAAGTTTTACCGCAAGCATTATTCACCGGCTATATATTTGCTTTTCCGGTTGCTGAAGCCGATAAAGATAATCCTGGGTTTTGTCCTGAACCTGATAGGTTGTATCCTGACCGTGTGCCTGGTAAAACGCTTTAGGCAGAGGCTAATAGCTTATATTGCCTTGATATGGTGGCATCTGTTGCTTTGTCCGCAAGGTATGACCTTAAGGGGTAGGCGATAAGTAAAAATATTGACAGGGATTAACCTGTTTGATATCAGTAAGGCGAATTAAGGTTGAGAATGCTGGGATAGTTCAACAGCGGAGCTTCCCGATTATGTCATCGGGACGGTTCCCGCCGGGTTTATAGAACCCGCTCTAATAATTATTTAGAGACTGACCAGAAATGCTGGGATAGCTCAACAGCGGAGCTCCGGTTTTGTAAACCGGCGGTTGCGGGTGCAAATCCCGCTCCCAGCTTTAGAACTTGTTAGCGAGTCCAAGCATAGCGACGGACAAGCGTTACAAGTTCTTATCCCGACGAATGTCGGGATTTAACATCTTGGGCATGTCCCGTTATCCCGCTTTGGCGGGATAACGGGGCAGGTACCCAAGCGGCCAAAGGGGACAGACTGTAAATCTGTTGCTTTTTAGCTTCGGGGGTTCGAATCCCTCCCTGCCCACATTAGAAATTCTTGGCGAAGTATGAGCCTTAGAATTTCTTATGCCCCGCACTTATCTTGGTTTGTCCAACCCAAGGTAAATGCGGGGTCTAACTTCACTGTAATACCTTTCTCTGAAAACGTTCAGGTGATGGCTTACAGGGAGTAAGCGCGGCGGTAGTTCAATTGGTAGAACATCTGCCTTCCAAGCAGACGGTCGCCGGTTCGAGCCCGGTCCGCCGCTCTTACTGTCCGTGTGAAGCAAGGCGAGCTATACTCCAGCAGTTTGAACGTTAGTGAATTATACTTCGGCAGTTGGATCCCGCTCTTTCTTCAGAAAGGGCGGGAGACTTACTGCCGAGTATCCTCGGCTGCCCGTGAGGGTTCTTGTCCCAAGACCCTTCAGGGTCTAGGGATAACTCATTACATTCTAACAGCCGATGGACGGACAGTTAGACCCTGAGCACATCCGCGAAGGGTCTTATCCCGCATTATTCATAAACCTCTGCACTGACGTGCAGAGTGTAATATCAAGGTAATGCGGGATTGCCCGGCCGTAAGCCTCTCGGTCAGATTTTATCTGCCCTGCGAGACTAACGGACTTATTCACGCTAAACGCGTGAATAATCCGGGTTATATGTGGCATGTATATTTTCTTGCAGTATAGGAAAGTATAAAACTTTCCTATACTGCCTGTGGGGGTCTGGGGGATTGCAGTCAATCCCCAAAGGGGTGACAGTCCAGCACCCATCCAGTGAATGGGTGCTGGACGCCAGAGGGGTGCTAACCCCTATGGAAGAAAATCCAGCAGGTCATCCCGCTCTATCGGGATTTTCTTAAAGGTCGGTCTCCGGGGATATTTTAGCGTAAAATATATAAATAACTTGACACTAAATCTTAAACTGCTATAGTTTTGCGTTCTAACAGCGTATTGAAATAAACGCTGTTGTAGCTCAGCTAGAAGAGCACGTCCTTGGTAAGGACGAGGTCACGGGTGCAATTCCCGTCAACAGCTAAGAAAGTAAAAATCAGATATCGAAAGGAGCTTTTATGGCCAAGGAAAAATTTGATCGAACAAAACCACACTTGAACGTTGGAACCATCGGGCATATCGATCACGGCAAAACCAGCCTGACCAGCGCGATTACAAACGTTCTATCCAAACACAAATTATCAAACGCCAAGACTTATGCGGAAATAGCCAAAGGCGGTGAGCAGCGCGGTGAAACAAAGATCCTGACCATTCAGGTGGCGCACGTTGAATACCAGACAGCTACACGCCATTATGCGCATATCGACTGCCCGGGCCATGCGGATTACATTAAGAATATGATTACCGGCGCGGCCCAGATGGATGGCGCTATCCTGGTAGTTTCCGCGGCGGACGGGCCGATGCCCCAGACAAGGGAACACGTGCTTCTGGCCCGGCAGGTTCAGGTGCCGGCAATCGTGGTATTCCTGAATAAGTGCGATTTGGTTACCGACCCGGAACTTTTGGAGCTGGTCGAGGTGGAAGTCAGGGAACTTCTAACTAAACATCAATTCCCGGGCGATAAAATTTCCATTGTCAAAGGTTCGTCCTTGAAGGCGCTGGAATGCCTGTGCGCCAAGAAGGAATGCCCCAACTGCGGTCCGATCTGGCAACTAATGGATGCGATTGATGCCAATATTCCGGAACCGGTTCGCCAGGTTGATAAACCATTCCTGATGCAGATTGAAGACGTATTCAGCATCAAAGGGCGCGGCACGGTCGGCACCGGCCGTATCGAACGCGGCAGGATAAAGATTAATGATCCTGTTGATATCGTCGGGTTTTCCAAAGAAATTAAAAAGAGCGTCGTCACCGGTATAGAAATGTTCAATAAACTGTTAGATGAAGGCATCACCGGCGATAATGTCGGCATATTGCTGCGCGGCGTTGAAAAAGACGAGTTAGAGCGTGGTATGGTTGTTGCCGCTCCGGGTACAATTACGCCGCACACTAAATTTGAGTGCGAGGTGTATATATTGTCCAAGGACGAAGGCGGACGCCATACGCCGATTTTCTCCGGATACAGGCCCCAGTTCTATTTCAGGACTACGGACGTTACCGGCGAGGTTAAGCTTCCGGCCAAGGTGGAAATGGTAATGCCGGGCGAGAACGTTAGCCTGAACGTGGAACTGATGATACCGATAGCCATGGAAGATAACCTGAGATTTGCCATCCGCGAAGGCGGTAGGACTGTCGGCGCCGGCGTGGTTACCAAGATAATAGAATAAAAAAGGTTAAATATGAGAGAATGGATTTTCATGGAATGCACACAGTGCGGCAACCGGTATTACCGGACCAGCAAGGACCCCAAAAAACAGGCCAAACTGGAGCTGAAGAAATTCTGTTCTATCTGCAGGGCGCATACAAAGCATAAGGAAAAGAAGAAATAGGGTAAATCAAGTCCTAGGGGCGGGCTAAAACCCGCCCCTTTTTTATTGGGCCAATTTTCTTGCAGTATAAGAAAAGGATAAATACTTTTATTATACTGCCTGTGGGGGTCTGGGGGATTGCAGTCAATCCTCCAGGGGGTGACAGTCCAGCAACTATCCAGCGGATGGGTGCTGGACGCCAGAGGGGTAATAACCCCTATGGGAGAAAATCTGAGTATTCCGAAGTAATTTTCTTGACATTCCTTTTCAATAATATAATCTTGCTATATGGACGACAGGATTATTGGTGAAGGCATAACTTTTGACGATGTCTTGCTGGTTCCCCGCAAGTCGGATATCATCCCGGCGCAGGTTGAAGTAAAGAGCCAATTTTCACGGCATATCGCTATTAATATACCTATTGTTTCCGCCGCCATGGATACGGTGACCGAGGCTAACCTGGCTATTGCTTTGGCCCAGGAAGGCGGGATAGGCATTATCCATAAGAATCTCACTATCGAAGAGCAGTCCTTGGAAGTAACCAAGGTCAAGCGCTCGGCCAGCGGTGTTATCCTGGACCCAATCTGCCTGCCGCCCAATGAATCTATCGGCGCAGCCCGTAAGATAATGACTGACCACCATATATCCGGTATCCCTATAACCGATGGAAATAAGAAGCTCCAGGGGATTCTGACTATCCGCGACCTGAGGTTCCAGAAAAGCGATGCCAAAAATATTTCCGAAGTGATGACTAAGGACCACTTGATAACCGCGCCGCCGGAGACCACCCTGGAACAGGCCAAGCAAATCCTTCATAAGAATAAAGTCGAGAAACTGCTTCTGGTTGACAAGGATTTTATCGTCAAAGGGCTTATCACCATAAAGGATATCAACAAGATGCTCCAGTTCCCGAATGCTTGCCGGGACAAGCAGGGCAGGCTCAGGGTCGGCGCGGCGGTCGGGGTCAATGATATTGACCGGGCCGAGCGGCTTATTAGTTGCGGAATAGATGTAATAGTGGTTGATACGGCGCACGGCCATTCCAATAATGTTATTAATGCCGTGAAAGAACTCAAGAAACGGTTCAAGATAGATATCGTGGCCGGCAATATCGCCACCAGCGAGGCGGCCATTGATTTGATAAAAGCCGGAGTCGATGCAATAAAGGTCGGCATCGGGCCGGGCTCGATATGCACCACACGGATTATTGCCGGGGTCGGCGTGCCTCAGATTACGGCGATTTATGATTGCGTCAAGATTGCCCGGAAATACAAGGTCCCGGTTATCGCCGACGGCGGAATCAGGCATTCGGGCGATATAACCAAGGCCATCGCGGCCGGCGCCCATTCGGTTATGATCGGCGGCCTGTTCGCCGGCGTGGCCGAAAGCCCGGGCGATTCATTTATCTACAAAGGCCGTTCTTATAAATCATACCGGGGTATGGGTTCCGAAGGCGCCATGATGAAGGGCAGTAAGGACCGTTACCGCCAGGACGGCGTAACAACAAGGGATAAGCTGGTGCCTGAAGGCATAGAGGGGCAGATACCTTCCAAAGGACCCATCAGCGAATTTGTTTACCAGCTGGTAGGCGGGCTCAAGGCCGGTATGGGATATTGCGGCGTCAGGAATATCGAGGAATTGAGAACTACAACTAAGTTCATTAAAATATCAGCTGCCTCCCTGCGGGAAAGCCATCCTCATGATGTCATAATTACCAGGGAAGCTCCTAACTACTGGGCGGAATAGTAGCCCTTGCCACAAAGACACAAAGGCATAAAGAATTATTGGTGTCTTGGTGCCTTCGTGGCAGAAGTTACAGAGTTTTCTTGTTATCTTATTTGTATCCTCTGTGTTTAAAGTTGTATGAAAGACAGATTCCATCGCCAAATAGATTACCTGCGCATTTCTGTCACCGACCGATGCAATTTCAAATGCCGATACTGTTTTCCGGACGGCGGGCCGAAGTTATCGGCGCAATCCGATATCCTTTCATACGAGGAAATTATCCGGGCGGCGCAGTCAGCCATAAAAATGGGCATCGATAAATTCCGGATAACGGGCGGTGAGCCTTTGTTGAGGAAGAATATTCTTGATTTTGTTGGGCAACTGATAAAACTGCCGGGGACCCGAAAAGTCTCACTGACTACCAACGGATATCTGCTCGGTGATTACGCCGAGGCGCTGGGTAGGCTTAACCTGCACGGCATTAATATCGGGCTTAATTCATTGAAGCCGGATGTCTTCCATAGTATTACCGGGGTGAACGGCATAAAACGGGTCTGGGACGGGATATCGAAACTGCTGGAAACAGGAATCCGAAATATAAAGATAAATACCGTCCTACTCAAGGGTATAAATGAAGATGAAGTCATAGATTTCGCCCGCCTGACAATCAAACATCCTTTGACCGTGCGTTTTATAGAATATATGCCCTGCGGCAAATGGGAGGAAAAGCAGGAAGATATTGTCAGGGTCGGTGCGATTAAGAAGATAATAACAGAAGAATTGGGCGGACTAAAGCCCGTTCAGCCCGATATCAGCAACGGCCCGGCACAGTATTTCAGATTGGATGACGGTAAAGGC
>JAZDFB010000163.1:0-4282 GCA_043808305.1 Planctomycetota bacterium | reverse complement strand
TCATCCTCGCTGATATGAGGAATTATTTTGAGTTTGATAGACGCTTCCAGATATCCGCCAAAAGTAATGCCGGTAACTGTGCCGTCCGGGCCGACTGTTTTAGTATCATAAGGAATCTTTTCCCCGATATTGATAGTTGCCTCTGAATTATCATTAACTGTAATAGAAGGCGCGGCCTTGATATTAACCTCCCCGTCTGTTTTAGCCGCCCTGAGCAGAAAAGGAATGCTATCTTGCTTGCCCGCCCACAAACCAATAGTCAGGCCGCCATATGTTGGAGGAATCGGCACTTTCCCGCCTGTGGTTGGGTTTATTGAAGATAAACCGTAAGTAGTTCCGGCAATAACGCCGGGAACTTGCGTCCCCCTAATATTTTTTGGACCCCCCGCGATTGTCGGCTCACTGAATGCGGCAAGTTCCACGCCGAGTTCCAGCATCTTGTCGTAGGAAAACTCCCCTATTGCCGCCTCGATGTTCACCTGCAACTTGCGGACATCAAGTTTCTTTATAAGTTCCACCATTTCTTCATAAACTTTAGGCGGAGCGACAATAATCAGCGAGTTAGTGCTCTTTTCCGCAGTGACGCTGATAACTTCCATAATCCGGCGGGCCGGCGGAGCGAATTGCTGCTTGGTGTATGCATCCAGTAAAATCTTGGCAATATCATCAGCCGTGGTGTTGACCAGCTTATAAATATAAACCGACGTATCCTTCTGGCCCGCCTCTTTATCCAGCATCTCGGCCAGTTTCAGAAGCTGGGGCATATCCTTCTCCAGAGCAAATATCATTATGGTGCTGGTCCGTTCATCAATCGTAATAAAAGGCCTGGCCGGCGGGACACCGGGTTTTTGTTTGGTGAACTGGGCCGTGCCCTGAACGTAGCTGTCCAGCGCCGTCTTAACCGCGCCGGGCGAGGCATTCTTCAATATCCGCACCTCGCTCAAGTATGGCGTCTGTTCGATATCTAACTGTTTCAGTATCTCATAAAATCTTTTAATGTTGGATGAATAATCAATAATAATAACGCTGTTGTTGTCCATTGATGCCACGCTTTGCGTATCTTTGCCGCGCACAGTCTGGACTATCTGGTTAGCGGTATTAGCATCAAGGTATTTTAACGGTATGGTCTGAGTTATAAGCTGGTCAGTATCAGGCAGGTTCTCGATATCCGCCGCCGGCCGGACAGGCGTAATATCGCGCGCTTCACTTGTCCTCATTACTTTAAGCGCAGTCTCTGTTCGGATGGCTACCACATTTTTCAGCCGGAGCAAGGTATCTATCATGTTCAGGAAATTATCCAGAGAAATACCTTCCTTGGGCGTGATGACAAATATCGTTTCCTGCGGGATAGCCGCATCGGCATAAATAATGGTCCTCTTCTCGCGGTTACCGATATAGCCCAACAGCTCGCTCAACTTGACCGGCCCGTTGTATTTCACCATCCCGCCCTGTGGCGAAGGAGGCGTTACCGGTTCCTGCGTGAATACCGGCGCAATTATCGCAAACAAACACAGGATAAGCATCTTATATTTCATAATTTTACTCCACTCTATACGTTCCGCTGGCGACCTTTTCGGCAGTATTAACCCTGAAAAGTTCAACTTCGTATTGCCCGCTGGTCCACCCATCTTTTTGCTCCAGCCAGATAAAATTATACGGCGCGTTAGCATCAAGCTGATGAAGCTTCATGCTTACCGTTTCCCCCGAAGTCTGGTTATTCCATCGGATAATAACTTTAGGCATCCCTTTTAAGGCATCCTTATTAGGAAAACAGGTGTATATCCGGTACTTGCCGGTCGGAAATGTATTAGTCGGCGTCATCGGGCTGTTGTTTTTATTGACTTGGAGCGAAAATGATAACTCTACGACCGCACCGGTCGTAGCAACCTGTTCATTGCGCCCGATAGTCAGTAATTTCATAGCATAATCTGTCAGGTCTGTATCAGGCGGTATCTCTGACGGGGCAATGCCAACTGCCTGAAGCTGATCCTCGATAACCTTGCGCGGCACAGTATTGATAAGCGCCTTAATCTGAGGCCGGAACTGCTCTGTAGGAACATCCTTTTTAAGCATCGGCTCGATTATATTGGCCAAATCGGACATATTT
This sequence comes from Planctomycetota bacterium, assembly GCA_043808305.1. Taxonomy (GTDB): domain Bacteria; phylum Planctomycetota; class MHYJ01; order JACQXL01; family JACQXL01; genus JBBAAP01. Next base: position 2,175 of record JAZDFB010000163.1, on the reverse strand, counting down.
AACGGAGATGCCATACTAATAATATCCTTAGCGCCTTTGACGATATTAACTACGCCTTGGGTTAAATCTGCGCCCCAGCTGCGTTCTATAGTCAACCGGGCGATTTCCCCGGAATCATTGCGAAGAGTTACTTCGTCTGCGGTTATCTTGATAATGGTCCATTCGTTTATCCGCTCATTTTCTATATACCAGCCGGACTGCTTGGAAACAGTGTCTTCGATAAAAGCTGTAGCCGGACGGGGAGGATCTATAATGATGCCATTGAGCCTTAGCTGTGATTTGACTATAGCTTCGGTCGGTGATACGGTTTTGCTGGTTGTATTGCCTTCAAAACTGGGCCAGGGCATCTTTACAAGAATCTCTTTAGCGATACCCTGGTTTATTGTCTCATTTGTAATTACCTGGCCTTGGATTGTGGATTTCAGCTCCTCCTGAAAAAGCTTTTCGTCGGCCCTGCTCTGGACAAAGTCAAGCACAATATAGCCGACCAGAACAATAATTACCACTATCAATAATTGAAACGTTTTTCTCATTTTCTCCTCTATATAGTATACGACAAAATAGTTGATTTGTCAACTAAAAACCATTCGAAAGCCCTTATTATATTTTCGGCCTATTATCATACCCAACCCGAATTATTCTTCCCGATGGGAAATAATATCCGCGGGCTTTGTGTAATCAATATAAAGATTAGTCAGGGCTGGAGCCCGTTTCCATGAATCTGTAAGGAATGCGCCGGGCTGATACTGGACAAAAGCCAGTAGTTCTATCTGGTTGGCGGAAATATTAAGGTCCTGACTCCTGTTCCGGGAATAGAACTCAAACAATCCGTCTTTGCGGTTAGTAGGCTGGTTAGCCCAATGCGGATTGTTGTCGAACCGGACCAGGAAACGCCACTGGACCATCCCATCATCGGCTGGTTCATGCCGCTCTGTCCAACGCACCCTCTGCCAAGTGGCATCATGGGCAAAATGGGCGGTATGGAAATACGCCATTTCGTGATGGAACGCCCGGCTCTTTTCCAGGTGCCAATACCGGAACGGCATCGCATAAACCAGCGTCCCCGGCATAAAAGATCCGGGTGTCGTGCCGAACGCGCCTCGGAATATCCCCGCGCCGGTTCTGTCAAACGGCATGGCGAATTGCGTGTTAACCCCATCAAGCCAGAGATACCCTATCATTTCCGATTGATTGAAATCATTACCCACCAGCAAATATGCCGCATCCGTCGAGAAACCATTCATAGAAGTAACCGGTATGGCAGAATCACCCGGACCGATAGCATTTCTTAGCGACACAACCGGCAGATAAGGGATATAAAATATCTTTGCGCGGTAATCGTGCGTCTGTGGCAAGGAATTGAGATACCCCCGGACGCAACCGGTAATTTCTCCGCTAAAACCATCAATTCCGCCGTAGCCTATAACCTCATTACCCAACTTAACAATCCCGCCGAAAGGCGACAAGCCCAATCCGTTAATATTAGGAATCCTTATCCGGTCATTATGCGAACCGGCCGATAACGTATCCGATATTACGTATGTATTCAATATTGCGCTTGAAACCCCAACGCTGGTAAAGCATCTGAACTCATCTATCGTGGCCGGTATTGCTCCGCCTGCCTCGGTGCCGCCGACGCACAGATTACCAGGCAAATAAGAAGGCAGTTCGCCGGAAGGGAATTTAAGAATCCTGGTTATTCTATCTACATTATAATTGCGGGTAATATTATCCCGAAAAGCAAATAATCTATCGGTAGCGTTCCGGATGGTTTTCAGCTCTTTCTGGTTGGTGAGCTGGTCGTTTTCAACAATGGTAACAACGTCGCCCCTGCCGCATGTCAAGTCTCTGACCCGCAAAACGGGAATAACCAAAGCTCCGGCTGTATGTGCGACGGCTTGATTATAAAGCCCCCTGTTCAAATCAAGCGGCGCCGCACCGCTAACCACCCCGGTGAAGTATTCTGTAGTCGCGCCCTTCTGCACCGGGCCAATCCATTCGTCGTCAATTTGAATCAGGCAGGGGGATGGATACTCGGTATTGTCGGATACCTTTATAGAATATAAATCGATGGATTCCCCATCACCGTGCGTCTGGGCCGTTGTCCCTAATAATCCGCGCTGGCAATTAGTAAACTGGTTGTGACCATCGTCTTTGCTGGAATAGAAAATTACC
>JAZDFB010000162.1:0-15218 GCA_043808305.1 Planctomycetota bacterium | reverse complement strand
TACGGGGAATGTATGTCAATCTATTTAGCCCCGCTATGCGGGATAACGTGCCACTAAGTCGCAATGCTCCAAGTGGCACTAACCACAGATGGTTCGGTGAACTCACTACAAGTTTACACGGATAAACACTAATTGCCCAATTGTTTCTCCAGCGCCTGTTTGGCAATCTCCGGATTTGCTTTACCTTTAGATAATCTCATCACCTGCCCGACCAGTGACTGGATGGCCGCCTTTTTGCCGCCTTTGTAATCCGCCACTATCTTGGGATTGGCTTCTATTGCCTGCTTGGCGAATTCTTCTATGGCCGACTGGTCGTTGACGATGCCTAATCCTTTGGCGCTGATAATCTCTTCGGCTGTCTTTCCGCTTGCGAGCATCTCGACCCAGACTTCCTTGGCCGCGCTGGAGGTAATCTTTTTGGCGTCGAGCATCCCTAAAAGCGGCGTTAATTGATTTGGTTTAATCTTGAACTCGGTTATCTCTATTTTTTGTTCGTTGAGATACCTGGATACCTCGCCCATCAGCCAGTTGCTTATGGATTTGGGGTTGTTATACAGTTTTACGCATTCCTCAAAGTAGTCGGCCATTTCTTTGGGCTGGGTCAGCACGCTGGCGTCGTATTCGGGTATCTGGTAATCACGGACAAACCGGGTCCGGCGTTCGGTGGGCAGTTCGAATATGGTCTTTTTGACCCGGGCTATCCATTCCTGTGAAATAGTTATGGGTCTTAAATCCGGTTCGGGGAAATAGCGGTAGTCCTGGACCGCTTCCTTGCCGCGCAGTCGCCTGGTTTCGCCGGCCGCATCGTCCCAGAGCCGTGTTTCCTGCTCCACCTCTTTGCCGGCCTTGAGCAGCGCTATCTGGCGGTTGGCCTCGAACTCCAGCGCCTTGGCAACGAACTTGAACGAGTTGAGGTTCTTTACCTCGGTCTTGGTTCCTAATTTATTTTGCCACAGAGGCACAGAGCTCACAGAGCCGGAATTATTCTTTGTGTCCTTTGTGTCTTTGTGGTGAGTATTCGGCTCTAACTGGGCGATGGAAAGATTGGCATCGCACCTGAGAGACCCTTTTTCCATATCGCAATCGGAGATGCCTAAGTATATCATCAATTCTTTCAGAGTGGTCAGGTACTGGTGCGCCTCTTCGGGCGATGATATCTCCGGTTCACTGACGATTTCCAACAGCGGTACGCCGGTCCGGTTCAAATCTACCAATGAATAATTCAGCTCCTGTTTCTTTTCCTTTGTCTCATATCTTTTGTTTCCCGGCTCTTCGTGTATGGATTTGCCTGAATCCTCTTCCAGATGCGCCCGGGTGATGCCTATTTTCCTGCCCGTCCTTCGTAGCCCTCCAGCTACTTCGGAGGGCGAAGTAGGGCCTTTGCCGATATCAAGATATCCGTTCTTGCCCAAGGGCAGGTCATATTGGGAAATCTGGTAGTTCTTGGGCAGGTCTGGATAGAAATAGTTCTTGCGGTCGAACTTGGTCGGTGAGTTGATGGCGCAGTTCAGCGCCAGCGCGGCTTTGATGGCCAGCTCCACGGCCTTATTATTTATTACCGGCAGGACTCCGGGCAGGCCCAGGCAGACCGGGCAGGTCTGCTTGTTGGGCGGCATGCCGTAGAGGGTCGGACAGCCGCAGAACATCTTGCTTGCCGTCTTTAACTGCACGTGCACTTCCAAGCCGATGACGATTTTATAGTCCATAGTTTTATTTGCCACAGAGACACAGAGCGCTCAGAGAAATTTTGATAATCTCCGTGTTCTCTGCGCCTCTGTGGCTAAATTATATTTTCGTTGATTCGAATGCTCGAGCTATTTTCAGCAATGTAAAATCATCAAACTCCTTACCTAATATCTGAAGGCCGATGGGCAGTTTATCTTTGGTCAAACCGCACGGTATGGAAATCCCCGGAATCCCGGCCAGGTTTGCCGTGACGGTGAATATATCGCAGAGGTACATCTGCAAGGGGTCGTCTATTTTCGCTCCGACCTTGAACGCCGGTATGGGCGAGGTCGGTCCGATTATCACATCAACATCCTGCCAGGCCCGGTCGAAGTCCTGCTTGATTAATTGTCGGATCTTGAGCGCCTGCAGGTAATATGCGTCATAGTATCCCGATGACAGGGCGAAGGTGCCGAGCATAATCCGGCGTTTGACCTCCGGCCCGAATCCCTCGTCCCGCGAGCGGGCGTATAAATCTATCAGGTTGGCCGCGTCCTTGGCCCGGTATCCGTAATGGATGCCGTCGTAACGGGCCAGATTTGAGCTGGCCTCGGACGGGGCTATCAGGTAATAGGTGGCAATGCCGTATTTGGTATGGGGCAGTGAGATATCCTTTATTTGCGCGCCCATCTTGCGGTAAACCTCTATGGCCGAAAGGACTGACTCTTTTATTTCCGGCTGGATGCCTTCGGCGAAGAACTCTTTGGGTAAGCCGATGCGCAGATTCTTAATTTCAATCTGCGCATTCTGCGGCTGTATTTTAGCTGCTGTGGAGTCCAGCGGGTCGTGGCCGCTGATAACCGAATATATCAGTTCGGCGTCAGCCGTTGTCCGGGTGATAGGGCCGATTTGGTCCAGGGACGAGGCGAAGGCGACCAGCCCGTAGCGCGAGACCGTGCCGTAGGTCGGCTTTAGGCCGACCACGCCGCAAAGCGCGGCCGGTTGCCTGATGGAGCCGCCGGTATCAGAGCCCAGAGCCATAAAAGCCATATTGCCGGCCACAGCCGCGGCCGAGCCTCCGCTGGAGCCTCCCGGTACGCAAGCCGTGTTGTGTGGGTTATAGGTCGGGCCGAAGGCTGAGTTCTCGCAGGACGAGCCCATGGCGAATTCGTCCATATTGGTTTTGCCGATGATGATGCCGTCGGCGGCTTTAATCTTCTTGATTACCGTGGCGTCGTAGGGCGGGATGAAGTTTCCCAGTATCTTCGAGGCGCAGGTAGTCCGTATGCCATCGGTGCAAATATTGTCCTTGATGGCGATGGGTATGCCGGCCAGGGCGCCCACAGGTTGGTTGGCGGCAATCTTTTCGTCTATGAGCTTTGCCTGCTTGAGCGCCTGTTCCTCGCAGATTATCAAGAAAGCCTTTATTTTGGGGTCAGCAGACTTGATATGACTTATGGTTTCCCTGACCACTTCCTGGGCGCTGGCCTTTTTGTCCAGGATTAACTGCTTTATGCTCGATGCCGACTCTTCGTAAAGGTTCATATCAACTTAATTATCTAAATATCACTCGAACGTCAAGAAATAAGAATAACGATGCATCAGGTAATGAATTATTTGACATCAGCATAAATAGGAGTAAGAAATATTCTTTGTGTCTTTGTGGTGAAAAGTATTAGAAAGGAATAACAATGGAAATAGTATTCAACGAACAGAATGCCTACCGGTTATTGAAGCAATTATCATTCCCGCGCCTGGGCGGGTCTTCCGAGGAAAAGCGGGCCGCGGATATGCTCAGGAAATATCTCAAGTCTGTTGGGCTCAATTCCAGGGAAGAGACCTTTCAGATGCAGGCCTATCAGGATATCTACGCATCGGTTGAGGTCTTGAGCCCTTACCACAAGCGCTACAACGTTTCGGTAATGGGCAACAGCGGTTCGACTCCGGATAAGGGCTTCAAATCCGAAGTGGTTTACCTGAACTCATTCTCGCCCGAACATATCAAAACCGCCCGGAACAAGGTAGCCCTGGTCTATCACGGGAATGTTAACAAGATTATGTTTATGCGCCTGAGGCAGAACAATGTAAAGGCGCTGATACGCATCTACGAAGCCACGCCGCAACTGCCGCAACTGAAGCAGGGTGATTTATTCATCAAGGCATACGGCAAGATACCGTCCGTATTCATCAGCTACGAGGACGGGTTGGAGATGATTCACAAAGGAGCCAAGGCCATTAATATCATTTCCAAACAGAAGGAATTCAAGGCCACCTCGCGCAACGTGATTGCCGAAATCAAGGGCACCGACCTGCCTAACGAGAAAATCTATATCGTCGGACATTACGACAGCGTCAACAAGGTGGCCGGCTGCGCGGACAACGCCGGCGGCTCAGTTACCATCGCCGAATACGCCCGGTATTTCGCGCAGCATCCGCCCAAGCGCACCCTGGTATTTGTCTGGTTCGGGAGCGAAGAGATGGGGCTCAAGGGCAGTTGGGCTTACACTGAAAAACACAAGCCCGAGCTGGCCAAGCCCAAACCGCCGGTTATGCTGAATACGCCGCAGGTAAAACTGCTTATCAACGTGGATGTGGCCGGCACGGTTATGGGCAATAACGGCTCGGTTATCTGCGGTTCGGAGCAGATGGCCACTTTTGTCGATTCGTTTGCCAAGGAGAAAGGCATCCCGTTCCAAACAGTCCACTCCGCATATTCCAGCGATAATATCCCGTTCAACGAAAAGGGCATACCGTCCATCGCCCTGAACCGTTACAGCGGTAACTACGGACATACGCCTCTGGACAATATGCGCCTGATGAGTCCGTCCGGTCTGAAGATACTCGGGCAGTTCGGGCTGGAATTGCTTAACCGCATTGCCAACGCCGTAGAAGTGCCGTTTGACCTGACCATACCCGAGGCGGACAAAAAGGCCACTTACGAGTATGTGGAGCGAGCTAACCCGTTCTATACTCGGCCTTAATTAAACTGAAATTATAAATTTTGGTTATAACTGCAAGGTTTGCTTGACCTTGAGCTTTAGTTTATTATCATAAAATCATGTCCATAGAAGTTCGTGAACTTACCAAGACCTACCAGATGGGTAATGCGAGTGTTCACGCTCTGCTCAATATTAACTTCAATATAAACACCGGAGAATTCGTGGCTATTATGGGGCCGTCAGGCAGCGGAAAATCCACAATGCTGAATCTTTTAGGCTGTCTTGATACGCCTACTGCCGGCCAGTATATACTGGAGGGGCAGGATGTTAGCCATTTCGATGATGACCATTTATCTGAAATCAGGAATAAACGGATTGGATTCGTATTTCAGAACTTCAATCTTTTGCCAAGATTGTCGGCTTTGGATAATGTGGAATTGCCGCTGAAGTATCTTGGGGTCAGGGACGCTCGAAGCCGGGCTGAAAAAGCGCTGGCAACGGTAGGGCTGAATCATCGTTCGACCCACTGCTCCAATAAGCTTTCCGGCGGTGAATGCCAGCGGGTAGCCATTGCCCGGGCGATTGGCACTAATCCGGCTTTGATCCTGGCTGACGAACCGACCGGTAACCTTGATTCCAAAACCGGCGAGGAAATACTGCGTCTCTTTATTGATTTGAACCAAAAAGGGACGACAATTATACTGGTAACCCACGACCGGAAAGTTGCGGAAACAGCCCAGCGGATAATTCATCTTAAAGACGGTCAGATAATGAAAATAGAATAATAAAGGAGGAACTATGGAAAGGCACGACAGCAGATTTGCGAAATGGCTAAGGGCTTTATTGCTGATTTTAGTTATGGCTTTGACCGTTCAGGCAATCATGGCGGATGATCAGCCCCAGACGCCTCCGCCGGCTCGAACTAAGAAATTAAATATTATCCGAACCGGCCGGTTAGAAAAAGACGGTTTGGTTACCCAGTTTTATCAGTTCGGTTCGCGCCGCTGCGAGTTTTTGGTAGAATTGCTTAATAATTACAAATCTGAAAAAGGGATAATAAAAGCATATCCCGAACTTAGCGTACTCAGTGTAACCGATATAGCAGAAAAGGTGGCCGATATTGATAAGATTCTGGAAATTATTGACACGCCTGACCCGCAAATAAGCATAGAGTCGCAGATAGTTGATTTAAGCCTTGACAAGGATTTGCAATGGGGCGGAGAACTGACTTCTACCAGAGGACAAAGCAATCACGCTAATAATTTGGGTGATGAGGCTAAAATTACGTTAAATCCGGAGGATTATCTTCAGCAGCTTCTTAATTTCCAGGGCGGTAGCATTTCTTTTTTGGATGCTAAGGGCACCGGTACATTCAATGTTATTATCAGGGCAATGGCCCGTAAGGGGAAGGCCGATATTAAATCCACGCCGCGGGTAACTGTAGTTAACGGACAGGAAGCCACGCTTATTACAGGCCAGGATTTTCCTTACGTGGCGTCCAGCTCAATGATTGGCGGCGCAGTCCAGAGTACCATAGGCTACAAAGAGGTGGGTATTCAGTTAAAGGTAATACCGTTTTTTGTTAGCAATGATGTTATCGAGCTTTCCGTGAGCCCTTCGGTTTCGGTTGTTACTGCAGAGATTCAGATCGGCGGGGCCGGCGTGCCGGTGGTATCTAAACGTGGTATTACAACTAAAGTCAATGTCAAAAGCGGGCAAACGCTTGTTATCGGCGGTTTGCTCCGTGATGAAAAACGCACCAGTGAACGCAAAGTGCCTCTTTTAGGCGATATACCGATACTGGGTTATTTCTTTACCTCGAAACGGGACCAGGATTACAAGAGTGAGTTACTATTCCTGATTACGCCCCGGTTGGTTGAAAGCATACCGGCAGAAGCGCGCAAGACGTCATTCCCGGAATTGGAACAACTGAAAAAAGACCTAAAGGAAGAACCGCCAAAAGAGCCAACTTCAGAAAATAAGAAATAAATATGAAGAAAAAGATAATTATTGGGGTAATTATTTTGATTGGGCTAATAACAGCCGGATGGTGGTTTAACCCATTCGGCGCTAAAACACATTCACTCAAAGATACCACCTTATTAAGCGTTGTTAATCGTGGTCCTTTAAAAATATCGGTTAGCGAAAAAGGGTTATTTGAACCTACCACGGTGACGCATATTATGGTGGGTGATATAACTACATCGTACTGGGAGGTCAGGCAGGAAATGGGTATATCTTTGGAGCGGTTGAAAATTATTAAGCTGGCGGCTGAAGGTTCGCGTGTCAATAAAGGCGATGTCCTGGCGCAATTTGATAGTTCCCCTCTTGAAGAGCAAATAAAGAAACTGGAAGAAGATATTAACAGCAAAAAAGACAACCTTAAGAAAATGGAAGAAAATCTCGTTTTCCAGAAGAGCCAGCTGGAATTTAGCCTTAAATGGGACGAAAGCACTATTCAATCGGCTAAAAAAGAATTAGACAAGTATATGGAAGACTACCCGCGCGAACTTAGGTCCAGGAAGGTGGCATTAGAGCAGTCAAAATTAGGATTGAAAAAAATCCGGGAGGATTTAGTTAAGCTTTATGAGCAGGTTGACGAGGGGAAAATTTCTGAAGATAACCCGCAAGTTAATTCCAAGAAATTAGAGTTGGAACAGACCCAAATTGCCCTGGAAACAAAGGAAAAAGAATTCCAGCTGTTTAGTGAATATGCCGTTCCTCAGGAGATTTTTAAACGCAAAATTGACCATGAAAAGGCAATATCCACCATGGAGAAGGATAAAAAGGATGGGGAGGCTAAAAATGAACAACTGCAAAAAGAAATAAAAAATTCCCAAAAGTACATAGAAAAATCAGAGAAGTCATTCAAAACAGCCATAGAATGGCGGGCTAAAATGACAGCTAAGGCGCCGGTTGACGGGTTGGTGCTTTACGGCGGGCGTAACGAGTCAAACGGCTGGGAAACAAGTCCGTCTCAAGTCAAAGAAGGGAGCTTTCTTTACCTAGGCCAACCGCTAATGAAGATACCTTCTGCTTTAGACATGAAGATAAATTTGCAGTTGAATGAGGTGGAAATAAAAAATGTAAAGAAAGACCTTAAGGTTGAAATAAGGCCCGAAGCTTTTCCCGGGCTGGTTCTGCCCGGCAAGGTAGAAAAAGTTGCGGAAATGACGACTGGCAGCGAGAATTATCCGGTTGAAGTTATTTGCCAAAAGCCGGACGAGCGAATTAAGCCGAAAATGACCGCAAGGGTAGAAATCATAATCGAAGAGCTTACTGACGTTATTTATGTGCCGATAGATGCTATATTTGAAAAAGACAAGAAAACTATAAGCTATGTGGCTATGCCGGACGGTTCGAGCCAGATACGTGAAGTTAAGCTGGGCAAAAGTAATGATGATTTTATTGTTATCGTCAGCGGATTGAACGAAGGCGAAAAGGTTTATCTTTACGACCCCACCATAGAAAATAAATAATTCCTGTATGAATACATGGAGTATTTTAAAACTTGGGTTAGGCAGCCTTTACCTCTATAAACTCCGGTCTCTTTCCACGATGTTAGGGATTGTTTTTGGCGTGGCAGCAGTCATTGCCATGCTTTCCATCGGCGCCGGCGCCAAGCAGGAAACGCTTAGGCAAATTTCTTTTTTAGGCATAAAAAATATTTGGATAAAATACCAGAAAATGTCCGATCAGAAGATTGAAGAAGAAATTAACCTGCTGAAAAAACAAGGCAAGAATAATATTAAAATCACCCAGGGGTTTAATGCCAAGCAAATAGAGCATCTTAAAGCGATATGCCCCAATCTTCAGTTTATTACTCCGGTTCGTGAACTTTCGATGGATATAATCAGCCCTTTGAACGGGAAGAAACTTGATTTGAAAGTAATGGCTGTAGAACCGGCGTATTATAATGTTGCAAACACGCAAATTGACAAAGGCAGATTTATTTCCTATCTGGATATGAGCGAGGAAAAGAGAATTTGTGTATTGGGACCGGAAGCTAAGCGTAAAATATTTGCCTGGCGCGACCCTATCGGCCAGTATATTCGCATAGGCGGGCAGCATTTTAGCGTGGTCGGGATTACCAGGAATAAAAATATTCCCAAGGGATCAACGGATATTAATAAGGATATTTATGTGCCTTTTGCGACGGCGTTAAAGTATTTTGGCGAAGAACATCCTATCAAAAATACATCATCTGAGGAGTATCAACAAGAAAGTGGTGAGCAAGTCAACAAAAGCATATCTGTGGTGGAAACAGCCATAAGCGAAATATGCTGCCGGATGAAAAACGAGTTATTAGCGGAAGAAACAGGGCAAATCATTGCGCATAGTCTTAAAAAAACAAATCCGGACGGAAATTATAATGTAATAGTTCCCTATGAGCTGCTGGCGCAATCGCGGCGGGCCGAGTGGCTTTTTACGGTAGTAATGGGATCCATTGCGGCGATTTCTTTGTTAGTCGGAGGTATTGGTGTTATGAACACAATGCTGGCTACCATTAGCGAGCGTACCAGAGAAATAGGTTTACGCCGGGCTATTGGCGCCAAAAAACGGCATATTATTAAACAATTTATTGTGGAAACCCTTGTGTTGACTGTTGGAGGCGGTGTTATTGGGATTTTTCTGGGGGTGGGTTTTTCTAAGATTATACCTCTGCTTGTTCCGACTTATATTACTATTATTGCTGCTTATTCTATTATTGTTGCCTTTAGCGTCTCTGTTTTGATCGGTATTATCTTCGGGCTTTACCCGGCTTATCGAGCTGCTAATATAAACCCTATCGAAGCGCTGAAATACGAATAAGACCTGACAACTCAAGTCCTTTGACCCTTCTGTCGATATAGATATCAGGATAGTTTTATGAAATTTTTGGATTTTATGTTAACGCTGGGTGCTGTGGTGGCTTTTATTTTCGCAGCATATCTTTTTATGGCCGACCCGGGACTGGCTCAGACTGAAGAGGCACTGATTGACAAAAAAATAAGCGAGACTACCACAAACCTTAAAGATCAAGTGTCCAAACAAATTAGCACCAACAAAGTCGGTTTTAGCCAGAAACCGCAATCGCCCAATCCTTCTAAAGAAGATAAAAAGGCGGTTGAGGACAAAATCCAGTGGAAATACATCGTAATTCATCACAGCGCCACAAATAAGGGCAGCGCTAAGATATTCGATAATTATCACAGGGGAGAAAAAGGACTCGTGGAGGGGTTGGCGTATCACTTTGTCATCGGTAACGGGACAAATTCCAAGGACGGTCAGGTGGAAACCAGCATTAGGTGGGAAAAGCAAATCGCAGGGATACATTGCTGGGACGGCAAAATGAACCATCAGTCAATCGGGATATGTTTGGTTGGCAACTTTGACGATAAGAAGCCTACGGAAAAGCAGATCTCGGCGTTGCTAAAACTACTTGCGGAACTCTGCAAGAAGTATAACATCCCCAACAGCAATATTGTTGTCCACCGTGATGTGGATAAAGGCGAGACCAATTGCCCGGGGAAAAATTTCTCGCTGGACACCATTAAAACCCGTCTGATTCACTAGGTGGCTGCAAGTTAGAACGCAAGCCTTCCGTTTAGCGGGGCTAAAAACTACCAGCCTATAAACTGACCGACTATAACATCCTTTTGACAATGTCTTCCAGTGTCGGCTTGGTAATTTCTTCCAACTCGTAGGTTACCCGGACAGAGGGTTTGTCAATTTTAATCAGCCTAAGCAGATCAATCGGGGTTGCCACGATGACCAGATCAGCCGGTATTTTTTTAATGGTTGCTTCCAAATCATTTATTTGTTGGGGGCTATAGCCAACAGCCGGCAGGACAGACTTGGTGTGTTTGTATTTCTTGAATACTTCAGCCAGCTTACCGACTGCGTAAGGTCTGGGGTTGATAACTTCTTTGGCCTTATATTTCTTGGCGGCTACAAACCCGGCTCCGTAACCCATGTCTCCATGCGTAACAGTTGGCCCATCCTCTATGACAAGAACTTTTTTGCCCTTGATTGCGCCGGAATCTGTTACAAATATGGGAGAATTAGCCTTGATAACAATGGCATCGGGATTATATTTCTTGGCATTCTTGACAATACTTTCCACGGCAGATGCTTCAGCTATGTCAACTTTATTAATAACTATCACATCGGCCATTTCGAAATTGACACGGCCGGGGTAGTATGACAGTTCATGTCCAGGTCTTAAAGGGTCGGCCACAGTGATATGTAGATTAGGCTTGTAGAATGGGGTATCGTTATTACCACCATCCCAGATGATAAAATCAGTTTCTTTCTCGGCCGCGTCGAGTATCTTTTGATAATCTACGCCGGCATAAACTATTGCGCCTTTGATGATATGAGGCTCGTATTCTTCACGCTCCTCAATGGTGCACTTATGCTTATCCATATCCTGGATGGTTTCAAACCGTTGGACTATCTGTTTTCTGAGGTCTCCGTAGGGCATCGGGTGGCGGATAACCGCAACCCTCTTATTATGAAGCTTAAGAATGTTTACGATCCGACGGGTGCAGGGGCTTTTCCCCGCGCCAGTTCTGACCGCGCATATAGCTATAACTGGTTTATGAGCTTTAATCATTGTATCTTTCGGTTCGGTTAGCTTGAATATGGCTCCAGCTTTCTCCACTTTCTTGCGGTGGCCGTCAATATAATCATAAGACACGTCGCTATAGGCAAAATAAACTTCGTTTATTTTATGCTTCTTGATGAGCTTAATCAGGTTGCTTTCCGGATATATCAGAATGCCTTTGGGATAGAGTTTGCCGGCCAGCTCGGGCGGATAGGTTCGGCCTTCGATATTGGGTATCTGGGTGGCTGTAAACGCCACAACCTCATATTTAGGATTATCGCGGAAACAGGTATTGAAAGTATGAAAATCCTTGCCCGCAGCTCCCATTATAATAACTTTTATCTTTTTCATATAGGGTTCTTTCTGCTTTGTTGAATAACTATCAAAAATAGAGTAGCCGTCCCGCCCAAGCGGGGCGATAAAACGCAATATAATATAGAATTATTCAACAGAGGTCATTCTTTCTAATTATAGATAAGTTTAACATTAATAAACGATTTATTATCGTCCATAAGTCATATTAGTCAACTAAAACTTGACTTTGCAGTTTTAGGATGTAATTTTTGCTTAAATAATAATTATAATTGATGTTTAAAAGGAATGATAGGAAAAGATTTATGATTTGGCCCGTACTCGGTGTCGTTATTTTAACGGTAACCGGATGTTTCAAGGTAGATGTCAATATCAGCGTTAATCCCGACGGATCGGGTAAGATTAAGCAAACCATTGGATTAAGCAAAGAGACTTTTTCCATGCTTAACGGTATGATGTCTATATCCGTTCCCAAGGATGGAAAAGTGGAGAAAAAGGACGAAACAGCAAGTATGGAAAAAGAATTCCGCAAGTTAGCATCGTCCTACGGGCAAGGAGTATACTTTGAGTCATTCTCCAAGGAAACCACTAAAGATGAATTTATTTGCTTTAATGTAACATATACCTTCACAGATATCACGAATATAAAAATCGACCCCCAGTCAACTGGCCCAATAGGCAGTTTTATGGGTGGAATGACCCCATCTTCGGCCTCAAAGATGGAAACATTCAGGTTTATGCTAAATAAACTTCCCGATGGTAAGGCAACTGTATTGACTATAAAATCACCTCTTAAAAAGACAGATGTACAGAACCCAACTAAAAAAACCGACCAGCAAGAACCTAAAGGTTCAAGTCAGACCAAAAAAAAAGATGAACAGCCCAACAACCAGGTCGATATGGAAAGCATGAAACAATTACTTAAGGGCATGCGGATTTCTCTGGGATTGACCTGCGGCACCGAGATAATCGAAACCAACGCTTCTTTTCGTGATAGCAATAAAATTACATTCCTCTCAATAGACGGTGACAAGTTACTTGCCTCAATGGATAAATGGAAAGGTGTTATTGAAAAATATCAGCAGTCGTTTACACCTGATAACATAATGAACATGAAGGGCGCGATGCAAGAACTCAGCGAGATGTCCGGTGGCGCGTTCAATATCGATCTGGCTGAAGAGATAAATATAAAATTCAAGTAAAGGATTGTAATAAAGAAAAGAGTGTGTCATGGAAAAATATTTAATACTTGTGTTAATATGCCTATCCTGGGTTCCTTTAACGTTTACCGAGGATGCAATTGACCCCAGTGAATCAATGAAGAAATTGGAAAAATATAATGCATCGTCTGAAAACGCCATCGAAACCAGCGCATTCTGGGAAACCGTGCGCGAAATCGAATCAGTTGGAGCCCAATCGCTTCTGGTGGTTGAGGACGGACTTAAAAACTCCAGCGTCAATATACGGTTAGCCTGTGCCCGGATACTCTATAAGCTCGACCGCAAGCCCGAAAGTATTAGCGTTTTTGTCAGTATCATAAAATCGGAAAGTGCCGGTAAGGCTGGTCTGATAGCCGCCGAGCTTCTGGGCAACTTGGTCAGGCTCAGCTCGCCGGAACCTTTTGCTCGCAAAGAGCTGGTCGACTCGATTAGGGATATCCTGGGAACGTCAGTTAATATCTACCAGGGGCTTGCCTTGAACAAACTGCTTTACCAGCTGACCGGTGAGCCCAAGGCTGCAGCCAACATACGGGAAATACTTAATCAAAAAGACGTAAATCTAAGGCTATCCGCCGCGCTGGCCTTGGCCGATATGGATCAGTTTGAACGGAGCAAAGAAGTTCTTAGGGAGCTCAGTGTCGACCCGACCGAAAACGGGCGGATGGCAAAAATATTTCTAAAATATAAAGAGCTTCAAGATTACTATCAGTCCCAGGAAAGCAAAGGTTCAGCAGGCAACAATTACCAGCTTCTGGACGAGATACTTGGATTAGTTAGAGAGCTTTATGTGGATCCGAATAAATCCAAAGATAATAAAGCGCTTATGGAAGCGGCTGCGGCTGGGTTAGTCAGCAGTCTGGACCGTTTTTCTTCGTACCAAAACGCAGAAGAGCGCCGGAATGCTCAAGAATCGCTTAACATGCGCTATGGTGGCGTGGGCGCTTATGTCAATACTCGCGATGAATACCTTACCATTGAACGGCCGATGTATGGTTGGCCGGCCTACAAGGCCGGACTCAGATCGCTTGACCGTATTACCGAAATAGAAGGAGAGTCTACACGGGGCAAAGACCTTGATTACCTGGTTAACAAACTTAAGGGTGACCCGGGCACTCAGGTCAAAATAAAGGTTTTTAGGCGTGGCTGGACTAAGGAGCGCGATTATGTTCTTACACGGGCTATCGTTAAGGTTAAAACCGCCCGGTCCGAGATGCTTCCCGGCCAGGTTGGTTACTTGTTAATTACTACTTTCGGCGACAAAACTGCCGATGAATTCGAGGATTGCTTGAATACGCTCACCAAGCAAGGTATGAAAGCACTGATTATCGATGTACGCCGAAACGGAGGCGGGTACCTCAAGGCGGTTACCCAGATTCTTGACCGCATATTGGACAAAGACATGATTCTAGTTACCACCCGTGACCGGGTGGGTAAAGTGGAAGAATTAAAATCAATGACACCGGATAAAATAGATATACCCATTTACGTACTTGTTGATGAATACTCGGCCAGCGCGTCAGAAATACTGTCCGGTGTTCTTCAGGATCACAAACGGGCTATTCTGATCGGCAAAACTACATTCGGCAAAGGCAGCGTTCAACACCTTATTGAGCTTCAAGCACTTGACCCGCATCCGATGCTGAGATTAACTATTGCTCTATATTACCTGCCTTCTGGACGTTCGATACACAAAACAAACGGTGTCGGCGGACTGGAACCGGATATTAAGGTTACCGAGGCTGAGCGCGACCTGGCTAAGGATTACGAATTCAATAAACTGCTTGATTCCGGAAGCTTGGATAAATATTTGAATGAGAATTTTCCGGCAAACACCCAGTTGTTTCAATCATTGGCTGATGACGACGGAATGGACTGTAATCGTTATCCCAAATTTGATGAGTTTTACCAGGATATTAAAACTCGCATGGAAAAGGAAGAGATTCGCCAGGCGCTCAGGCAACACGTCCGCCGGCGCGTTTCAGACGAACGCGGACAGGAATTTTTAATTGACCTGCAAGATGATCTAATTCTCCAAAGGGCTATTATTGAGGCGACAAACAACTTAAGTGTTGACCCGGCGTCAATACCGATGTTTTTGCCATTCGCCCATAAGTTTGATAAGCCAAAAGAAGCTCAGCCTGAGGAGCCGGGGAAAATTGTGAAGTAAAATCAATTGAGAGACTTGATGTAGTCTTTCCACTGTGCTTCCATAACTTCTATTTTGGTTTTGAAGATCTGCTCAAAGACCATGATTTGTTGTTGGGGTGTAAGAGAAGGGTTATTTCGAAAATATTCGATATAATTTCCCAATTCATCGGCATAAAAGCCATTTCGCCAGTTGAATAAAAAATACATCAGGCTCCAGCCTTGGGCATAGCATTCTCCACTGTTGTACTTGTTTGAAGTGGTATTAATAAAATCACTGAGTTTGACATAATTATTTTTATAGAACAAGTATTTCATTTCATACAGCCGGGATGTGTTGAGCAGATT
>JAZDFB010000161.1:0-4397 GCA_043808305.1 Planctomycetota bacterium | reverse complement strand
AATCATTATCTCACATGATAGGACTCGTCCTTTGCCGCTTGATTTTGGAAGTAATTGTTGCGAAAATACAGCCTGTAGAGTAAACGACAACTGCGTTCTTACCTGTGATTGCTGATGGGACGGGAAAATATCAATAATACGGTTGATTGTCTGAACTGCATCGCTTGTATGCAAAGTGGCGAATGCCAGGTGGCCGGTTTCCGAAATTGTCAGTGCCGCCTCGGTTGTTTCCTGGTCACGCATTTCGCCTATGAGCACTACATCTGGGTCTTGTCTTAAGGCCGTTTTCAAGGCATTCTTAAATTCAAGCGTATCTGAACCGACCTCTCGTTGATTAACCAGGCAGTTTTTGTGATTATGGACGTATTCAACCGGGTCTTCAATAGTCAATATATGGCCCTTTGTCGTGCTATTTACGTAATCTACCATCGCAGCCAGTGTTGTGGATTTACCGCTTCCGGTTGCGCCGGTTACCAACACCAGACCTTTCAAAGTGCCGCATATCTTTTCGCATACTTGTCTGGGGACGCCGAGCTCATCAAAATTACGGATCTTGGTTGGAATAAGCCTCATCACAGCTCCGACCACGCCTCTTTGCCTGAATACATTTACCCTGAATCGACCGATGCCTTCGATGCCGAAAGACATATCCATCTCTAGATTTTTTTCGAACTTTGCGATCTGATTTGAATCTAAAATGCTGTAAATAAGTTTTTTGGTGTCTTCCGGTGTAAGCACCTCATGTTCTGTATCTATCAACCGACCACTGATTCTGATACGCGGAGGTGAATTTACGGTGATGTGCAAATCTGAACCTTCTTGTTTAACTACTTCCAGGAGCAATGTTTCTAAAGAAACCATATTATGTCCTTTCCGCAACAGTTATGCCACTTCCTTCATGCCGGGAAACAATATAACTAATATGATTTACGCGTTCATTTGTCAATAAAATTATCTATATTTGATTAGTTTATATCGGACAGAAAGAAATATATCTTATGAAAATTAATTTTTAGTTGACAAAATCAATTTTATGTCCTATATTGTCAGCGTAAATTTATTTATCCTCCACAGGCAGCTGTGTGCGGCCTGTAAAATATTTAAGGGGCGCTATGCAATTTATCGCCGACTTCCACATACACTCTCAATACAGCAGAGCTACCAGCAAAGAGATGAATGTGGAAACACTGTCTCATTGGGCGACCTTAAAAGGCATCAACCTGATGGGCACCGGTGATTTTACCCATCCCAACTACTTCGCCCAGCTTAAAGTCAGGCTTACCCAGGACGAAAACGGTTTGTACAAGCTTAAAAAATCCAACTCCCCTACCCGTTTTATCCTGACCGCTGAAATTAGCAATATGTTCCCACAAGGCGGCAAAACTAACCGGCGCATTCATACGGTTATCTTTGCTCCGGATTTCCAGACTGTCGATAAAATAAATACCAAGCTAAAAACTATAGGGAATATCGCGTCTGATGGCCGCCCGATATTCGGCCGGCCGGTCAAGGAAATGGTAAAAATGATACTGGATATCTCGCCCAAATGCTTCATTGTTCCGGCGCACGCCTGGACGCCGTGGTTTTCTTTGTACGGCGCCAACTCAGGGTTTGATTCTATAGAAGAATGTTTTGAGGAAGAGGCCAAAAATATTCATTGCATCGAAACCGGTCTATCATCAGACCCGGCTATGAACTGGCGGTTGTCTAAACTGGACAAAATAACCCTTATATCAAACTCCGACGCACACTCACCCCGAAAAATCGGTCGTGAGGCTAATGTTTTTGACTGTAAGATGTCCTATGACGATATTATCGAGGTTCTTCGGACCAAAGACCGCAAGAAATTCCTGTTCACCGTGGAGTTCTTTCCGGAAGAAGGCAAATACCATTTCGACGGCCACCGCGACTGCAACATTGTACTGTCGCCCGAACAAAGCAGGAAATACAAAAATATCTGTCCCAAATGCAAACGCACTCTTACCATCGGTGTAATGAACCGGGTTGATGCGCTGGCTGACCGGCCCGTTGGCTTCACTCCGGAACACGCTATACCCTACAAAAGCATGGTGCCTCTTGAGGAAATAATTGCGGATGTGCTTCAGCAGCAACCCGGCACAAACGCCGTGGAAAACCTCTACAACAAAATTGTATCCGAAGGCAAGAACGAGTTCCATGTCCTTCTTGATATGCCGTTAGATGAAATAAGCCGGATTGCGCCAGCTGGGGTTGTCGAAGGCATCAGGCTGGTTCGGGCAGGCAAGCTGGATATTATCCCCGGACATGACGGCGTCTATGGCAAAATAAGCATCCCGGTAGACCGGCAAAAATTTACCACGCATTTGCCGGCTCCGGATGTAGTAAAGGATGCCATCCTGACCCAAGACCAGCCTTTCAGGGCGCCGGCTCCGCCGCCGACAAATCAGATGATGCTATTTTAATGGTGTGATAATTAGTTAATATGACAAATAATATGCGGATTATAATTTGGGCAGTCGTTATTTTGAGTGCATCCGGCTACGCGCTTGCCGCGGGCGAAAAGACCGTATCACCCACCGCGACCGCTTCGGTAAAAGCCCCCCCTCCCAAGGAGCAAAAGGATGTATTTGCCGGAATCAAGCGCGGCGAACGGATTACCATTGTTCTTAATAATCGGAATACTTTCACCGGTGAGATCAAATATGTTATCAAGGATAAGATTGAACTGGATATTACTTTTGACAGCCCTACTTTGATGGGCACTATGGCGTTCAAACGCAAGGATATAAATGAAATCCGCAAGCTGGATGCTCTGGATGAGTCGGTCAAAACCGAGATAAAGGACAAAAAGAAAACCGAAGCTAAGAAAAATAAGGCCGAAGCCGCTAATAAAAAAGATTCGAATACGGCAAGCGTACCGGAACAGCAAGAATCAGGTTCTCAGGACGAATCAAAACTCCTTGCCCTTCTGGATAAATTTCCTCCCGGCAAGGTCTGGAATAAAGCGCGTTATGACGAAATACAAGCTATCGCGCTATATCTTCAGACGCCTGAAGAAAAGGAATTCCTGGTTTCGTACGAGGACTGGAATAAGGCGCAGTCGATTCAGGAAGAGCTTAACAGAAAGCACATTCTGGAAAAATTTCCGCCTGGCGTGGATTGGAATGAGGCGCGTTTCAAGGAATTATCGACTAAGTTCACCCGGCTAGGGATTTCGCTGACCGAAATTGAACAGGAATTCATCGATAAATATCCGGATTGGATAAAAGCCAAGATAGAGGCCGAAGAGGAGCAAAAAAAGAATGAATAGTCAGTGAATGAGCAGGGAAAACAGGCACTGCAAAATCATGCCTAATATTAGAACCGATACTAAAGCATAAATAACATTGATAGAATATAACGGGTTTAAGTTAGACTCATTCCAGGAAGAAGCAATTCGAAGGATTGACGAAGGTTTTTCAGTATTGGTCTCGGCTCCAACCGGGTCAGGCAAAACGCTCATTGCCGAATATGTTCTGGAAAAGGCCCTGCGCGAAGGCACGCATATCATCTATACCGCGCCGATAAAAGCGCTGAGCAACCAAAAATTCCGCGACTTCCAGAAACGCTGGGGTAATAATATCGGGTTGGTTACCGGTGACCTGAGCATCAATCCCGATGCGCCGGCAGTTATTATGACCACGGAGATATTCCGCAACTCCATTTTCGATTCGCCGCATCGGCTGGATAAAGTCAGTTATGTAATATTCGATGAAATACATTACCTTGATGATGACGAACGCGGCACAGTCTGGGAAGAAAGCATCATTTTCGCGCCGCAGCATATCAAAATAGTTGCCCTGAGCGCCACGGTGCCCAATATCAACCAGATTGTTCACTGGATTAATTCAGTCCGCAAATCGCCTATAATGGTGCTTCACGAGCCCTGCCGGCCGGTGCCGTTGAAACATTTGCTCTGGATAGAAAACTTCGGCGTGGCAAACACCAAGGACCTCAAGCAGTCGGAAAAAGGATTCGATAAATCACGCCGGGGCAAAAAGACGCTTTTAGATCATCTGGTTGAAGAAAATCGTCTGCCCTGCCTGTATTTCATATTCAACCGGAAAGGATGTGAAGAACAGGCTGAGCGCTACAGCCGTTATCCGTTGCTTACAAGCAGTGAACAAGTCAGGATTATGGAGTTATTTAACCGGCTCTGCGCTCAGTATGAGCTCGAACCGGACAAAATCCGCCAGCTCAGGCAGTTGGTTTCCTGCGGCGTGGCATACCATCATGCGGGAATGCTTCCGACTATGAAGGAGGTAGTTGAACAGCTCTTTACTTCGGGTCTGATAAAGCTTTTATTTGCCACCGAAACCTTTGCGGTCGGCGTGAACATGCCGGCCAAATCGGTTGTTTTTGACGAGATTACCAAGTTC
>JAZDFB010000160.1:0-11821 GCA_043808305.1 Planctomycetota bacterium | reverse complement strand
GGAAAGCGGCACCGGCAAGGGGTTGGTATCCAGGTTGATGCATTCTTTAAGCCCGCGTTGCAAAAAGATGTTTGTGCCTATTTCATGCCCGTCGCTTTCTGACACGCTGATTGAAAGCGAATTATTCGGTCATGAGAGAGGCGCGTTTACCGGGGCCGATGCCACGCGCATAGGGCGCTTTGAGTCTGCCGATAAGGGCACCGTGGTCCTGGATGAGGTCAGCGAGATTAATTCAAACTTCCAATGCAAGCTGTTGCGGCTGCTGGATGAGAAATCTTTCGAACGGGTCGGCGGCAATATGACAAAAAAAGTGGATGTCCGTATTGTCGCCACGTCTAACCGCAATCTCTTCGAAATGGCAAGAGCCGGACATTTCCGCGAGGACCTTTATTATCGCCTGAGCGTCATTCCGATACATCTTCCGGCGCTCCGGGAGCACAAAGAAGATATTATACCGTTAATCCATCATTACATCACCTACAAGCTGGCTCCGGGCCGGAAAACCAAGGAGATGCATAAGGATACTTTTAAACTGCTTGAAAATTACTGCTGGCCGGGCAATGTCCGCGAGCTTTTTAACATAGTTGAGCGGATGATGACCTTAGTCAATGACAATACGATTATGCCGTGGCATATTTCAGGATGGCTGAACGGTGAGGCCAAGCCGGAGGACCATTCTGAACTCGTAGGCCAGACTATCGATGATATAGAAAGGGAAGCTATTAAAAAGAACCTTGAGCATTTTGGAGGGAATCGGCGAAGAACGGCGGAGACCCTGAAGATTTCGGAACGGACCTTGCGCGATAAAATCGGCCATTACGGCCTGCGGATCGAATAAACTATCATAATTCAGAGAGCGGTAAAGAAAAGGAGACGCGAGTATGGAAAACCGGAGGGATATAAGAAGAGACGGGGGTAGCTTGCTTGTATCCGAGCAGTCGGCTCAAGACGCCATTGCGCAGACAAAGCTCGCGGAGAAACAGAATGTCAGGAAGCTCTGGGAGAATTTCAAGCGGACCGGCGCCAAACAATACCGCGACCGATTGGTCAAGATTTATCTGCCGATAGTCCGCCAGGCTGCCGAGAAAATGGCCGGACACCTGCCCGGGTCGGTAGACGTTCATGACCTGGCATCGGCCGGCGTATTTGGTCTTCTGGATGCCTTAAAACTATTCGACCTTGACCGGGGTATCAAGTTTGAGACCTATTGCGTCAATCGTATCAGAGGCGCCATGCTGGACGAACTGCGCGAAATGGATTGGGTGCCGCGCCTGGTCCGGACCCGCTCGCATCAGCTCAGCCGGTCCTGCAAGCACCTGCATGAAAAGCTCGGCCGCGCGCCGACAGATTTTGAAATCGCCGAGAACCTGAACTTGAACCTGGATGAATATAACAAAATGGCCCAGGACGCCTGCGCTTTTAATATGTTCTCGCTTAATGCTACGCTCGGTTCGGACAAAAGCGAGCAGAGCATGGAGTTCAGCGATGTGCTCAAGTGCCGCAAGGATGAATTCTCTAACAAGAAAATACTGAATAAGGAGATAGTGGAATATCTTAAGAAACGGGTTTCCCACAAGGAACGTTTGGTACTGGAGCTCTACTTTGACGACGACCTGACCATGAAAGAAATAGGGCTTATTCTGGATATATCCGAATCGCGGGTCAGCCAGATTTTTGCCCGGGTGATAACCCGGCTCCAGACCCAATTCAGGAAATACCGGTCGGAGTGGTTGTCCTAACGAATATTTTGCGGCGATATCGGCATCCGATAGCCGGTTTGATTGAATAATGCGAATCCTTCTTACCAATGACGATGGGCTGGAAACAGACGGGTTGTTAACCTTTAAGGATATTCTTCGGGAACGCCACCAGCTTACCGTAATTGCGCCGTTGCTGGAGCAGAGCGCTATCAGCCATTCCATCACTATACTTTCTCCGATATTCGTAAAGAAAATAGTTTACGACAATCAAGGCAAGGATTATATCTACGCCGTTAAGGGCACTCCGGCCGACTGCGTTAAGCTGGCTATGGGGCACTACCTTAAACAACGGCCGGATATTGTGGTCTCGGGCATTAACCTCGGGGCTAATCTCGGGTTGGATGTCTTCTACTCCGGCACCGTCGCCGCGGCGATTGAAGCGTCGTTCTGGGGCATAACCTCTTTTGCCGTGTCGGTTGAGCGGCCTCTGAAGATGCCGGTGCGGATGGATTTCCGACCGTTTATCCGGGCCGCATATAAGGTAATTATGGCCATACTCAAGACCGGTCCGGCGCCGGGCAGTGTCTTTAATATCAACATCCCTTATCGGCCTATCTCCAAAATCAAAGGGATTCGTTTTACCTGCCAGGATATGCGCCTGGTTAGGGAGAAATTTATCAGCGGCATAGACCCGAGAGGCCGTTTATATTTTTGGATGAAGGCCGGGCCGGAGTCGTCCGTTTTCCGCCGCCGTGCCAAAAGCCACCGCGAACATATCCACTCCGATATGGAATCGGTCCACGAGGGTTATATTTCTGTCACGCCCATCAAGGCGCAGTTCACAGACACAAAAATACTTGCCAATCCGCCGAGAATTAATACAAGTAGGTAGCATATAGGACAGCATTCAGGATAACTAATCTGTTTATTATGAATATTAGCTCTATTGTTAAAGATATTATTTCAGGCAAGCAGATAGACCAGTTGGCCGCTAAGTTCCTGGCTTCGGATAAGGCCGACCTCTGGGAATTGCTCCACGGAGCCAATGCCATCCGGCAGCACTTTCATCAGGATAAGGTGCATCTGTGCTCCATTATCAACGCCAAGAGCGGCGCTTGTTCCGAGGACTGCAAGTTCTGCGCCCAATCGGTCCATCATAACAGCCAGGCCGAGGTTTACCCGCTGGTATCGGAGTCCGAAATCCGCCGGGGTTACCGGCGGAGCAGGGAAATAGGCGCGCACGGGTTCAGCATCGTTACCAGCGGTAATGCCTTGGATGAAAACGAGATATCCGGCATCGCCGATAGTATTCGCAGGCTTTCCGCCGAATATCCTAGCGATAAAGGCAATCCGTACATCTGCGGTTCGCTCGGTCGGATGAGCAAGGAGAATATCCTGAAGCTCAAGTCAGCCGGCCTTAATAAGGCGCACCATAATCTGGAAACCTCGCGCCGTTACTTCAAGCAGGTTTGTTCCACGCACTCGTATGACCAGCGCATAGAGACTATCCGCAACCTTAAGGCGGCCGGACTGCGGGTCTGCAGCGGCGGGATATTCGGGATGGGCGAGACCTGGGACGACCGTATTGATATGGCGTTGGCACTGCGGGAACTGGACGTGGAATCGATACCGCTTAATTTTCTTATTCCGATTATGGGGACGTTAATGCAAGATGCGAAACCGCTTACCCCGCAGGAAATACTCAGGATTATTGCCGTTTACAGGTATATCCTGCCGGCCAAGGACATCCGTATCTGCGCCGGTCGGGAAAAGAACCTGGGCGATATGCAGTCCTGGATATTCTACGCCGGCGCCACCGGTATGATGATAGGCGGATACCTTACCCAGCCCGGGCGGAAAGTGGAAGAGGATTTGCAGATGCTGAAAAGTCTTGGATTGAAATACGAGCCACAGATTACACAGATTTAATTTCTTCCCATAGGTGATTTATGATGATGAGGATTCTGTTATTAATAACTATTATCTCAGGTTTTATTATGCCAATAAATTGCATCTCCCATGCGAAGAGAGAAGAATCTAATGTTGATGTTTATATTAAACTGGCAGACGAATGTCATGCTAAAAAAGACTATGCTCAAGCAATTGCGATGTTTACAAAAGCAATAGAAATTAATCCTGATAATTATTATTGCTACTATGGTCGTGGAAAAAGTAGATTGTTGAGTAAAGGTGATATGCAACAAATCAGCGAGGATTTTAAGAAGGCGCTGGAAATAGCGCTAAAGATTGGTTATAATGACGCTACCTTTTATTATAATTTAGGAATTATCTTTGATGAATCTCTGGACAATCCATCCATCGCAATCAAGTGTTATAACAAATACTTGGAATTAACACCTAAAGACAACCCTGATTGTCCTAAAATTGAGGAGCGAATAAGAAAAGGTGGTCTAAGGTGAATGCAAGGAAGATAGTGGGTAGTATTACATGGGATTGTCGGAAACTATATATTCCTTTGTGTTCTTTGTGAGCTTTGTGGTAAAATGAAATTTATAACTGAACAGATTAATCAACTCCGCCGTGCTGGACTGCTCCGTCAGTTTAAAACTATCAGCGCCATAAACGGCGCTAAGGTAAAGATAGGCGGCAAGTGGTATGTTTCGTTCTGTTCCAATGATTATCTCGGTCTGGCCCAGCATCCGGCATTGCGTAAAGCGGCCCAGGACGCTGTAAGACGGTTCGGGGTTGGCTCAGGCGCTTCGCGCCTGATGGCCGGCACCTTAACTCCGCATTACCAACTGGAAAAAGCTATCGCCCGGTTCATAGGCGCTCAGGAAGCTCTTCTGTTTACATCGGGTTTCGTGGCTAACCTGGCGGTGATTACCACGCTGATAAAAGAAGGAGATGTGGTATTCAGCGACGAGTTCAACCATGCCAGCCTGATAGACGCTATCCGCCTGACCCGGGCTAAATCATTTGTTTATCGCCACCGCGATATGGCGCACTTAGAGGCGCTGTTGAAATCATCCAGAAGTAAGTTATTTCCGAACCACGAACCACGAACCGCAAATTACTACATTATTACCGATGCTATTTTCAGCATGGACGGCGATGCCGCTCCGTTGGTTGATATTGTTCGGCTGGCCAAGAAATACAAGTGCTATACTATTGTCGACGAGGCGCACGCGACCGGGGTTTTTGGCAAGCACGGCAGGGGGCTGGCCGAGCATCTGGAGTTATCGGGAAAGATAGATATCAGCATCGGGACACTGAGCAAGGCCGCCGGAGTAATCGGCGGTTTTGTAACCGGGTCAAAGGATTTTATCGCTTATATCAGGAGTAAAGGCCGTCCGTTCATATTCACCACGTCACTGCCGCCGGCCGACTGCGCCGCGGCGATTGAGGCAATAAACATTATTCGGACCAGGCCCGGATTGCGAAGGCAATTATGGGCTAAGACAGATTATGTTAAAAGCAGATTAGCCAAATATGGGTTCGACCTGTGGGTAGACGCGAAGCGCCATCCCGAGGTATCGGGACAGGGCTCGGCCAGCCCGATAATCCCGGTTTTAATCGGCGACCCTAAAAAGACGCTCAAGGTTTCGGAGTATCTCTGGCGCAAAGGCCTGTTTATCCCGGCTATCCGCCCGCCCACCGTGCCGGCCGACAAGAGCCGCCTGCGCATAACTATCAGCACTTTGCATAACAGGGTTGATTTAGACTATCTTATAATGCAGCTGGTAAAGGCTAAACAACAACATAACTTTTAACCCGTCATAACCAAATATCTTGACAAATATTGCGCTTTATAGTAAAAGAACCGGCTGATTAATAAGCGACATTAGACCGCGCCCTAACGGGCAGAAAGTGGCCCCGTCCCGCCGAAGCGGGATCGGGACCAGAGTTTGAACTATGAAAGAAAAGATTCATCCGAAGTATATGGAAACCGTCGTGATCTGCGGTTGCGGCGAGACATTCAAGACCCGTTCCACCAAAGAAAAGATTAACGTGGAAATCTGCTCTAAGTGCCATCCGTTCTATACCGGCAAGGAGAAGTTCGTGGATACGGCAGGCCGGGTGGAAAAATTCCGCAAGAAATACGCGGCCAAGACCGAAGCGGTTAAAATAGAGGCGGCAGGCACAACCGGTATTGCGACTAACGAACCGCTCCCCAATGTGACATCGGGGAATACCGCTGAGGCTCCGCCGAAATCTTAGCCCGTTATAAGTAGGTAGAATGTAGTATGTAGGGGTAGTCCGCTACATCTTACCTGCTACATTTCAATAATATCCCGCGATAATCCGTGTTTGTCAGTACTCTGGCAGTTTGAGCGTAGCGAATATGGTACACCCCGCTGGTTGCGGGGCATACCACGGGGCTGCCAGGTATACTGGGCTGTGCGTTGTGTTCGCGGAGCGGCATCCCGATGTATATCGGGATAAGTCGCTTTGCTCCAACAGCCCAAGTATGTTTATCAGTGTCTATTTGTGGTTTAATTAAATATGGAAAAGAACCTGTCTGACATATTAAAGCGTTACGAAGAAATAGAAGCCCTAATCATCAAGCCGGAGGTGGTTTCTAATCCGGCCCAGTATTCGGCTCTGATGAAGGAGCGGGGCAAGCTGATTCGGTTTGCCACGCCGCTTCAGGCGCTCCGGGACATCCGTAAACAGAAATCCGAGGTAGAGGTGCTTACTAGCGAAAAAGGCCACGAGGCGGATTTCTATGAGCTTATGAAAGAAGAGCTGGAAGCGCTTGCCAAAAAGGAGCAGGAGCTGGTCTCACAGATAGAGGAAATGCTCCTGGCTACTGAAGAGAACGCCGACCGAAACGTGATTATGGAAATCCGGGCCGGCACGGGCGGCGAGGAAGCGGCATTATTTGCCTCGGAATTATTCAGGATGTATTCCAAATACATCGATAAAAAACACTGGAAAATGACGCTCATTGATAACAGCTCAACTGGGTTGGGCGGGTTGAAGGACGCATCATTCTCCGTAGAAGGCGAAGATGTTTACAAGCACCTCAGGTTTGAAAGCGGCGGGCACCGGGTCCAGCGCGTGCCGCAGACCGAAGCCAGCGGCCGCATTCATACTTCAGCTTGCACCGTAGCGGTTCTGCCCGAGGCGGAAGAGGTGGAGTTGGAAATCCGCTCCGAAGACCTCAAGGTTGATACCTATTCAGCCGGCGGGCCGGGCGGGCAGCACGTTAATAAAACCGCGTCGGCCGTCCGATTGACCCATCTGCCGACCGGTACAGTCGTCGCCTGCCAGACCGAGCGTTCCCAGCACCGCAACCGCGACCTGGCTATGAGATTGCTCCGGACCCGGGTTTATGACGCAATGGTGTCCAAGGTCAAGAAGGAACGCGATAGCATGCGCAAGACCCAGATAGGTTCGGGCGACCGGAGCGAGAAAATACGCACCTATAATTTCCCCCAGAGCCGCGTCACCGACCATCGGATTAATTTCTCCGTTTATAACCTGCCGGAATTTATGGACGGTAATATCGACGAGATGGTGGACAAGCTGATAGAGGTGGATAAGCAGGAACGGTTGAGCGCGGTCAAAGGTAAGGCATGAAACCGGACTGTTTTTACCGCGAAGACACAAAGAATAAATGCTAAAGCAGCAAACAATTGCTGATATAATATCTAAATACCATTCTAAAGATAAATCCCTTAATATAGATATAGAAACTCTTTTATCCCACAGCATGTCACCTAAGTACAGCCGCTTGGATTTGCATAGGGAGCCGGAGCGCAAGCTGACTCAGCAACAAGCCGGACGGTTTTACGACAACCTCAAATTATACCGTGACGATTATCCATTAGCGTATATCCTTGGGCATACCGAATTTATGTCGCTGGATTTCATTACCCGGCCCGGTGTTCTGATACCCAGGCCGGAGACGGAGTTTCTGGTAGAGGCGGCGCTGGCTGCGCTGAAAACAATTGCCCATCCGGTGGTTATGGATATCGGCACCGGCTCAGGGAATATTGCCGTATCTATAGCCAAGCACACAAAGGCGCAAAACATCAGGATATTTGCATCTGATATTTCGCTCAAAGCGCTGTCCATTGCCCATCTTAATGCCCGTAAACATAAGGTTTCAAGATTTATTACCTTTTGCAAAGGTGACCTATTTAACGCGTTTCGGAATTATCATCTTGAAGGCAAAGTTGACATTATCGTCTCTAATCCGCCGTATGTTGCTTATTCAGAGAGCTGCATATTAGGTCCGGGCGTTCGTAAATATGAGCCTAAAGAAGCATTATTTGCCCCCGGGAATGGACTGTCATTTTATAAAACCATTATCTCATCAGCTCCGAGGTATCTCAAGCTTGGAGGTTATGTCATTCTGGAGATGAGTTATAATAAATCCAAACTAATCAAAGAATTAGTTGCCAAGAGTGGATATTTTGATAATATCCGATCTATAAAAGATTATAATAATATAGAAAGAGTTATCATAGCCAAAAGAATGTAGCAGGTAGCAGGTAGGGTAGTTCCTATATACTATATTCTACCTACTATATACTGGAGAAAATTTATGGACAAATTTATAATCAAAGGCGGTTCACCCCTTAAGGGTACGGTGACTATCAGCGGTTCCAAGAACGCGGCTTTGCCCATCCTGGCCGCAACGCTGCTACCCGAAGGCAAATGCACCATCAAGGGCGTGCCGTTGCTTTCCGATGTGGAAACCCTCTGCAAAATCCTGCGCGAGCTGGGTATGAACGCGGCACGACAGCCCAACGGCGATATCGTAACCGAAGTGGTTAACGAATCCAACTCCGTGGCGCGTTACGAGCTGGTCAAGACGATGCGGGCGTCATTCTGCGTGCTTGGCCCGCTCATCGGCAAGCGCCGCTATGCCAAGGTGTCCCTGCCCGGCGGCTGCGTCATAGGAGTCCGGCCCATTGACCTGCACGAAAAGGGGTTGAAGATGCTCGGCGCCGCCATTGACTATGATCACGGATATCTTATCGGCAAGGCCGATAAACTCATCGGATGCGAGATGTATCTGGGCGGCACGTTCGGCTCAACTGTCACCGGCACGGCCAACGTCCTGATGGCGGCCGTTTTGGCTAAAGGCAGAACCGTTATCGAAAACGCCGCCTGCGAGCCGGAGGTCCAGGACCTGTCCAACTTCCTGGTTAAGATGGGCGCCAAGATTAAAGGCATCGGCACGCACCGCCTGGAGATAGAAGGCGTCAAGTCGCTAAAAGGCACAACCTATAAAGTCATTCCCGACCGGATAGAGACCGGCACGTTCATCGCGGCCGGCGCTTTATTAGGCGATAATGTTCATATAAAAAACTGCCGGCTGGACCACCTGGTAGCCGTGCTGTATAAGTTCAAGGATATGGGTGTCAGCGTCAACAAGGTATCCGATACCGAGTGTCGTGTGTCCCGGGCCAAGTATATCAAACCGATAGATGTGGCGACATTGCCATATCCGGGCTTCCCGACCGATATGCAGGCTCAGGCGATGGTTCTGTTATCTCTGGCGGATGGCATCAGTATTATCACCGAAAAGATATACCCGGACCGGTTTATGCACGTGGCTGAGCTCAACCGCATGGGCGCTCGGATTCGCAAAGAAGCGGCTTATTCCATCATCCAGGGCGTAAAACAATTGCTCGGCGCGCCGGTTATGGCATCGGACCTCAGGGCATCGGCCGCCCTAGTCCTGGCCGCCATGGTCGCCAAAGGCACTACCGAGGTCCAGCGCGTCTATCATATCGACCGCGGGTACGAGAAAATAGAGCAGAAGCTGATTGCCTTAGGTGCCAATATTAAACGAGTATCGGATAAGGTGGCGGTGGAGGAGTAGGTGGCAGAGTATATAGTATGTAGTATATAGTATGTAGGGAGCGCGGAAGGAGGGGATATGATTAAGATTGAAGATTTTAGACAGTTAACGGTGTGGCAAAAAGCACATCAGTTAGTTCTGAGAGTTTATGCGATAACAATGAGTTTCCCATCTGATGAGAAATTTGGTTTAGTTTCACAAATGCGCCGGGCCGCTGTTTCCGTTCCCGCTAATATCGTTGAGGGATTTAAGAAAAGAGGGAAAGCCGACAAAATAAAATTCTATAACATCGCCCAGGGCTCTTTGGAAGAACTGCGATATTATTTTATCCTGGCTAATGATTTAAAGTTTACTGCTAACTATGATGAGATGTGGGGTATGTCGGACGAAGTCGGCCGGATGTTAAACGGTTTTACTCGTTCTGCCGAACAATACTAAACCCTTTATACTATATACTTTATACTACATACTAACTAAACTATGTTTGATGCAATAACCGAAAAACTCCAAGCCGCGTTCCGCAAGCTGGCCGGCCGGGGCAAGCTGACGGAGAAGAATATCCAGGACGGTCTGCGCGAGGTCCGGATGGCGCTCCTGGAAGCTGATGTCAATTACAAGGTCGTCAAGGACTTTATTGACCGGGTTACCAAGCGGGCAATCGGGCAGGACGTTATCCAGAGCATCGCGCCGGCGCAGCAGATTATCAAGATAGTCCACGACGAGCTGGTTACTCTTATGGGGCCGGTGGATTCAAGCGTCCATTTCGCTTCACAGCCGCCGACCGTTATTATGATGATTGGGCTGCAGGGTTGCGGCAAGACCACTACCTGCGCCAAGTTGGCCCGGTTCCTGTCCAAGAAAGGCAAACGGCCGTTGCTGGTGGCCGCCGATATCCAGCGCCCGGCCGCGGTAGAGCAGTTACAAGCGCTGGGCAAACAGCTCAATATCCCGGTCTATTCCGAGGCCATGGGCCCGCCGCCGCGCATCTGCGCCCAATCCATAAAATTTGCCAATGCCAATAACCTGGACGTGGTCATACTCGACACGGCCGGACGCCTGCATATCAACCAGGAACTGATGGACGAGCTGAAGGAGATTATCCGCCGGACCCAGCCGCACCATATTTTCCTGGTAGCCGACGCTATGACCGGCCAGGACGCGGTCAACAGCGCCAAGTCATTTGACGAGCAGTCGCCCTTGAGCGGCGTCATTCTGACCAAACTGGACGGCGATGCCCGGGGCGGCGCGGCGCTGTCTATCAAAGCGGTTACCGGCAAGCCCATCAAGTTCGTGGGCATCGGCGAAAAACCGGATAACTTTGAGGAATTCCACCCGGACCGGATGGCATCGCGCATCCTGGGCATGGGCGACGTCATATCGCTGGTGGAAAAGGCCCAGTCCGTGATGGACGAGGACAAGGCAAAGAAACTCCAGGAAAAGATGCTCAAAAATAAGCTGGACCTCCAGGACTTCCTGGACCAGCTCCAGCAGATAAAGAAGATGGGTTCGCTGAAGGATATGCTGGCAATGATACCGGGCATCGGCGGGGCGCTCAAGAATGTCGATATGGATGACAAGCAGTTAAAGCGGATAGAGGCGATAATCCAGTCAATGACCCCTCTGGAGCGGACCGAGCCGGACATCATAGACGGCAAGCGCAAACTCCGCATATCCAAGGGCAGCGGCACCAGCGTGGCCGAGATTAACTCACTCCTAAAACAATTCACCGAGATGCAGAAGATGATGAAAAATATAGGCAAGATGCCCAAATCAATGATGGGCAAGTTCCTGAGATAAGATTCACTGTGTAATTAGCCACAGAGGACACAGAGAGTAAGAAGAAAATAAATATTTCACCGCCCCGATGCTTCGTTTGGGGCTCCGTTGCGACTCCGCAAAGAGCGCAGAGGTTAGGTAAGCGGATAAAGCGGATTAAGGCGGGGCGAATCTGCGCCGAATCACCCCTCGGCCGCCCGGATGAAACAACAGATAGCGGAGTGGCAGAAACTGATAAAGTGAATTTCAGCACAGAGGATGAATAACGATGAAATATTTTGTCATTCTATCCATTTTGATAATTTCTATAATTGCGGCGCTTATTTATATTGCTAACAACGGAAAAAAATCGGATAAAGGGAAATTTGTCAACCCATCTCAGCCCTCTGCGCCAATTCAACATGAAAATACAAAATCCGACTCGGGCAGGGAAAATTTTTCCCAAGACGACATCACCCGAAAAACCGCTGTATCATCCGATTCATCCGGTCATTATGCAACACGGTTAACACCAACCTCGCCTTCAGGACTTATAGTTACGGCCATTTCAATATCTCAAACTAAT
>JAZDFB010000159.1:0-14125 GCA_043808305.1 Planctomycetota bacterium | reverse complement strand
CGACTATGTGATAAATCCATTGCCCAAGATGCTCCTTGTGTTTTCGCAATAATAAGTCGCGAGAAAGCACACCATAATATTTTTCTTATTGAGGAACTTGTGATTTCCTTTATAGCATCAGATAATGCGCGTAACTGTCGCCGATTAGTTACATCAAACCAGTAACGAATAAAATTTTTTGTTTCATCATCACATCCAAAGGGATAAGCTTCTTTTTGAGATGTGGCCTTGTAATATTTACATGCGTTAATAAATACTTTTTCAGCATTTAATAACACAAATCTTGAATTAATGTCTGAACACCACGTGTTCGCAATAAGCAATGATAGAGGATCTGTATCAAATCCATATGCCAAATGCCCTCGATAACGAGCAGCAACAGGAACTGTTCCTGAACCAACCATTGGATCAAGAACACGAAGAGGCCTTTTATCGGCGATGGGTAATTCATCAAGAACAATAGATGGTGCCATTCTGGCAGGGAACGGATGTACAGGATGAAACTTAACTTGGTCAAGCATTATCATATATTATCGAGATTACGAAGGTAATGCTATAGTTTTTTGCTCATCTTCGGGGTATAGCTTTATAGTTGAGCTTATCGATTCGAGTATTTTGCTCGGCTGTTGATTTAGTTCAACTGTAGATTGACGTGCACAGATAAAGCCAGGTGCCATTTTTGATAAAGCCTTACATAATTCCTCAACTTCTACTCTTGCTAAGGATATTTTTTTATCAAGTCGAAGGCGAGTTTCAACATTTGCATACTGTATCGCCTGTCCCGGCATATCACGTTGTTCACTCCAGATAGAATCTAATAATTCTTTATAAGGAGGTTTATCCATTTTTTCTTTTGTAAGATTCTCAATCCATGCCTTAGATTCTTCAGGGATACTGCACTTATCAAATAACTCTCGAAGCCGATGCAATCCAACTCGTTTTGCTGGAATTAAACGAACAAGTCTGGCCATATCCTCTATGCGAATAAGCGTTATGCCTTTCCCTGGATTTTTATCCCTATCATCTTTTATTTCTTTAGCAAGAGCTGATTTTTCAAGTTCCGTTGTTGGAAAATCAGGCCCAACTACAATCGCATAATTAGCATTAAAATCATTGCGTTGACGCGCAATTGTTGAAATACCAACTGTTTTAGCACTAACCTTAGTATTTGGTTTTTCTTTAGTTTTAGCCTCAAGAGTAATTTTATACGACTGAATTTTCCCGTCGGCAGTGCCAGATAAATGCGCTTCAGCATACCCATCAGGTTTGCCGGATTTACCTATCCTAACTACATTACTAAATCCAATACTATCAAATGCGGCTACCACCTCTATTTCTAATTTATCCTTATCGGTGGCTGCATCAGAAAGTGCAGAAGAAATATGATAAGCATTGCGTTTTCCTGTTGAGCGAGAAAGGCATCTTAGTAGCTCGTCACGTTTAGATAAAACATCTGCTATAATTGAAGCATCTAATCCTAATTCAACCAAATGTGCTTCGAGTAAAACTTCAGACATGGCCATTAATTCTAATGGTATATTTTTCGCCCTATGGTCATATTCGTCAAGGTAGTGCGCAACGAATGGATGCAGGGTATTTATGGCAAGGGTTCCGGTTTCAATATTAAATACTGTAATACCTC
Organism: Planctomycetota bacterium; assembly: GCA_043808305.1. GTDB lineage: Bacteria > Planctomycetota > MHYJ01 > JACQXL01 > JACQXL01 > JBBAAP01. Next base: position 12,483 of record JAZDFB010000159.1, on the reverse strand, counting down.
GACCTTGTGACAATTCGTCGACCAGCTTGATTTCGCTAACTAAACCCTCTGACTCTTCTGCTTTTTTCTTCAACCTAGTAATGAAATCTATTTTTTGCGTTGGTGATAAATTTAGTGGATAGGTAGTATACCGTGGAGAATATTTCTGGTTAAAAGCACTATTAACTAATTCAATAAGTGGCTGTCGCGTAAGACTGTTAGGACTGTCTGCAATACGACTAGTACTTTGTACCCCAGGTGCTTCAGCTTTCTCAATTTTTTCGTGTTCTGCTCGGACATGAACAAAAACACCTCGTAAAATATTACGAGCCTTTTCAATTAAGGGACCTTCCTGTATTGATTCTCTGGAAGAACGCAATCCTTCGTCTAACCGGTCAATATGCACAATCATTCTAAAGCGAGCAAATGTTCCGTGGCGCAATAGATTACTATCTATGCCAAAATACTCATCGTCAATATTAATCAACCTATCCATCACATATACAAAAAAGCCATGACTTCTTCCTATTTCTCCAGACTTACCAACTGTTAATAAGTCTTCATATAATTCTACATAGCCAGTTACTCGTCCCAATTGCGTGTCTGTTAGTCCATAATAATGCATAGATTTTTTGTCTCTTGAGGTATCCTCTGTTACTTGCAGATCATCAGGGGCTGGACTGGGAACCTCTTTTAAATCACGCCCCAAGACCCAAGCTTTTATTTTTTTATCCTTAAGTTTGGATGGTGCTATTTCATTACCATCAAGATAAAGATTGAAATCATCTCGAAGAGGCATAGCAGTTTGTAGTACCCAACTTAATCTCCCCCTTTGAATTTCTGTAGCGATAGGTTTAAGCCCGGACATGATTGCGATTGTCCAGCTTTGCTCAGATTTTTCTCCGAAGAGAGCAATGTTTTTAAATCCAGGTTTGTTTCCCTGTAACCATGGGGCCAATACTTCTTTCGCTTCTTCTTCTGTTAGTTCTCGTAAGGGGATTTGTATTTTTTCTTCTATTGTAATGCTGCTTTTTTCAGTTGGTGGAATTAGACTGTAATCCATAGTGGTCGCGTAATATTTTCCATTTATCTTTGAAATATGAGTTAGATAAGTTGATAGCACATAAGTAGCAAGCTTTCCTATGCCAAATTTACCGATTTGTTTTCGGCCTTTTGGAGATTCAAAGCTAGGGTCTCGCTTATTGCTTACCCCTATCAGCCAATGCTGATTTAATCCCCCTTTATCCATTCCAATACCATTATCAATTACCGCTATTGTTGCCTTGGGGTCACCGAAATCTGGCGACATCACCACATGAACTTTTGTAGCACCTGCATCAAACGAATTAGCCACTAATTCTTCAATTGCTTTGTTTGGACTTCTATAAAGTCCTTCGGAGAATAAAGAAATAATTTTATAACTAATCCTAACGTCAATGTTTTCAACTGTTTTTCCTTTAGTGACAAAATCTGAATTGTTGCCATCAGGTAATATAGCTTTGTTTACCATATTATTATTTCTCCTTTTTTGAATATTGGGAATGATTCTCTTTTCCTATAACTTAATCAGCCAATTACACAATGAATTAACTTGGTCCTGATTAGTCAAATTAGCGGCGTTGGTTAGTGTTCCATCTTTTAACTGTTCCCATATTTCCCCGGCCATTTTCTTTTCTATCGCTGCTCCGATAAAGAATGTCTGTAAACGCAGAGGCTTTTTGGAAAATGCTTTACGGATTCTTGATAGTGCCGTATGGGCTGTTTTCCAGTGTTCGTCCGCTCCTGCCGGGTCTATGCCTCCTTTTAACTCACCACAGGAAATATATAACTCTGACTTTTTATAGGCGATTGAAACATTTTTATAAGCGCAATTCAAAAGGCAGAAATCAATGTTATTTTTTACTGCCGGCACGGTCAGGTTAAAAATAGCGGTTTTATTCCCGCCGTCGTGTTTCCAGCTAATTCCCCTGAGGAATAGTTCGATATCGGCATCTTCATTGCTTGCCTTAATCCAGTTATTGCTTTTAGAACTAAGCCAATAGTAAGGTATATTGTTAATGGAAAGGGCCGAGATAATGGCGCGGGCAAATTTCCTCTGCGCAAGTATGCCGCCCACATTACGCATACTACCACCTAATGTATCGCCTTTGGTTAAGAGGAATCTGTAAACAAGTTCTTCCACAAAATTCGCCCCGGCCGGCTCAAGGAAATTTTTTATTAGCCCATTTATCGCTTCTGTTTTATCCTTAGCTTCCAGATGACTGCACGCCTTGTCCGACAAACCAGCCGCACACATTAATGCCGGATAAATTTCTTTAATCTTGAGCAGTTCTTTCGGCGTTTGTGCGATAGATGCGAATGATTTCAATGACCGGGCTTGTTCAATAAAGGGCGTAGCACGACGATTCCTTTCCAACGCCAGAGATACAAATCCGGCACGTGTTGCTTCGTAAGGAGTGACCAGGTCTTTACTCGATGATAAATGTTTACGATAGGGTTTATTCAATGACATTAGATTTTCCTCCATACATAAATACATTTTCGTAAAGAAACACGTCCGTGCTTGCCCATTTGTTGACTGCTATTGCCCTTACCGTTTGGCAAAACCAGGATATTTTCAACCTTAAATCCCAATTCTTCTGCAATATTGGATAATATCATATCTACAGATATGCTTACCCCGGCATAACGCACATTATCATTTACCATAAACATTAAGGAATTTGGTTTTAAGACGCGCGAGCATTCGCTGATAACACAAGCCATTTCATAGAAGTAGCCCCGAATCATTCTGGGTATTCCGGTATTATTAAGCGCGCCTATTTTATTCTGGTTCTCCAGATAACTTAGTATGGATTGCAGTAATTCCTGTTGGTCCGCGGCTTCTATGGCCTGAGCCCATTGTGGGTTAATCAGCAATAGGTCTTTGGCGCGGTTTTCTACCGTGCAACTCAGCATTTGCTGTCTTAAATCACGGATTTCTTGTTCGGTTATGCCGAGTAAAGCTAATTCTAATGCATAAGTTCGCGTATAGTCATAACGATTGCAATATGGGGGAGAAGTAATAATCGCATTATATGAATTTTTTGGTAGTTTTGGCAGGACTTCTAAACAAGAACCGTGTAACAAATTAACATTTCCGCGATTGATCTTCTTGGCAAATAAAGAGCTTTGCTCATCTGCACCAGTATCATTAATGATTTCCCTGATTTTAGAGCAGATAGCCTGATTAAAATCGGGGATATTGCCTTTATTAAACGGTTTATTGCCCTGTTTGCGACCCGACCGCATATCCCAACGGAGGCATTGCCCGTCTTTGCGGGTAAAGCTAATTGATTCCAAAACGCATAATAATGCGAATTGAAGAATAGTTCGTATCTTCTTTTCTTCTTTTGTTAGTGCGGTTAGATATCGCTCAATAGCATCAACTGTAACCTCCGAATATGCACCGCTGGTAATTTTTATTTTATTTAGCGAGGCCGTTTTTCCTGATTTTGCCCAGGGTTTCTCAGTTGCCCAATGGTTAAGAATCTCAAGGTCTTTGGCTGATAGTTTATTTTCCAAATGCTTTCTGGCAGCAATAATCTGGTGACAAACAGGTATTAACTCAATGCCATCAGCATCTAACCCCATTTGACTTGCTGTAAATAGAGCTGTTCCACTTCCCGCAAATGGGTCAAGTATTTTTCCGGAGGTAATGTGATACTTCGGCAATAAATATTCTACCAAAGAAGCGGAAAACGCCTCCTTGAATTTATACCAACGATAAGCATTCCTTTTTTTATTCGCCTGAAAGCTAACATGTTGGCGTGTCAATACTGATTGGGATAAGAATTTATTATAAAAGTGATGCGATAATTTAAAGTCGAGATTATCAATTTCTTGTATAACATCTTGTTGTTTTATGGGTATTGTGGGGGCGTAAATCGCAAGCCCTTCTTTTACCTGTAATAATTTTTTCCTCGGTTTGGCCTTAACCTTTGTTGTCATATACCTGCATATTAGTAAATTGACTAATCCTGTCAACGAATAAGGGAACGCTTGACTTTCCTCGTGCCGCCACAACCTCATTTCATCCCGGAGTTTACCCCTGTTCTCTTGGGCTACCAATATACTATAGCTCGCTTATAAAAGAAGTCAAGGATTGCAGCCACGAAACCGCTGATTTAGCAGATTAGGCTGTAACCACGGATAGATTCGCTAAGTTTACCCGGGATAGATTACTTGGAATTGTTCTTTTTGTAGAATTTCCGCTCCTGTGAGCGGGAGCGTTCGGTCCAGTTGGCGTTGGGGTCGGCTTTTTCGGCCAATGCCTGGTATTCGCCCAGCCGGGCGTCCAGATTGTCTATGTAGTGGAGCATCAGGGCTTCGGGGGTCATTGGCAGGACCGGCGCGCCAAATTAGTTATTACCACGTTTATTACCACGTTTTGGGGTTTTATTACCACGTTTCCGCCACATGGCAGCTCTGCCTGCTGACCATAACCGACCTGAAAAAGACCCATCAGAGGTATCACCCAGGGAAAAGTACAGAGGCGAGGTATTCTAAAGATTTTAATTGACTTAATTCGGAGATTTAATATGATGATATATAAAATGATAGAAGAAATAAAGAAAGCTATTATTGAGGAGCAAAGATACGAGTTTAGTATTCACGCGGTTGACCAAAGCATTATTAGAAAAATAACCCGGCAGGAAATGCATGAGGTAATTGGAAGCGGTGAGATTATAGAGGATTATCCTGATGATAAATACGGGCCGAGTTGTTTGATTTCGGGCTGGACTAAAAATGGAAGGTATTTGCATGTTCAATGCTCTTATCCGACACGGCCAAAGATTAAAATCATAACTCTATATGACCCTGCCCCGAAAGAATGGATAGATTTTAAGATACGGAGGTAATTACTATGAAATGCGATTTATGTGGCAGCACGGTTGAAAAACAACTTGTGAGTTACACGCTTTTTTATGAGGGCAATTGGATTATTGTTGAACATGTGCCGGCGAATATCTGCCAGCAGTGCGGCGAGCGGCTGTTTGAGCCGGAAACCGTAGACCATCTTCAGAAGATTATCTGGGAACATCGTAAGCCGGCAAGAAAGATTGAAACACCAGTCTACGAGTTTGCATAAATTTTTGGCGGTATGTATTCTTCAGGCAAACCATTGTTAATAACCGACGCTTTAACTATAGGCACAGACAATGCTGTCTTTGTTAAGCGTATCTTGACCGCTTAAAATGGCATGCATTATCTCTAAATTAGTCGTTTTTTCCAAGGAAGATGCGTGGTTTGGGGTATGGGATGGGGCGTATAAGAGGTTTTAAATCATTCGCAAATCGTTATCTGGCAACATTACTCCCACGATTAGAACACTGCTTACTTGGGCTGCGCTATTGTCATTGTTTAACCAGATGTTAGTGTATCCGGCGCCAGTGGTGAAATAAAAGCAGTGGTTTTACGTGGTTTTATTCTTGTTTGGTTTGTAGAATTTCCGCTCCTGGGAACGGGAGCGTTCGGTCCAGTTGGCGTTGGGGTCGGCTTTTTCGGCCAATGCCTGGTATTCGCCCAGCCGGGCGTCCAGATTGTCTATGTAGTGGAGCATCAGGGCTTCGGGGGTCATAGGCAGGACCGGCGCGCCGAATTCGTGCTGGCCGTGGTGGCTGCTTATCAGGTGCTTGAGGAGCGTCAGCCGTTCGGCCGGGAAGTCCTTGATGTTCCTGGCACGCTCTTCAATCATCGATACGCCGATGACGGTATGGCCGAGCAGGTAGCCCTGGTCGGTTATCCTGGGCGCCAGCTGGATTTCGTATTCGCGGGTCTTGCCGATGTCGTGCAGGAATGCCCCGGTCAGGAGCAGGTCGGTATCGATAATTTTTTGGTAGCAGGGGCTTATCTGGACGGCCAGCTGGAGCAGGTTGACGGTGTGTTCGAGCAGTCCTCCGATGTAGTTGTGGTGGAACTCTACGGCGGCCGGGGAGTTCTTTAATTGCTCGACAAACTGTTTGTCATCCATAAATGATTTTATCAGCTCGGCGAAACAGGGTTCTTTGACGCCAGCCAGGATGTTCTGTAATTCTTCCATCAGGAGCTGGATATCCTTGCCGGTATGGGCCAGGTAGTGGGACCGGTCCACGTCCGGCGGGACGTCGGCGTCGAGGTTGTATATCTTGAGCTGGAGTTCGTTCTGGTAGGGTTCGACCAGCGCCTGGCAGTTTATCAGGTCGCCGGTTTTACAGCGGCGGTTGAACTCGTCGGCCTTGTCCCAAACCATTCCTTTGATGCGGCCGCTCCGGTCGGTCAGTTCGATGACCAGGAACGAGGCGCCGGCTTTGGTCTTGCGGAGCTGTTTGTCGGAGACCAGGTAGATGTCCCGGACGCTGTCGCCTTCCTTGAGTGCGTTGATGAATTTATGAGCCATAGATAGTTTAGTAGTTTATAGAGTCTAAAGAGTTTATAGAGTCTAAAGAGTCAATCGGGATACGCCAAATACAACCACTGAACCACTGAAATCACTGATTTTCAATCTTACCACGAAGGCACGAAACTATAAAAACACAAAATTTAGCGCTTTCCCCCTTTCGTGTTTTCGTGGTAAATTAAACAGCCGAGTTCGATTTACCTTCTGAATCCCGGTCCGCGGTCGTTGCCAAGCCTCTGGTTTTATAGCCGGCTGTTATCAGCCAGATGCTGACCCGCCTTTGGCGGGGATTAGTTACTGCCGCCTATCGGCGCGGGCGGAATCCGCCTGACGGCGATTGGGGCGGTTCGGCGTCCGGATTTGCTTCTCCCGGAGCCAGCGGCGGAAGCAGTTCCTTGCGGCTGAGTTTAATCCGGCCGGTGTCATCGATGCTGATGAGCTTGACCTTTATTTTGTCGCCCATCTTAAGGACGTCGCTGACCGATTTGACGAATCCGCGCGAGAGTTCTGATATATGGACCATACCGTCGCGGCCGGGTATGATTTCCACGAATGCGCCGAAATCCTTGATGCCGGTGACTACGCCTTCGTAGACCTTGCCGATTTCCGGTTCGGCCGTCATATTGGCGATGATGTTGCGGGCCGCTTCGGCCATGGACAGGTCTTCGGCGTAAATCAGGATGGTGCCGTCCTGTTCTATCTCAACGTTGGCCTTGGTGTCGGCTTCGAGCTTCTTTATGTTCTTTCCGCCCGGGCCGATAATCAGGCCGATTTTTTCGGGGTCTATCTTAATCTTGAGCACTCGCGGCGCGGATGCGGCGATATCGGCCCTGGGGGTCGAGATTATCTCCATCATCTTGGACATAATATGCATCCGGCCTTCCTTTGCCTGGGCCAGCGCCTGCGCCATTATGTCGGGCGTCAGGCCGTCTATCTTGATATCCATCTGGACCGCGGTGATGCCGTCCTTGGTGCCGGCTACTTTGAAGTCCATATCGCCGTGCTTATCCTCGTTGCCGAGGATGTCGGAGAGTATGGCGATTTTGCCGGGTTCGCTGATAAGCCCCATGGCGATGCCGGAAACGGGTTTTTTGATGGGTATGCCGGCGTCCATCAGGCAGAGCGAACTGCCGCAGACGGTGGCCATCGAGGATGAACCGTTGGACTGTAATATGTCGGAAACTACGCGGATGGTGTAAGGGAAGTCCAGGAAGTCCGGCAACATAGGTTCGATAGCGTGTTCAGCCAGGTTGCCGTGCCCGATTTCCCGGCGGCCGGGTCCGCCCAGGCGCTTGATTTCGCCGGTGGAGAACGGCGGGAAGTTGTAGTCGAGCATAAACCGCTTGGTGTATTCGTCGGCCAGGCCTTCGATAAGCTGTCCGTCATCGGACGAGCCGAGCGTGGTGGTGACCACGGCTTGTGTTTCGCCGCGGTTGAACAGCGCCGAGCCGTGTGTCCGGGGCAGGAAACCGACCATTCCGGATATCTGGCGGATGTCCTTGAGCCCGCGCCCGTCCATGCGCTTGCCGGCTAATGCCAGCCGGCGGACGATTTCGTGTTCCATCTGCTTGAAGACGGTGCTTATCTGTTTGGACAGCTCGTCTTTCTTGTCGTCTGCGGCGTCCTTGAGGTAGCGTTCTTTGACTTGTTCCTTGAGCTCTTTGATGGCGTCGCGGCGTTCGTGTTTGGCCTTTATCAGGATGCGCTTCTCCAGCTCAGCGGATGATTCCTTGGCGATGGCCTTGGCCAGCTTGGCCAGCGATTCGTCCGTTTTTTCCGCGGGCTGTTCGACGGGCTTGATGCCCATAAGCTTGAGGATTTCCTGCTGGGCGGTGACTATTTTCTTGATATATCCGTGCCCGAAGAGAATGGCCTGGATGAGGGTGTCTTCGGAGACTTCTTTGGCGCAACCTTCGACCATCATAACCGAGTCAGCCGAGCCGGCGATGACCAGTTCCAGGCGGCCGTTTTTGGTTTCTTCGTATGAGGGATTAAGTATGAATTTGTCGTTGGCCTGGCCGACCCGGACGGCGCCGATGGGTCCTTTGAACCCGACGTTGGCGATGCACAATGCCAGTGACGCGCCGTTCATAGCCAGAATCGATGGGTCGTGGTCTTTGTCGGCCGAGAGGACCATAGCCATAATCAATATTTCCTTGGAGAATCCCTTGGGGAAGAGCGGCCTGACCGGGCGGTCAATCATTCGCATGGTCAGGATTTCCTTGGTGGTGGGGCGTCCTTCGCGCTTGAAGAACCCGCCGGGTATACGGCCGGCGGCCGATGTTTTTTCCCGGTAATCGACGGTCAGGGGAAGCATATCGTCGTCGCCGAAGCCGCTGGATTCGCGGGGTTCGCCGATGACTGCCGTGGACAGTGTGACCGAGTCGCCGTAAGTGACCAAGGCGGCGCCGTTGGCCATCTGGGCTAAGTGGCCGGTTTCAAAGGTGAATTTCTTGCCGTCCAGTTCCGTGGTTACTTTAAATGGGTGCATAACTAAATCCTCTGGCGCCGAGGCGCCATGGCGCCTTTATGACGCCATCTTTCTTTTTTGATTGGTAAGCTGGTTCCAGCCTGAGGCCGATGCCCGCCGGTCGGACGGGCAGTCGCCTGTGGAGGGAAGCCGAATATTATTTGTTATTTTAATAAACAAGGTTTGATAATATCCGAGCCTACTCAAATCATCCACATTATTTTCTGATACCGAGCTGTTTAATCAGCTTCTGATACCTGTCCGGATTCTGCTTGGACAGGTATTTAAGGAGTGCCGAACGCTTACCGATAATCACGAGGAGCCCGCGGCGGGAGTTATTATCCTTGGGGTGGCGCTTAAAATGCTCGGTCAGTTCATTTATCCACTCCGTCCAGATAGCTACCTGGACTTCTGGCGAGCCGGTGTCGTTCTTGTGCACCTGGTATTTTGTTACTACATCTTTCTTCTTTTCTAACGTTAATGGCATAGGGCGCAATTAAACGAATATTTGAAATAATGTCAAGGAAATAATGAGAAATCTGCCTAAATCGCCATAGGCCGGATTATGAGTCGCATAAATTGACAATTTACGGGCCGAATACTATTATTGGAGATTGTGAAAGAAGAACCGTTTGATAAAGTGTTCCTGAAGCGGCTGGAGGCCATAAAGCAGATGCTGAAGAAGGTGCTGATGGCCGGCACGGCCGGTGAGCGGGTGTCCCGCCAGAAGGGCGGCCGGTTGGAGTTCCTGGACCACCGGGGCTATTCGGCCGGGGATGAGATAAGATATATAGATTGGAACCTGTTCGGCCGGACCGAGAAGCTTTACATTAAAGAGTTCGCCAGCGAGCAGTCCCGGCCGGTCTATGTGTTGATGGACAGTTCTGAGTCGATGCGCGCCAAGACCGTTTATGCCCGCCAGCTGGCGGTGGTTATAGGATATGCCGGCCTGGTCCTGGGCGGAGACATCATGGTGGGGTCGTTCCCGGGGCCGGACAAGCGGATAGCTTTATCGCCGGTATTCAGGAGCAATAAGGATTTGTCAAACCTGATGGGTTTTGTCGGTAAACAGCCCGTGGCCGGACAGACGGATATCGGCGCGGCTTTGAAGCAGATGGATAAACCGCTGTCCCGGAAGGGTTTGCTTATATTGGTGTCGGACCTGCTGGAAGATGATTCACAGCCGGCGCATGATATGCTTATCAGGTTTGTCAAGCGCGGGTTCCAGGTTAATGTGATGCATCTGGTGGCGGAACCGGAGGCGAATCCGGCATTCGGCGGAGAGGTAATCCTGCACGATGCCGAGACGGGCGAGACGCGGTTGATGAAGATGGATAAGTCGGTGAAAAACGCTTACCAGAAACGGCTGGCCGGATACTCGGATGAGTGGAAAGGGTTCTGCCGCCAGCATAATATACAGTATTTCTACGTCCGGACGGCGACGCCGTTGGAGGAGATGGTGATAAACTTCCTGAAGGCGGGCGGGCTATTGAGGTGATTTATGGCGCTGGGCGCTCCGTTATGGCTGTTGGGATGGCTGGTTGTGCCGCTGGTGGCCTGGTTGGTCTGGCGGTATAAGCGGCCGATGCACCTTTTGGTGAGCAGTGTCATCCTCTGGCGCAAACTGCCCGATGCCGAGTCTCCGGCCAGGCGGCGCTGGCAGTTAATTCTGTCGATGCTCTGCTATGTGCTGTTTGCCGTCCTGCTGGTGCTGGCGCTGGCACAGCCGGCTATTTATGTGGCTCGGACAGTTCCAAGGCGCGTTATTATCCTGATGGATAACTCCATCAGCATGGGCAGTTTTGTATCCGATACCGGCCGGACCAGGTTGAGCGTTGCCCAAGATAAGATTGAAGCGGCGCTGGGCCGGTTAAGCCAACGCGATACGGTTTCCATAATCCATTTGCAGGGCGCTGTTAACGGCCTGGATAAGCAATCAGCCGTTAAATACTTAAAGGATATAAAATTATCCGGGACAGGCGGTGATTTTGATAGTTTAATAAAACAAGTGGCGCCGTCGATTACCGCGGAGAATAAGAAAGGCGGCCTGGTTTTAATTATCTGCTCCGATAAAATGCCGCCGGATGAGGCGCTCGGCCTGTTGCCGGCGAGCCGGTTGTTTATCCTGGTTGGAGCGCCTTCCAATAACAAGGCGATAATTCAGGCCAACGCCTCGCCGTCGCCGGGTAAGCCGGGGATGGTTGACATATTCGCCATGGTCAGGAATTATTCCGGGGTTGCCGCCGGGTTCCCGGCGGAGCTGTATGATAATGAAGGCAAAATGATTAACAGCGTTGAGGTAAATGTCCCGGCCGGGGGCAGATATCCGTTAGTATTCCCGGGCGTTCCGGCTGATCAGAAGATTTATAAGATAAGGATTAATATTAGCGATGAGCTGATGTGCGATAATGAAGCGCTGGTGCAGGCCGGTGAAAAAGGACTGAAGGTATGTTTTATCGGAACCAAGAATCAGGCGGTATTGAAGGCTTTGGAGGCCGTTAACGGCGCCGGCCAGGTGAATCATATTAATTATGATAAAGACGCCGTGTTCCCGGCTTCGGAGATGGGCGGATATGATTTGTATGTATTTAATAATCTTGTGCCGGAAACATTGCCCAAGCGGAGCGTGCTGATAAACCCGCCGGATATCAAAGGCGCCGCAAGTGAATTGGCGTCAGTATTTGCCGTGGCCGGGGCAATTACGCCGACCGGTTTATCGATAAGCGATGAAACCTCGCCGTTGTTTACGCAGGTCAACCTTGATAATATCTACGCCAAAAGCGCGGCGCGGTTGATGATAAATGACCGGGCCCATTTCAGGACTTTGGTGAAAAGCAAGGACGACATTATCGCGGGCGAATTTCTCAAGGATGGAAAGTATTGCCTGATAATCGGATTTGATGTAGAATGGAATCAGGATAGCAACTGGGCGTTGATGCCTTCCTTCCCGATATTCTGGGCTAACCTGGTAAATAAAATAAGAAACGAGATGCCGGGGCCGGGCCCGGGGGCGATTTACGGTGAAAAGGAATCGGATAATGCCGGCCAGGCCAGAGATGATATTACGCAGGGGTTTTCGGATAGCAAGGAGCAAGAGCGGTCCCGGACAGGATTGAGTTGGCACCTGCTGGCAATGGCGTGTCTGCTTATTGGCATAGCTTGGATAACAGAATGAACAATAGAATAATACCGGAAAAGATTAAATCCATCTTAGTATTAAGATTAGGCGGTATCGGCGATGTGGTTACGGCCACGCCTGCGCTCAGGGCACTAAAAGCGCATTTTCCCAATGCGCGCATCACATTGTTGGCTGAAGAACCGGGAGCCGAGGCGGTCCGCGGGGCGCCTTATATTGATGAGCTCCTGTCTTTCCGCGAGTTGTATACTTACCGCAGGAAAAACCTGTTGGCGTTGCCGATGAATATCAAGTATTTGGTAGAAGAAATCCGGTTAGCCGGGATATTGCTTCGGAGGCGTTTTGATATATTTGTAGGCTTGCATATGCTTTTAGGAGTTAAAAATGCCATACGCCCGATGTGGGTCGGCTGCTTGAGCCGGGCGTCGGTTAGAGTGGGTTTGGACACGGACAGGCACGCATTACTGATGAATATACGCG
>JAZDFB010000158.1:0-10529 GCA_043808305.1 Planctomycetota bacterium | reverse complement strand
TGGTATCGTGGCAATTTTAGTGCGCTTAGCCGTTACGAAAGACCTGTTATAGCCGACTGACGTTCCCGGCGGCACTATTTTTATGAATGTAATCTGCGACTTCAATGACATGATAGGATTAAACACGCCGCCGGTTTTGGTAACGGAGCCGGGATCCACGCCGTAAATCAGCCCTCCGACTCTGACCAGATTGTTATAGGAATCGGGATGCGCATATATTGCGCCGGTATTGGCCATATGCTTGAAAGGAACGATTTTGCCTATGATTTTCTCCAGTTCCTGAACGGTTTGGTTGAACAGGTTTATTTGCCGGTTGCTGAATTCCTTATTGTCAGGATGCGCCGTGGAGGAAAAATGCGATGAAATACCTTCCAGCTCAATATAAGGCAGACTTAAAATACGCTTGCCTATTTCCAGTGCGCGCTTGGGCGTAGCGCCCAGCCGGCTCATGCCCGTATCTACCTTAAGATGGACTTTAACCTTTTTATTCTGGCGCTTGCCTTCTTCGTTTAATAAGGATACTAAATCCATTGAGTGGATTGTCGGTGTGATATCATAGCTGATAAGCCAGCCGATTTCTTCTTCAATCAATGCTCCTAAAATAAGTATCGGTTCCAGTATGCCTGCTTGTCTGAGCTCAATTGCTTCGGTTGAATCGCCGACCCCCAGCATTAATGCCCCGTTTTCCAGAACGGTTTTACCTACCGGAACAGCCCCATGCCCGTATGCATCGGCCTTAACAACTACCAGTACTTGAGGGCATTTCTTGTTATTACCGTTTGATAATTTTGAACGTAGTTCTTTAACATTCCCTGCCAGTCTTTTAAGGTTAATTTCGGCCCATACCCGGTATTTTTTCATTAGTCACCTTCCTATTAAATTATAGTTTGGCTGTTAGAATCCCGCCTTGAGTGGGGCTCAAACTGCCGAAGTATTATTTTTTGCGCTTCTTAAGTGTTACCTCAGCTTCCGTTTTTCTTAAATATAAAGGCTTGATCTTCCAGCAATCATTTTTTCGGCCGTTTTTCCATTGCGCATAGCCCAATTTTGCGATATTAGATGGTTTTGGGTACCAATATTCTTCTTTGACTGTTTCTGTCCCGGGTAACCCGCTAAAAATATCCTTATAAGGCAACAAGCCGTCTCCGAATAATATTATATTCGGCGATTTATGGCTTTTACCATACTTAGCGCCATAATCTATTAACAGTTTAGCCAATTCTCTTGGCGTAACCGCCATAAAACCAGTAACCTTCTTCCATTCTTTTGCGGTTTTTTTGTATATCGCAGTATAGACCTGATTCCATCTGGCGTCAATTATCGGGCAGGCTATGGCATGTCCTGTTTTAATCTCTTGCATCAATGCATCCAGAGATGATACGCCGGCCAGCGGTATACCCAGCAGATAAGCCATCATTTTGGCTGCCGCCAATCCGACGCGCAATCCGGTATAGGAGCCGGGTCCGATATCTACCGCAATCAAATCAAGATCAGTCTTTTTCCAGCGGCAGGATTTCAAGGCCTTATCAATCGCTGAAATTAAAAGCTTCCCGTGGACCATCCCTTTTTCCAGTAACGTTTCCCGGCAGATCTTGCCGTTGTCCAGCAGGGCAATCCCGCCGTGGTTGCCGGAGGTTTCAATACCGATGACTTTCATACTTTATATCCTACCATCTATTATTCTTGACATCAATAATAATTAGCTTAAATTCAATTAATAAAGATAAATAATATGTTATCCTGGTTATCTGATAATATCTGGCTTAGTTCATCATTGGCCCGCTGTTTCGTCCTTTCTTTAGGCCGCACCATCAAGATTAAGGAAGAGCATAGCCAGCCGGCGCGTGATTATATCTTCGGGCGGAAGCAAAATGTGATTTTTGCCTTCTGGCATAACCGCCTGCTTTTTATGACCTATTATTTGACCACGCGTTATATCTGGCGCGGCCACAATGTTGCTGTGTTGTCCAGTTACAGCAAAGACGGTGAAATAATGACTCAGATGGAGACTAATCTCGGCGCTACCGTTGTGCGCGGTTCGTCGTCAAGGAAAAGCCGGCAGGGGTTGCTGTCGCTTTACCGGACTGCGATGGGCGGCGCCTCGCCCGTCATCACTCCGGACGGGCCGCGCGGCCCTAAATATCAGGTTAAAGCCGGGCTGATTTTTCTGGCTCAGAAGACCGGATTTCCGATAATACCTATAACATATAAAGTGGATAGGTCGCTGGTGCTTAATTCCTGGGATAATTTCATAATTCCCGTGCCCTTAAGCAACGTTCGGGTTATCTACGGTGACCCGATATTCGTTCCGGATACGATAACCAAGGAAGAGCGCTCTGATTTTATGGAAAAGATACAGAAAGTCCTGATGATAGGCGGTTGATTGGATGAAGAAAATAATGGTTGTGGCGGGTGAGACCTCGGCCGACCTGCACGGCGCAAACCTGATAACTGCTCTGAAACATATTTGCAAAGAAGACATCAAAGTATTCGGTTTAGGCGGTCAAAAGATGCGCCAGGCCGGGGCAGAGCTTCTGGCTGATATTACTGCCTACTCTGGCACCGGCCTTGACCCGCTCCGCAACCTTTCACGATTCAGCGAGATATTCCGCCGGCTTATCCACGCCGCAAGAAGCGAAAAGCCTGACCTGGCTGTGCTTATTGATTTTCCTGATTTTAACCTGCGCCTGGCTAAAAAACTAAAAGCCTATGGCATAAAAATAGCCTATTATATAAGCCCTCAAGTTTGGGCCTGGCGGGCCGGTCGGATAAATACTATCCGCAAGTACGTGGATAAAATGCTGGTGCTTTTTGAGTTTGAGAAGGATTTCTACAAGCGCTATAATATTGAGGTCGAATGGGTCGGGCATCCTCTTCTTGATGTCATCAAGCCGGCAACAACAACAAAACAGGAAATAAGGCAGAGTCTTGGTCTTTCTCCGGACGGCTTGATTATCGGGATTCTGCCGGGCAGCCGCCTGAGTGAGTTTAGCCGCCACTTTCCGGTAATAGTCAGGGCGTTGCCGCTTATCAAGAGTCCGCAACCGATCAGATACATTATGGGCGCGGCTCCCAATATTTCGCAGAAGACTATAAATGAGTATATGCCGGCTGGACGCAAACCGGATGTCTCGGTATATTACAGCCGGACATACGATGTTATCCGGGCCGCGGACCTGCTTATCGCCGTTTCCGGCACGGTTACCCTGGAATCGGCCATTATGGGCACTCCTATGTTAGTGATATACAAGGTTTCTCTTATGACCGAGCTGGTGCTGGCTCCGCTGGTTAAAATCAAAAAATACTCTATTGTTAATATTATTGCCGGCAAGGAGGTTATACCGGAACTTATTCAGCGCAAAGCCTCGCCTCGCCGCATTGCCGATGCCGTGATGGAGCTTATCAAGCCGGGTCGGTTGGCCGAAATCAGGCAGGGCTTGGCTGAGGTTAACCAGAAACTGGGTTCGCCGGGCGCGTCAACCCGGGCTGCAAACGCAATCCGGGAAATGATTACCGGGAAGGCATAGGAAAATATTTGCATTAAAATCCGGTTTTTACTTGACAATTGCCCTGAAATAGGCTATATTACTGCAATAGAAAGTAACAGGTTTTATTAACCCTAAAACTATATGAGAGGAGGTGATAACGATGAATAAACAAGAACTGATAGAATCAATGGCCAAGTGCCAGAAGGATTCAAAGGCTTCGTCAGAGAGATGGCTCAATTGCGCTCTCGATTGCATCTCCAGCGGTCTGAAAAAGGATAAGCAAGTGCAGTTAGTTGGTTTCGGTTCGTTCAAGGTGAAGAGCAGGGCCAGCCGGGCGGGAAGGAATCCTCAGACAGGCGCGAAAATCCAGATAAAGGCTTCCAGGACAGTAGGTTTCAAATGCAGCAAGGATTTGAAGAAGTCCGTGTAGGTTGATGATTTATAAAAGAGGGGGATGTTCTTATCATGATGGTAAGATGCCCCCTTTTTTATGCCATTATTGCATAAATGAAAAAACTGATTTTATTGCCGGTAATAATTGCTTTGCTCTTGGCCATACCGGCCGTCTATGCATCGGCTCAGGCCGCCGACCTGCGCATAAAAAAGAGTACGGATGAAACGTACACCGGCGATGGTGTTTATAATCCGACTGCCCTCAACCAGTCGATGTCGGCCAGCGCTCTAAACGACCAGAAACTGATTTATCATATTAGCATTCAGAACGATGGTAATGGGCTTTCCGGATTTAATGTCAGAGGTACGGGTTCAAGCCTCGGTTGGCAGATTAAATATTTCGACCACGTCACCAGTACCAACGCGTCGGACATCACGTCCGAAATAATAGACGGTACCTGGGCCAGCGGCCAGGTTGTTCCAAACGGAGAAACCAAAGATATCCGCGTGGAAATAACGCCTGATATAACCGTTCTGGGCGGCATTGCCAATGATATTTATATTACCATTACCGCCACAAGTGATTTCAGCAAAGATACGGTCAGAGTGGCAACTACCTGCACAATGAATCCCAAGCCCGACTTGTTTATCAAGGAAAGTACCGCTATCAGTTATACCGGCGAAAATATCTATAACCTGACCGGCGAGAATCAGACGCTTCCAAAGAATTTCAATAACACCGTTACGCTTACTTATTATGTGAAGATTGAAAACGACGGAAATACCGACGGTTTCAAAGTGACCGGTTCCGGTTCCGGCAATGGCTGGAGCGTTACTTATTACGACGCGCTTGCCGGAGGCGCCGATATCACCGCTAATATCATATCATCCGGCGGGTGGAGTCTTACTCTTACGCCCACCGGGTCAACCGATATACGTGTGGAGGTGACCCCGGCGCTTTCCGTCGCCGCAGGCTCCCTGAAAACAATAAATGTGATTGCCCGCTCAACCTACGATAATTCTATCGGCGATACCGTAATTATTTCCGGCACCTGCGTCCAGGGCGCCACGCTGAACCTGAGCCTCAGCGCCCATAACCACGGTAATTCGTCCGAAATGATTACGACAGATAAGCTGTCGATGCTTCAGTTTGAAGTGTCCGTTCCCAGCGGCAATGAGTCTGTGTCCATAGACCGAATTATCCTGACCGCTAACGGCACGGCGCTTGATGATGATGATATTGCCGGTATCAAACTGATAAACGACGCCAACAACAACGGTTTCTACGACAGCGGCGATACGGTTCTGGCCGGTCCGGCTGTTTTCGCGGTTAACGACGGCACCGCCACGCTCGAACTTTCTCCGGCTATGGACATAAGCATCGGACTAACCCGCACCTGTTTGGTGGTATACCAGCTGAACGGCAACGGACAGGATGGCAAAACGCTTCAAGCAAGCCTGACCTCCTTGCGGGCTACCGGTACTTACTCGCTGGTAAGCGTCCCGGCGCTCGGGCTTCCGCTGGACAGCAATATCAAAACTATCGCCGATGTTACAGCCAGCACCGACACCGGCACCGCGCCTTTAGCCATATCCTACTCTGCCCGGTTCGGTACGGTTGGCTCGGTGCTCCAGTATGAATGGGATTTTAACTACGATGGCGTCATATTCAGGCCGTCTTATAAAAGCTATATGGCCGGCGATATTACCTATACATATAATATGCCGGGCAGTTATGCGCCGATGCTCAAGGTGACGTATTTCGACGGCTCCGTCATTAACCGTATGTTTAGCCTGACTGTTCTGTCGCCGTCCGGCCAGCCTTCTATTGCGTCCATCATAACGTCGCCTTCGCCGCCGGTTGACTCGGCGCCGGCCGATATTACTTTTACGGTAAATGCCTCGGCGCCTAACGGCATCAAAGCCTATCTCTGGGATTTCGACGGCGACAGTATCATCGACCTGGTTTCGGCCACTTCAGCCGTAAATACTACTGCGGTGCATAAATATAGCAAGCAGGGGAATTATCTTATGAATGTTATGGTTGAAGATAAAACCGGCTTGATGGCCGCATCTCAGCGCAATATCGTTATCAATGCCCCGGCTCAGGCGCCGCCCACCGCCCAGATAATCTCGCCGACCAACCCGGCCAATATTACTATTCGCGACAGTATTGCCTTTATCGGGACTGGTACGTCCGGCGGCGGGGGCGGGAGCATTGCCAAATACGAATGGGACCTGGACGGCGACGGCATGTTCGAATACGCCGGTTCTACGCTCACCAATACCGCCTTCACGTATGTTTACAGCGGGACGTTTCAGGTGCGTCTCAGGGTTACTGAAACGCCCAGCGGCTTGACCGGCGATGCTGTTATGACCGTCAATGTCAATCGCCCGGCTGTGGCCGGCACACCGCGCCTGGCGTTCATACAACCTGGGTTTAGGCGGCTTAACAATGATGCTTCCCGGGTTGATGCCTATGGCGAGTTAACCCTGCGGATAATATCATTGCCTATTCAGAACTCCGGCACAATAGACCTGCGCTACCGCCAGATAACCGATATCCCGGCCGCCTTGATTTCGCCAGATTTCGACCCCGAACTGCTGTCCTCTGATAACTGGTGGAACGATATGTTTAGCAGTTATTCAATTATCAACGAAAGCATCATTCACGAAGAATTCATTACTACGCTCTGGCTCAAGCGGCTCCAGGCGGGCATGTATTATGAAATAATAGCTTTGCTCAACTTCAACCCGGTGACTTTTGGCTATGATGACTACAACGCCCTGCAGATGAATAAACGCCTGTTTATTTACAACGAGACGATCATCCCGGAAATCAAGGAAGACGCCACCAAGATGTATGTGACTATCAACAAAGACCGCAAGACCGATGTATCCTATCGGAGCGATGCATGGATAATGGTCCCTTACGACGGGGTCAGCGCCAATACCGCCATCACCATGACTGCAGTTGCGTCTTCGTCCGCACCGCTGGCTCAACTCCCCGATAGTATGCTGCGATTTATTGGCGTTTATAAGAACTTCGACCTGGAGCCGAACCGAACCTTTACCAAGCCGATGCAGGTAAAGCTGGCTTACCTCGATTCCGATAATAACGGCATTGTGGACGGCACCGACAATATTCCGGAATCAACTCTTCAGTTATATTACTATTCCGGTTCAGAAGCCAGGTGGTATCCGGTGGCAGAGCAGATGATAGACCGCTACAATAAGACTATCAGCGGCAAGATTTATGAGTCGGCCATACTCGGCATCGCCGGTCGTCTTTCCGAAGTGCCGATTATTACCGGTTCCAGCGGGCCGAAGATGAAACGCGACTGGGCATTCTGCGCCATCGCCACGGCTGCCTACGGCTCGCCCTTAGCCGGCGATATCAACATCCTCCGTAATTTCCGCGACAAAAAGCTTCTGACTAATCCCCAAACGATAAACTGGGTCAGGCTGTATTATAAATACAGCCCGCCGGTTGCCGACGTCATAAGCAACAATCCTTTACTCCGCTGGTATACCCGGCAGGTTCTTCAGACCGGCATCATCATCTTCTTTACACCTGTCAAATAACTTGACAATCACGTCATTTTATTTATTTTTAAGCAAGCTTTAAGTAAGCTGAGCAGATTTAACTGGTTAAGAATCAGTTTTATCAGCTCAATCTGTTTGCAGAAATAGAAAAGGAGTATGATATGGACTTTGAACTGACTGAAGAACAATTGGCTATGCAGAAAATGGCACGCGACTTCGCCGAGAAGGAAATCGCCCCGATAATAGAAAAGGACGAGCCAGAACACAAGTTCCGCCCTGAAATAGTCCGCAAGATGGGGGAGCTGGGTTTCTTCGGCGGCGTCATCCCGGAACAATACGGCGGCACCGGTTTGGGCTTCCTGTCCACCCTGATAATGAACGAAGAAGTCGCCCGGGTCAGCGCTTCTTACGGACTGCCGTTTAATATGCAGACCATCGGCCCCGGCCAGGTGATTCTTAACTGGGGTACCGAGGAGCATAAGAAAAAATACCTGCCCAAACTCGTCTCCGGCGAGTATATGGGCTGTTTCGCCATCACCGAGCCCAACTCCGGCTCGGACGTGGCATCTATGAAATCACTGGCCGTGGACAAGGGCGACCATTACCTCTTGAACGGCGCCAAGACCTGGATATCCAACGCCCAGGTGGCTGATGTCGGCATCGTCTATGCCTACACCGACCCGGTTGCCAAGCACAAAGGAATGTCCGCGTTCGTCGTGGAGTTGAAAAATATCAAAGGCATTACCACCAAGCCGATAGAGACCAAATTAGGCCTGCACTCAGCCCCGACCGGCGAAATAATATTTGAGGATGCCAAGATACCTAAGTCCGCACTGCTCGGTAAACCTGGAGATGGCTTCAAGATATGCATGTCTATGCTTGACAACACCCGCCTGAGTTGTTCCGCCCGGGCCGTCGGCGTGGCCCAGGGCGCGCTGGACGCCGCCATCAAATACGCCAATGAGCGCGAACAGTTCGGCCAGAAGATTTCCGAGTTCGAGATGATACAGGACCAGCTGGCCGAGATGTTCGTGGAGATACAGGCCGCCCGGCTGCTGGTATATCGCGCCGCCTGGCTCAAAGACAAAGGGCAGAAGAACACCCTGGAGGTTTCCACCGGCAAGTATTTCGCCGCCGAGACCGCCGTCAAGGCTACCGGGCTGGCCGTTAAGATATTCGGTTCATACGGGTTCTCATCCGAGTATCCGGTCGAGCGGATGTTCCGCGACGCCAAATCGTTCCAGATAGTAGAGGGAACATCTAACATACAGAAGATGATTATCTCGTCTTTTGTGTTGGGAAAACGTAAATAGTATTTTATTTTACACCGACTATGGAACCTATTATTGAACACCTGCACAAACAATCGCGCTTTTTCATCATCCTGGTTGGATATGCCTTAGTCGCGGTATTATGGGCCTTGGATTACTGGATAACGGCGGATATCTCATTCCTGATATTCTATATGATGCCCATCTTCCTGGTTACCTGGTTTGTCAACCGGGCGCAGGGTATTATCATATCCGGTATCAGCATTATTGCCTGGCTGTCGGCCGATACGATGTCTTTGCCTGCCCATTCCCGCTTCGTTGCGCCGACTGTGGACCTGATGGTTGAATTCGGGTTTTTCATTATTGCCGTTTTTTTTCTGTCAATGTTTCGGACATCTTTCAACCGGGAAAGACAGCAATCCCGAACCGATTCTTTAACCGGCGTGGCCAACCACCGCTATTTCCATGAAGTGGCTCTGGATGAAATAGAGCGCGCCAACCGGGCGCGTTACCCTTTGACCGTGGCGTATTTTGACATTGACAACTTCAAGAATGTCAATGACCATTCCGGCCACAGCGCCGGCGATAATCTTTTGCGGGCAGTTGCCCAGTCCACCGCCCGCACCATCCGCAATATTGATACCGTGGCCAGGGTGGGCGGGGATGAATTTGTGGTCCTTATGCCGGCCACGGATTACGACCAAGCCCAGATTGTAATGAACAGGGTCTATGAAAACCTGACCGATACCGCCCGGGCCAACAAATGGCCGGTCGGTTTCAGCATCGGCGTGGCTACCTGCCTGAACCCGCCTTGCTCCGTGGATGCGATGGTCCATATGGCCGATACCCTGATGTATGACGTCAAAAACAACGGCAAGAACCGCATCAAGCACGAAGTCATAACCGAATAAGAATTATCATAAGTAAGCTGATTATACTGAAGTATTTATATTATGTTATACCTTTAGGTATTAAGCAGATACAGTGGATGTAATTAATCAGTTTAATCTGCTTACAGAGATAATAAACAGGGACTGGACACATTCGCTTGGCTTAGTGTAAACGAGACTGGCAAGAGATGGACATGTCTGGGTAAAATATTGACAAACTTTGATGAAATGACTTAATATGATATAGCAACCTTAAGAAGCTCGGTGTGGGAATAGCCAAGGAAATAATTTTATGGTAACTACATTCGGCAAATATACCATCGAAAAGAAATTAGGCCAGGGTGGGATGGGCGCGGTCTATCTGGCCTTAGACCCGGCATCAAACCAAAGAGTCGCCATCAAGGTCATCACCTCTAAAGACGAAAAACTCCTGGAACGTTTCCACCGGGAGGCATCAGCCGTTGCCAAACTTCAACACACCAATATCGTCCAGGTTTATGAAGCAGGCATTATTAACAACCAACATTACTTTACGATGGATTATATTGAGGGTACACCGTTGGACAAACTCATCCAGGGCAAACCTAAACCCAGTATCCAGACGCTGGCCAAGATTATCATGCAGGTTGCCTCAGCCCTGCATTATGCCCATAGCCAGAAGATAATTCATCGCGATATCAAGCCGGCCAATATCCTGATTGACCAGAACGGTGAGGTATTCCTGACAGACTTCGGCGTTGCCAAACAACTCACCGGGCTTGACCGAAGCCTAACAATGAGCGGTGCCGCAATTGGCACACCCAGTTATATGCCGCCGGAGCAGGCCATGGGACAAAAAGACGAAATAGACCCGCGGAGCGATGTCTTTTCATTGGGCGCGACGATGTATCATTGTATTACCGGCCGGGTGCCTTTTACCGGTAAGGAGATATATGAAGTCC
>JAZDFB010000157.1:0-2340 GCA_043808305.1 Planctomycetota bacterium | reverse complement strand
AAACGATTATTATTAAGCCTATCATTGCGTATTTTATATTTTCTTTTTGTTGCGATGATACCTCTTCAATCTTTTTTCCCGCCGTAATAAGGCGTATCCCGGACACAATGATTACCAGTACGGCCACCGTACCCATCAGATATTTCAACATATCCACCGCGTAGAAAATCGCGCTTGTTATGTTACTTGCTCCAAATTCGTATGATGCCTCCGCGTGACTTGACGTTTCAAAACTGGGCAGTTTTGTTGGCTGGGCTATCTCACCCAACGTTTGCTGGACGAAACCGCTGCCTTCCACCTGGGCCAGCGCGGGCGAATGGACCGTGAGGACTATGGTCGCTATCGCCAGAAAAATCGTCAAAGATTTAAATATTTCTTTTATATTGGCGCAGAGCTGATTTTTATTTATGGATTTTTTCATGGTTTTTTAAAAGCTTCCGACAATAAATGTACTGACAATCGCAAATGCGCCGTATATAACAATCAAGCCGATCGCGGCAGCCATAACCAGCCTTTTGGCGCGGTCCATTTTATCTTCCTTGCCTCCCGCGGTTATATACATGACTCCTCCCGCCAGAAGCGCCAAAACTCCTATCGGTCCCACAATACTTACGACAAAATTGGTGAATCCGACGATTTCGTTGATTCCGCTTTGTGGATCGAAAGCGGGTTTTACACCTTCTATCCCGGGATATTTTGAAAGATCAACTTTGTATAAGACCTTGTTTATGACTGTATCCGCTATGATGATAAGAATCAGGCCAACCGCGCTGTATGCAAGATTTTTCTTGTCGACGGCGATTTTATCTTCGGAACTTCCCATTGTAATCATGCGAAGACCGTTTCTTACAATCATAAGTACCGCAATCGCCCCGATGGCATATTTAATAAATGTTATGATGATCTGTGTTGTCTGGTTGAAGAGCAGCGCCGTTCTTATCAGCGAGTTTGGATCCGATAAAAAGCCGCCCTGGGTACATGGAACAGTTGGCTGTCCGGGAAGCGATTCCGGACATGCAACCTGGAATATATTTGCAAA
Organism: Planctomycetota bacterium; assembly: GCA_043808305.1. Lineage (GTDB taxonomy): Bacteria > Planctomycetota > MHYJ01 > JACQXL01 > JACQXL01 > JBBAAP01. The sequence goes on along the minus strand of JAZDFB010000157.1, from coordinate 1,301 downwards.
TTCGCCTGCAAGGCCGACAATGGCCAGCCCTAAAATCGCATATAAGATGCTTGTCCTCTGTGTTGAGTATACTTCTTCCTTTCCCCAGCCTATAACCATTCTGAAACCTGCGTAAACGATCATCGCGACCGCCAGCGCGCCGATTATGTATCTGACGTTTTGTATTAAACCCCAGGCCAGCAGTGCGAAATTGGATTTTGCCGCTCCCGTTACCGCTTCCGGAGGTGCCGGAACATTGCCGTAAGCTCCGGGGCCGGGAAGCGGGAATATGCCCTGCGCAAGAAGATTGCCGTGGTTTACGGCAGCGCTGGCGGCCATGGCGGGCCAGACCCCTATTGAAAGCGCCGCCGTTATAAGTCCCAGAACTACTATGAGTTGTTTAAGTGTTTTCAAGCTAGAGGCTGATTTGAAGCAATAAAAATCTATATATTTTACCAAATTTTACCTCTTTGGTCAAAACTCTTGCTTTTATTTAGCGGCCTGAGTATACTTCTGTCCGTTGGCCTGCGGGCTTTTTAGAGGAATTTAAATTTCATTTCATGGCTAAAGTACAAGCAAAAAAGGGATACGCCATAAAAAGCTATCTTGAATCAAGTTATCAGGAGCTTAGGAAAGTGGCCTGGCCCACGCGCAATCAGGCTATACGAATAACTTTTCTGGTACTGGGTTTTGTGATCGTCATTGCATTTGCAATCGGTGTACTTGATTATGTTTTCGGCTTTGGTCACAAGGCTTTATTGGATCTTGGGCCGGCCAGATCGGCTCCTGTTTATTATGAGGAGAACGCGCCTATTGAAAATACAGTTAATGTCACTGATGTAACCGCCGAAACGGCTGATGGCGGAGAAATTTCGGTGGAAACCGTACCTTTGGATTCCGGCGAAGACGGTTCTTCTAACTAACCTTTCTCTATTCATGGCAAAACAGGCGGAAAACACAGGTCGGCACTGGTATGTGGTTCACACTTATTCGGGTTATGAAGACGCCGTTCGAGAGGCTTTGCTTCAACGTATAGAATCTTTGGGAATGCAGGATCTGATATTCGACGTGGTGGTGCCGAAGGAAACGCAAATCGTTATAAAAAAGGGTGAGCCTAAAACGGAAGAGAAACGTATTTTCCCGGGTTATGTACTGGTGGAAATGGTTGTTACCGACTACTCATGGTATGTTGTCAGAAACACCCCAAATGTGACGGGATTTGTTGGATCGGGCACTACGCCGGTTCCGGTTTCGCCGGAGGAATTCAAGGTTATCAAACGCCGCATGGGCGAGCAGGAGCCGAAATTCAAGATCGATTTTAC
>JAZDFB010000156.1:0-3024 GCA_043808305.1 Planctomycetota bacterium | reverse complement strand
CCGGCAGATAATGTGACTGTCACGGCCGTGACGATTCCCGTTACCGGCAGCACTGAGCCGGATGTCGTCCTGACGGTCAATGGCAAGCAGATTTACCTGGATGAAAAGGGGAATTACTCGGAAATAGTTTCCTTACAGGCCGGACTTAACGTCATTACCGTGGCAGCGGCCAAGAAGCGGAGTAAGCCGACGGTGGTAACCAGGCGGATTCTGTTGCAAACCGACCAACCACAAATACAAACAACATTATAACCCCCCATTTTAATAATTAAGATGATAATAATATGCCGAAAGCATCAGAAAAATCTTCCATAAGCGAAAAAGGGCGGGCGGCCGAGGAAGCTATTGCCCAAATCAAGGAGCGATTTGGCGAGGGTTCAATCATGAGATTGGGCGAAGCTAAGAGAATCAAGGTTGAAGCTGTTTCTACGGGGTGCCTGTCATTGGATTTGGCCCTGGGAGTCGGCGGTGTGCCGCGCGGCCGGATTATAGAAATTTACGGCCCGGAAGCGTCAGGAAAAACCACTCTGGCACTTCATATTTTAGCCGAGGTCCAGAAGCGCGGCGGGATTGCCGCGTTCGTTGACGCTGAACACGCGCTGGATCCGGAATATGCCCGGAAGATCGGAGTGAATGTCGACGAATTACTTATTTCCCAGCCGGATACTGGCGAGCAGTCATTGGAAATCGTGGAAACATTGGTCCGTTCAAATGGCGTCGATGTGGTCATAATTGATTCAGTTGCTGCCCTGACGCCAAAGGCAGAAATAGAAGGTGAAATGGGGGACGTGCATATGGGATTACAGGCCAGGCTGATGAGCCAGGCGCTGCGGAAGTTAGCCGCCATCGTCAGCAAGACAAAAACCGTCGTTGTATTCATCAACCAAACCCGCATGAAGATCGGAGTATTTTTTGGAAATCCGGAAACTACCACTGGCGGCATGGCCCTGAAATTTTATTCTTCTATCCGCATCGAAGTCCGCCGCGCGGCGCAGATCAAGAAGGGTGAAGAGTCCGTCGGTAACCGCGTAAAAGTAAAAATCGTGAAAAATAAGGTGGCCCCGCCGTTCCGCACCTGCGAATTCGACATTATGTACAACGAGGGTATCTCATTATCAGGGGACGTAATGGATGCCGGCGTACTGCACAAAGTAATCGAGAAGAGCGGCAATACGTTTTCATTTGGCGAAGTGAAATTAGGCGTCGGCCATGAGACGGCGCGAGCCTACCTGAAACAGAACCCGAAAATGATTGAAGAAATCAAGAAAAAGGTGTTTGCGGCGGCCGAGGTCGAGGAAAAAGCTAAAGAGCAGAGGTAGGGGCATTTTCTTTAGGAGGGGCTGCCAGTAGTAATGACAGATAATAGAATATAGAGGTTAGACTATCTAGTCTGGCCTCTATTGTTTTGTGTGTTTACGGTATAGATAGGCACTTTGACCTCGCAGCCTCGGGGTTCAGTGTCAACCTTAAGGGAAGCACAAGCCCTTGTGTGTGTTATCGGGACAGGGAGTGAATTGACAAAAATCAAATATTGCGCTATAATTAGACAAGAAAGTAATATTAAATAATTCTTGGATAAAATATATTCATCCATTCACACTATCAATCAATATAAATGTATTTAATGGGGGCGGAAATACAAAACAATTTAAAATTATTGATCATCAAGATCGACAATAGAAGCGGCCTATATAGATAGGCGTTTTTTTATTTATAATAAATGGTAAAAATCAATAAATAACCAAAGGAAAAAATATGAAAAAAACAACGTTAAAAAAATGGGTCAATGGTGCGGCGACGCTATTGACTATCCTCGGCATGATTGGGCCATTTTCATTCCAGGGTGTCCAGATAGCCTCGGCAGGTGCAGGCAACACCATTTACGGTACCGTCGAAACCAGTGCCCACGCCGCGGTGACGAGCGGTACAGTGTGTGCGTATCCTACAGCCAATTTTACCGCATATGAAAATCAATGCGACGGTCTCGACGGTGCCGGAGCATTTCTTTTCACCGTCAACAACGTAGGAGCGACATATACGTATAATGTATATGTAACCGATGCGAATGATGTCGCACCGGCGGCTGCCACGTTTGTATTTGACGGAAATAATCAGGATCTCGGCGCTATCCATTTAGTCGCGCCGAGCGTGCGGGGTATCGTGAAAAACCCGGACGGTTCCCTGTCCTCATTGGCCAACGTGATGATTCATGACGCTACTTTTTCTTCAAATAACAGCACGGTTATGACAGATGCGAATGGTGTGTTTAAGGGCGGAGCACTTGCCGCCGGAACATATTATATTGATGTGACGCCGCCATTTACGTCATCGGGAGTGTTATCGACTCGCAATTTGGCAGTGACAGTCACTGGCAGTACCAATACATATTATGTTTCCAATCCCATCCAGCTGGTGGCAGCCAAGAAGACGATTACCGGCACAGTGACCAAGCCGGACGGGACAAAAATAACCGACGCGACGGTAAACGCTTTTTCTATCGATGGTATGAGCGGTATGTCCAATGCTGATACTGACGTGAACGGTCAATACTCGATAGTAATCGGGCAGGGCAAATTTCAGGTTATGGTGAATCCAAAGATGGGCGGTGGCCCGCCGACCTGGGGATATTTTGATGCACCCAAGACGGTAAGTTTTATTCTGGATAATAGTATTGTCGAATCACAAACCGTCAATTTTCAGGTGACGAAATTTGATTCTACCATTACCGGCAAGCTCGTGTATCCCAACGGCACGCCGGTGATCAGCGGGGCGGCGTCGATTAGCGCCATGATCGCGGGCGGGTACGGCAGTTGTATCAATTCCGGCCCGGATAGCGACGGTAATTTTAGCCTCCTTTGAGCCGGCGGGAATGGTAAGGGAACCGGTGTGGGGAATGGTGGTGGTAATGGCGGGGGTAATGGTGTAGTCTGTTCCAGGTGTGGCGGTTCCCGCGACCGTGAAGGGAACGGTAACCGGCAATCTGCTAGTCGCTGAGAGTTGGGCGGTGATGGTGGCGGTGATGAT
>JAZDFB010000155.1:0-4536 GCA_043808305.1 Planctomycetota bacterium | reverse complement strand
GGCCTGCTTTTCCTTGGTCAGGAATGTCGCATCGCCGGTAACATAATCGGTCAGGTCTAACTCAAATTCCCTGCAATTCTGTTTGGTCATTTCTTTTCTTGCCATTTTTGCACCTCTTTGAATACATAGTGCCGGGCATCGCAGACCTTACGCCTGAGATTAACCAGGCTGTATTTGGTAAACGGTTCTATCTTGTTTATTTCCTCGTAGGTTTTCCCCTGCTGAGACAACGCCAATAGCTGGCGTGATTCATCTGATAACCCGCCTAAAATGCGGTTTAATTCCGAATCTAATTTTTCTAACTCAGTTATTTCCTCGGATTCCTCAGGCCTGGTTTCTTCCAGTTTGGCCGGGAATGATTCAATATAGTTTTTTGATAAAAGTTTCGGCCGGCTGGATAAAGATTCAGTGGCGTTATAACATCGGTGTCTGGCTATGCTGTAAGCCCAGCCCTTAAACGACCCCGGTCCGGCCGGGATGAATCTATTATTTTTTATCTCCTTAAATATGGTTATGAATATTTCCTGGATAATCTCGTCAACAATGCCCGGGTCTTTTTTAAGCCAGCTGAAACCAAGGACAAAGTTGCGCAACGCCAGTTCGTGGCGTTTGAGCAAAATATCCAGAGCCGGTAAATTACCTGCCCGATAAGCCTCAATCAAGGCTTCATCAGTCGTTTTTATTTCATCCGGCATAGACGATACATAACAGTTCGGCGCGTTCCTGTCAATAAGAATTTTGCAAGAAATCTTATTTTTATCACTCACACGAGTCAATTCTATCGCTTTAATTATGGAGGGGAGAGCGAAGAAGCGCCCCTCAGTCCCGCGAAATACGCGGGATCTAAGACCCAGCCCCGCATAAGTGCGGGATTTCGCTGCGGCTCAATAACGCCGTAGTGACTAACTGGCTCTAAGAGAGGTTGGTATATGGAAAACAGATGCAAAGAGTGCGGTAGAAGGGTGCCGACAGGCAAAAGGATAGAGGCGTTTGCCTGCCAAATGCTCGGTTTATGCCGGTATTGCTACCGTGGGCGATTCCATAAGGTTGATAGCGAGCCCGTCCTGAGGGAAAGCGAAATAGACCCGGAAGTCGCTAACGGTATGTTTGACTGCGCCAATACCTCTCCTTGGGAATGGATGGAAGAAGTCAGAAAAGAATAGGTAATTTATGTCCCGCTGGAATAAGCGGGATCTAAGTCGCTGTCCCTAAAGGGAGGCAGTAGCTCTAACTCCCTGTGGTCTAACAGCGACTAAGAGGATATAGGTGATTTATGAAAAGATGGATTTTAATGGTTCTGGCAATAGGTTATATCATCGCAGGGATACAATGTTACAACGTTGTAAGAGCGTATCCGCACAAAACGGAGACTTTGGTTATTGATTTAACCAAAATCCTGCCTGATAACCCATATTACCAAGAATATGAGCGGATGCTCTATACGACTGTCAGGATAAGCACCGGTCTGGGAACAGGGTCTGGCGTTGTTATTGATGGTTACATCATCACGGCGGCTCACGTGGTGGATAACGAATCGGCCGTGACCGTGGAGCTGTTTTTCCCCGAATACATCAAGCTTGACGCCACGGTATTGGTGACCGATACGGTTAAAGACTTGGCTTTAATCAAATTAGCCACGAATGCACACGAATCAACACAAATATATTCAGCAAAATTGGCGCCTAAGGATTACACGCCGTATCTCTTTAGTCCTGTTTATGCCGTTGGATGTTCTCTGGGCTTAAAGGTGCGCCCTTCATACGGCATTATCTCGGTTATTGATACCAATTTCTGGGAAGTGTCCAGCCCGATTTTACCCGGTAATTCCGGCGGGCCAGTGTTTAACGCACGGACTTATGAGGTTATCGGTATCTCCGTTTGGGTCCATATCTGCAATGGTCAGTTGGTAACTACCATGGCAGGTATCGTTCCAATACAGAAAATCTATGAGTTCTTAGAGTCTGTAGAGTCTAAGGAGTCTAACTCCAAAGAGTCTATAAACTCTTCTAACGCTACAGACTAAGTGAGGTGCTGTATGTTAAAGATGATGTCGGGATTCTGGAGAAGGGTGATTCAAGCGGTTATTGAAATCGTCTTGGATTATCTGGAAAAGAGGGGCAAGAAACAATAGTTTCCACAGTTCGGCGGGGTTGCCTTTAGGTGTCAGGTTCGACTGACCGAATCGGCAAGGCACAGGCAATCCCCCGGCTGTTTTACAATATAATGGGAAATGGTCCCGCTGGAATAAGCGGGATCTAAGTGGCACTAAGAGCATACCGCCACTTTGTGTCGGTATAGTTAACTGCCACTAAGAGAGGCTTATATGGCATTCGAAAAGAAGTTTGAGTTAAAAATCTATGTGCTGGAAAATGCCGAGGTGGCCGGTCATATGCCGGACGCCTGGGCTAACCATTTGGGCGAAGCAGGCGGGCTTATGAAGGACAAAATTGATGAGCGCATCCCGGACGAGGTGGCGTTTATCAACAAGCTGGTTAAACCATCAGAGGATGGTTACCGTCCGTTTATTGACCCGGCCTTTGTATCCCGCAGTGAGCGTACCTCGGAGAATATCCGCGGTACCCGCAGGGAAAATATGGCCAAGTCATTTGCCAGGTGGAAGGCAAACCTGAATAAGGTTTTCGACACGGTTGACGGCGTAGTTGCCAAGCTCTTCAAGGAGAAGGTTCAGGCGGCCAAGGACCGCTGGGCCCTTAAGGTGGGAGCCGGCTCATTGCGCATAACCGGCGATAAAATCCGCGGACGGGGCCCGGCTCCGTTGGTGGCTTTTTATCTGGTCGGCGATAACCGCGCCAAGGATTGGGTCGGACCGTCCGGCACGTCCGACGGCGAACCCTACAATATCGCCCGGCCCGGCGAACGCAACGCCCTTAAGGCGGCGATTCAGCAGAAATTAATTCAGGGCGGGTTGATGGTGATTAATTCGGGTAACGACCCGGCACAAATCACTGCCCAGAATAAAGTCAATGCGTCAATCCTGAACGGATTACGCGACCCGGCTAAGTGCGATATCTTCGTGAACGCACCGGCGCCGGATACGTGCTATTGCGCCTGGGAAAGGGATGAGGAAGGCAACATCCTCCTGCATGTGCAGGTTGGTTTGACAGCATAGACTGTTAGTGTGAGTGGGACGCTTCGCACGGGCGGGGCGTCCCCGACCACACTCTTAATTGTAAATTTGGAATATGAAATTTGAAATTACGACTAAAAGGAGTTCTATATGGCATACAGAAGAAGTTATTTTACTGACGGTCAGGTTACTTCTCCGGCAATAGTGCCCGGAGCAATAACCGAGGAAAAGATTGCGGACAACGCCGTGACTTCGGCTAAGATTAAAGATGAAACCATTACCGGAGCCGATATCGGGGCCGGGCAGGTCCAGACCGATGATATCGCCGACGGCGCGGTTACATTAGCCAAGCTGGGCAGTAATGTCAGCTTGGTGCCTTTGCAGGATGGGGCGGTAACGGAGCCGAAGATTGCAGATTCGGCAGTGTCAAGTTCTAAGTTGCGGGATGCGAGTATTACGCCGGATAAGCTGGCTCTCCACGCGGTGACATCCACCAAGCTCAACGACGGCGCGGTAACATCATCCAAAATCGGCATAGGCGAAGTCACCCCTACCAAACTGGCGGCAATAGATTCTCCGGCGGATGGGGAAGTCCCAACTTACAACCAAGTCCAAGCCAAGCTGGAATGGAAACCGATGTCGGGGGGCATCACGAGACCGCTCGTTCCGCCAGTTACGAGTGACGAGTTGCAAGATGATAGTGTGGTAGAAGATAAGATAAAGGATAATGCGGTAACCGCTGATAAGATTGCAGGAAACGCCGTAACGCCACCGAAGATAGATGCGGTTAACTCCCCCGCTGACGGGCAGGTGCTTTCGTACGAGAATGCGTCAAGCAGGTTCAAATACATCACTCCGAGCGGCGGTGACGGTTCCAAGCTGACACTTTTCCAATCCCATTTTATAATTTTATGGGAGCAGTCGAACACCAATATCGACCAGCTGATAGACCTGACGTCCTTCATCCCGGCTACGGCGACGGCGGTGATACTGGAAATCCAGTTCAACGCTATGTCCGTGCCGTCGGGGTTGGAGCAGATCCTGACCGTCTACGGCCGGCGTGCCGGAACGGATTGGGGACAGAGCACGGTCCAGTTTATTTGGCAGAACGTGGCCAATTTAAATAATAATCTTTACAAAGAGTGTGTCGTTGCGACGGATGCTGACAGAAAGGTGCGAGTTATTATTAACAAAAACTCTCAATTCTGTAGCACGAATATGTGGATTAAGGGGTACATTGAGTAAGTATGAGTTATAAGTTATGAATTATGAATTGGGGCGGCTACTTGGCGCCGCCCTTACTTATTTTTCTCTTACAAGTCTCTTTAAGTCCCTGTCTCCGTGCGGGAAGGCTCACCTCTTAAATAATCTGTGTAATCTGTGGCTAATAGGAACTGTCCCTTTTCATATTTGGAAAATTTATTGACAAGTCTTGATTGGTCTGCTTT
>JAZDFB010000154.1:0-13377 GCA_043808305.1 Planctomycetota bacterium | reverse complement strand
TGGATAAGCAATAACTACAGCCGGATAGCGTCCGGCGAGCAGGCAAAATTGCGGCTGATTGATGTCTTGCCCGCCCTGTCCAATTCCGCCAGCAATGTATTCATAAATCCAATGGCCATTGCCTTATATTCGGAAGACCAGTCCCCTGCCGTCCGGCGCGCCGCGTACGACTGGCTGATTAAAACGCTCCCCACCGCGCCATCCGGCACCCTGCTCGCCCTGGTCGGCAACAACGATTTAAGCGTCAGCAAGGCGGCCTTGAAATGCCTGGACCAAAAAAACTGGGAATGGCCGGAAGCCAACAATCTTGTAAATCTGCTTGGCGCCGAGCAGCGTGATGAAATAAAGGCCGTAATTCTCGGCATCCTCATAAAAGCTCTCCCGTCAGCCACATTTGAAACACTGATAACTATAACCGGCAGCAGCGATATAAACCTCAGCAAGGCGGCTCTGAAAATGTTAAGCGATGCTTATGCCTGGGAAAAGGTGCCGGACCTGATTGCGTTGCTGGTCGATGCGCTGGCCGGCGATCCCGCTAAGAGGAATAATGAAAAACGGGAGGAAATCATCCATACCCTGGAAATAATCACCGGCCAGAACTTCGGGGATAAACCCGTAGACTGGCAAAAATGGTGGGCAGAAAATCCGGCCATACCGGATGCGGCATTGAGTTTCGTCATCGGGCGCGCCATTAAGAAAGGGACGGATTACCTAATCAAGCGTTGCGCGGTCTCACCCGGCACGGTAATAAATTCTTCAATAAACGAACTGATGTTTTATGCGCTCATCAGAAGCGGCCAAACAATACCGCCGGCGCTCCAGAAAACGTTCATAGCGTCACTGCTTGCCAAGAATCTGGATAATACCTATAATGTAGCCATCCTGGCAATGGCATTCAGCGAACTTGACAGGGTAAAATACGCGGAGCGGATAGCCCAGTGCGCCCAATTCCTGCTGTCCAACCAGGGCGCCAATGGCGGATGGGGTTATGGGATGAGAATGCCGCCGGATAAATTGGTCCTGACGGACGTCCCGCAGGCGGCCCCGCCGGTCAGCGCCACCTCAACCAGCCCGTCAAAAAAGCTGCGCATTGCCTATGCCAGGAATAAAAGCTTAAGCGGCTTCAACCGCCTGAGCTGGGATACCTCCATCTCGCAGTTTGCGGTTCTCGGCTTGCGCGCCTGCGCCGAAGCCAATATTGAAATACCTGTCGAGGCCTGGCGCGATGCCGAAAAAGCCTTCTGCAAAAACCAACAGCATGACGGCGGCTGGGGTTGCTGTTACGGCGTGGAAAACTCTTCTCATTCAATGGCCGCGGCCGGGCTGGGCGCGCTGGCCATCTGCCTTTTCTTCCAGGACAAAGACATCCGGGAAAACAAGCCGGCTCAGCAGGCGCTGAACTGGCTGAACGGAAAATTCGCCATCCATGTGCCCCTGCTCCACGGCGGGGTCAGCACCATCTGCTATTACCTCTACGGCGTAGAGCGCGCCGGAAATTTGCTGGGTATCGACACCTTCAACACAAAACACTGGTATTCGTTTGGCGCGCGTTTTCTGCTCAGCGACCAGCTCGCCAACGGTTCCTGGAACGATGAAACTGATACCTGCTTCGCCATATTGTTTCTCAGCAAAGCAACACGGCCGCTCAAGAAAATAGTAACCGTACCGGATAAATAATGCCTTAAGGCTCTATTTCAGCCTGGTTATGCCCAGCCTGTAATAAACCTCCAGTGTCAAACAGTTAATCGCCGTTGAATATACCCGGCTGCCTTCTTCTCCCCAGCGGTCAATCGGGTCCCAGGAACCCCATAAACATCCGTCCGTATTGGGATGCTGGCTTTTAACCAGGACCTCTTTCATCCGCTCGTTCCATTTCTTCCAGCAAGCGCCGTCCGGACCGTCAAATTGGTTCAGGCAATATGAAGCGTAAAACCAGTAGTAATAATCTATTTCCCCGAGCTTCGACGGGTTCCAGGCCGGCAGGTCCTGGAGAATCCGCTCTACGCCCTTTTTGATAATCGGGTCTTTGATGCTTTTATCGATGAACACCCTGACCATCACGCCGATGGCCGTCAGTGAAGGCTGTATTTTCGGGTCTCTTTCGCTGGCTTTCACGGCCACACTGCCCAGTTCGGTATAACCGACCACCCCGTCCGACTGGTTGGTCACATCATCATAGAACGATTTAATGTTGTTAAAAACGGCATTATCAACACGCAAATCGGCAAGCTGTGCCGATTTGATGGCCATAGCCGCCCAGCCGGAAACCGAAGCATCGCTCTGCCCGTCTTTGGGCTGGTAGCGCCAGGCCTTGCCCGGGTTTTGGATGCTGATAAGGTAATCGATACCCTTTTGCGCGGCATCCTGGAATACTACCCCGCTGGGGCTGTCTTTAATCAAGCCGTAAAGGTCGGCAATGGCATAAGCCGCTATAGCCTGATTATATATGAATTTGCCTGATTTTACTCCGCCGTAAACGCCCGTTGAGGAATCCTGGATTCCGACCAGGAAATTAGCCGCCTTCCTGACAACCACGCCGAAGCAGATGCCCTCGAATTCGTCCTTGGAAGACGGAGTATACCCGGCGCCGGTGAATGCCAGCAGAGCCGCTCCGGTCAGGCCGACATCGAATTCCTCCTCGCCCGGACCGCTGCAACGCGCGCCTTTGCACTGGTTCATAAATCTCTTGGCGCCCCAGGAACCGTCCGGGTTCTGGTGCTTGGCCAGCCAGAGAAGCCCGGCAAATACGGCGTCCTCGGTCTGCTGAAGAGCTTTCTTTATGCGTCCGCTGGTCCGGCCTTTGCCGTCGCCGCCCAGTCCACCGCCGATACCGACAACGTCATACTTGCCCTTGGCTTGCAGGGGTGAAGGCGTTAACTCCTTATCCGTATCGTCGACTTCTTTATCATCCGCATCGGGCTTAACTATGTCTTTGTCATCTTCTTTCTTTGGCTCATCTTCCTTGAATACTTCCGGCATTTCTTCCGGCGGAGGCAGGATTTTATTGCGCAGGTCAACAACCATAGTCGGAGCGGATACTGACGGCGCCGGGCCGGTGGTAATGCAGGAAAGCGCCAGAATAATGAATACGTGGAAAGCTATCGAAGCCAGCCACATCGGCGCCATCTTCAGCACCGTATTCTGGAGCCATAGCCCGATATCCATCCTCTCGTCCAGCAAATGAGCGGCGATTGAGCCTTCCTGCACCTCCACTTCCCATCCGTCATAATTCTGTCTCATATATGCCTCCTTCATAGTCTGCCACCTGCTATTTTTCATCAAGGAGGAATTCGCTTCCCCTGACTATATTAAACGTAAGATAGGCGGGAAAGTTCATTTATTTTTCGTTATTTCCTAATATATTTTAGAAACCTCTTGACGAGGCACGAGCCTTAGAGTTTCTTATCCCGACTATTCCGTCGGGGAAACGTAAGATAGGCGGGAAAGTTCATTTTATTTTTGGAATCCGAGAAAATAAATCGGATATAATGCAAAGGGTAGGTGCATAATAACGGAGTCGGAAATGTGCCTGATTAGTGGTAAGAAAAAACACAAGGGGTGTATCGTCGTCCGGCACTAAACTATAACCACCTGGTTTTTACCTTTGCGCTTGGCGGTATAAAGGGCCGCATCGGAGCTCCGGATAATCTCGGATACCTCGTGCTCGGCGCCGGTAAAAGTGCTTAAACCGACGCTTACGGTAAGCCGGAAAACGTTCACAGATGATACTCAGCAAGTCCCTAAAAAAAGGTTTTTCACCAAGATAAGCGCCGTTATTTCTTCTGGCTCTCAAGAAACCATTTTTCTATCTGCTCTTCAGAAGCTATCTTTAAAAGTTCGCTGTTGGCCTGGAGGCGGATGTAGTCGTACCCCTTATCTATGGCCTGTTTTATCCAATTTCTGGCGTCCTCTGCCCTATTTTATTTTGCTCCGCCATCCCTTCTACCGCCTTGCGCATCTGTCCTGCTTGAGGGTCATCCGGCGTAAGCTTAAGTAAATATTCATCAAAATAATCATTGTTTATCCTGCATACATCTACCGTACAATGTATCTTATTCCCCGGGTTGTTTCTTCGCATCTTCTATGGCTTGCCTGATTTGCGGCGCCTGCGGGTGTTTAGGGTCTAATTCCAGCACTTTCTCAAAGTCGGCGATGGCTTTATTTAACTCTCTTTTATTAAAATACGCGCCACCACGGTTAAAGTATGCCCCGATTAATTTCGGGGCCAGGCTGATTGCCTCTGTAAAGTCCGCAATGGCCTTATCAAATATTTCCTGGTATATATCGGGACCTGTCTTACCCCGCATAAATTCAGCTTTTTTATAATATAAATAACCACGGTAATTATATGACTCCGCATATTGACGGTTGCATCTGATTGCTTCACTAAAATCTGCAATTGCCTTATCTATCAAATCCTGAAATACATCAGCCGGTATATTCCCGGGGGACTCGGTTTTTTTGTCATAAATACTGCCACGACTGTGATAAGTACTATAATTTTGGGGGTCTAACCTAATTGACTCGGTATAGTCCGCAATTGCCTTGTCCAATAACGCGTCGTATTCAGTAGAGCTCAGTTTATGCCGTTGTGACACCGCTTTCTTCTGATAAATATTAGCACGGTTATTGTAAATATTGGCTGATTGCGGGGATAACCTGATTGATTCGTCGTAATCAGCCATCGCTTTATCTAATTCATTTTGCATGGAATAGACAAGACCGCGCTGGTTGTATGCTTCAGCATATCCAGGCTTTAATCTGATTGCTTCATTAAAATCTGCAATAGCCTTATCTAATTCTTTTTTATTATAATAGGCACTACCGCGATTACTGTAGGCGTCGGCTAAGTTGGGGTTTAATCTGATCGCCTCATTGCAGTCTGCAATTGCTTTATCTACTAATCCCAGGGATAAAACCATCCCTTGCTGGAGCTCGCGCTCAATTTTTTTAGCATAAGCGGCCCCACGGTTACTGTATGCGTCTGCTGATTCGGTATTCAACCTTATCGCTTCATCATAATCAGTAATTGCCTTGTCAAAATCGCCTTTTTTATGGTATGCACTGCCGCGGTTGTTGTATGCTATAGAATGTTTAGGGTCCAGCCTGATTGCTTCATCATAATCTGCTATCGCCTTATTGAGTTCGCCTTTGGCATTGTAGGCATTGCCACGGCCAATATATGCCTCAATGCATTCCGGATACAGTTCAATGGCCCTGGCATGACTCTTGAGTGCCTCGTCATATTGCTTTTGCCTATGCTCAATCTGCCCTTTGGCAAACCAGCCGATATAGCTGTTGGAGTCGTATTTCAATACCATTTCAAAATCAGGTATGGCTTCATCCGGTTTATTATGAATGTAAGCTGTTATTATCGCCCGTTCATAATATGAATATGCCAGCGTCGGAGTCGTTTCAATTGCTTTGGTAAAAAAGGCAAATGCTTTGTTATAGTTACGCTTCTCTTTATAAGCGTAACCTATAACCTGATAGGCGTCGCCGGACTTTGGATCTATGGCAAGCGCTTCTTCGGCAAGTTTTATCTTCTGCTCGGGCGTCGGTGCGCCGGTTACCCGGTCCAGTATCTCCTTGGCCTTGTTTCTGGCTTCTATGGCTTTCTGCGCCTTAGTTGCTTCTGCTTTTGCCTGTGCCTGGTCCTGCTGTTTCTTGGTCTCCTGCGCCTTGAGTATCTTTTCGCACTTCTTAAGCAAAGACTGTATGGCTTCATCCTGCGGCGATAGTGCCAGTAATTTGTCGCAGATGGCCTTCGTTTTATCATACCGGTTGTCCCGGAATTCCTGTTCGGCCTCCTGCCGGTATCGGGCAATTAATTGTTTCCTGTTTGACGAGGAAACCAAGAGCCCGATTGCCACGATTATCAAAATAACCGCGGCTCCGAGCACCGCCAGGCTGGTTGTCTTGTTCTTCCTGGCTTTATCCCAGAACTTGGTTATCCGGCTGGCCGGTTTGGCCTTTATTATTCCCCTATCCAAATACAGCTTTATATCGTTTTCCAACTCCAGCGCGCTTTGATATCGCCTGGCTTTATCCTTCTCCAGGCACTTCAGGCATATTGTCTCAAGGTCTTTAGGAATTATCTTTATAACCGACGATGGCGTCGGCGGGTCATCGTTGATTACCTTGGAAAATACTTCATAGAGCTCCTTGCCGTCAAACGGCAACCGGCCGGTAATGCAGTGGTAAAACGTGGCACCCAAGGAAAAGATATCGCTCCGCAGGTCAAGCTCGTCTTTCATGCCCATGGCCTGCTCAGGCGACATATAACTGGGCGTGCCTACGGCGGCGCCTGTTATGGTCAGCGAACGGTCCAGCCCGGTCAGCTGTTTGGCCAGCCCAAAGTCGGTGATATATGCCTTTCCCTGCTTATCTATCATGATATTAGCCGGCTTGATATCCCGGTGTATTACATTCCGGCTATGGGCATAATGCAGTGCTAAGGCGACCTGCATGATTATTCCGGCGATATTCTGTATGCCCGGCTTTTTTGGAGAACTGATTATTTTCTCCAATGATACGCCTTCGATATAGTCCATGGTGAAGTAATGCTGTTTGCGGACGGCTCCGCCGGATGCAGCCAAAGAAACTGCGCCGGCCTCATAGACCTGGACTATATTGGGATGCTTGAGTTTGGCAACGGCCTGCGCCTCGCGCTGGAAGCGCTCAAGCAATTCCGGGTCGGTTGAGGTGATGATTTTCAGGGCCACCCGGCGGTTTAAAGCTGAGTCTACGGCTAAATAGACCGCGCCCATGCCCCCTTGTCCCAGTTTCTTCTCTATGGCATATTTCCCGAATTGAGTTGACATCTTAGATTCTCTTTTACCCTAACGTTCGACACTTCGTGTCGGGATAACGTGCCGCTAACTCCCTTTGCACTAATCCCGCTGAAATAAGCGGGATAACGTGCCGCTACGTCACTGCGTTCCAAGCGGCACTAACCCCCTTGTCCCAGTTTCCGTTCAATTGAGTATTTACCAAAGGTAGATGCCATATGGTCTTCGGTTTTCTAATGTCAGTACTACCGCCTCTAACGGGAACGGATAGTCGGCTATAATTCGCGGCGCCTTAAAGCGTCATTCTACCAGTCACACTATACCCGTAAATATGGACGTGTCAAATTTTACTCTATATGTAAATATTTTCTTGACACGGTTTTTATCTTTGGCTATATGGCGTCAGGTACAGCCAAGGGAATCTCATCCCGGTGTAAGCCCCGCTGGAATCCTCCCGATAGCCATCGGGACGGGATTTCGCTGCGGCTCAATAAGCGGGAAAAGAGAGCGGCCCCGCCGCTGTAAACGGGGACGAAACCCACGATTACCCACTGTTCTATTAAGGCGGAATGGGAAGGGGTGGGGATTAGAATGAGCCGTTAGCCAGAAGACCTGCTGTACCGTCAGGGTGATTATGCCTCCGCGGACCAGAGGCAGAACTCCCGCATAGTAACGGGGTAAAGTAAATCAGGGTGCAACCCCGCTTTTTTGTGCACTTAGGTGTGTATAAGAGAGCGGGGTTTTTTGTTTAGAAACTCCGCGAACGGAGTGAGCTTAGAGTTACTTACCCCGTTAGAGATGATTAGGAAATGAAACTATATTTAATCCGTCACGGGGAGACCGATTACACCGAGTCCGGGCGGCTATGCGGGATTATCGACGCGCCGCTGAACCGCAAGGGTATCAAACAAGCCAAAAAACTGGCAAAACAGCTTAAGCGGATTGGCCCGATGGTCATCTACGCCAGTCCTTTGTCGCGGACCATGCAAACGGCCCGGATCGTCGGACGGGAAACTCGGATAATCAAGTGCCCGGAACTGAAGGAAACAAACCTGGGCCGATGGGAAGGCCTGACCTTTGAAGAAATCCGCAAGCGTTTCCCCGGCGCGATGCGGCGCTGGGTCAAAAGCCCGCTGACCTTCGGCGCGCCGGGCGGGGAAAAACTCAGTCAACTCCAGAAGCGCGTAAAGAAGTTCGTAAAAAAACTGGAATGCCAAAAACATGACGGACGCGCCGTGGTCGCGGTCAGCCACAGCGGGCCTATCAGGATTATTCTGGGCGAACTATCGGGCAAAGGGCTTGATGGCTTCTGGAAAACCGAGCCCAAGACCGGATGTTTAATAAACGCTAATTTTACCGCAAAAACGCAGAGAACGCAGAGAAAAATCAAATAGTTTTATTAAATATATTACTAATTCTTTGTGTCTTTTGTACTCTGGCAGTTTGAGTGTCCCCTACGGGAGGTCGAATGCGGCTCTAACGAATTATCCCTGACGGGAAACCGTCTGAGGCTCCTGCCAGGTATACTGGGCTGTGCGTTGTGTTCGCGGAGCGGCATCCCGATGTATCGGGATAAGTCGCTTCGCTTCAACAGCCCAAGTACAACCTCTGCGGAGAGGAATTTTATGAAGAAATTCATATTGATAACCGGCGGCGCCCGGAGCGGCAAGAGCCATTATGCGGTAGAGATGGCAAGGAAACTGGCTGCCCCGCCGGCCACTCATCGGGTGGTCTATGTGGCCACCGCCTGCTTCAGGGACGAAGAGATGGAAAAACGCATCGAAGCTCATAAAAAAGCGCGCCCGGCCGAATGGCAAACGGTTGAGGAAAACAAGAACGTCGATACCGTAATTTTTAACCTCAAAGGGCTTTCTGAAATAGTCGTGATTGACTGCCTGACCATGCTGGTTTCCAACCTGATGCTGGAACTCAATAACCAGGAACAGATCCTGAAGCGTCTGGAAAGCGTTTTTCGGATGATTAACGATTCGGATATGACGGTGATATTGGTGACTAACGAGGTCGGGTCCGGCATCGTGCCTGAAACAGTTTTAGGCCGTGATTTCCGCGACCTGGCCGGAAAAGCCAACCAGATGGCAGCCGCCGCGGCTGATGAGGTCTACCTGATGGTCACGGGTATCCCCTTGAGAATTAAAGGAACTCATTAATATGTTTTTACTCCAGAACGAAATAGACAAAATGCAAGGATTGGACCGTGATGCCATGGACAAAGTCCAGAAGCACCTGGACCGCCTGGCTAAGCCCAAAGACAGCCTGGGACGTATGGAAGAACTGGCCAAACAGATTGCCGGCATAATGTCCGATGACAAGCCAAAGCTAAAGCATAAGGTAATATTCACCCTGGCCGGCGACCACGGGGTGGTTGACGAAGGCGTCAGCGCCTATCCCAGAGAGGTAACCTGCCAGATGGTTTATAATTTCTTGCGGGGCGGCGCGGCTATTAATGTACTGGCCCGCCAGGCCGGCGCCAAGGTTATCGTGGCCGATATGGGCATCGCCGGAGAACTGGAGCCGGACCTGATTAAAACGAATGACAAATATATTGAATTCTATGACTGCCGAATAGGGTCCGGTACCGATAATTTTTCCAAAGGACCGGCCATGACGCCCAGCAATGCCGTCAGGTCCATCAAAGCCGGAATTACGCTGGTTGAAAAGGAATACCGTAACGGATTGGACATCGCCGGCACGGGCGATATGGGGATCGGCAATACCACCTCAAGCAGCGCCATAATCGCGGTAATGGCCGGCAAGGCCGTGGAAGAAGTAACCGGGCATGGCGCGGGCATTAACGACGAGGGGCTGCTCAGGAAAATCGGGATTATCAAGCAGGCCATCGCGGTCAACAAACCGAACCAACAGGACCCGATTGACGTGCTGGCTAAGTTGGGCGGGTACGAAATCGGCGGGCTGGCCGGCGTTATCATCGGCTGTGCCATGAAAAGGGTCCCGGTAATTCTCGATGGATTTATCTCCGGCGCGGCGGCAATGCTGGCCATAAAACTTGCGCCCAAGGCAAAGGATTTTATTATTTCCAGCCACTGTTCGGCTGAGCCGGGGCATAAATACGCGCTGGCTCATATGGGACTGAAACCTTTGCTGGATTTAAATATGAGGTTGGGTGAAGGCACCGGCGCGGCGCTGGCCATGATGCTTTGCGAAAGCTCGCTCAGGATCCTAGAAGAAATGGCCACTTTCAGCCAGGCTAATGTTTCCGAGAAAACAGGATAATGTATGATAAAAAAATATATCAGGTTATTTAGGATTGCCGCCAGTTTCCTGACGCCGTTCCCGATCGGCGTCAAGGACGAAATAAAGGACGCCGAGCTGGCTTCATCAATGAGACTGTATCCGCTGGTCGGGTTGATGCTCGGGCTGGCTTATATCCTGATTAAGGCGGCATCAAATTGGGTCGGGCTGTCAAATATTGTGGCGTCAACGCTGATTGTCCTGGCTATGACAGCTCTAAGCGGAGGAATACACATGGACGGACTAAGTGACATGTGCGACGGGTTTTACGGCGGACGCGACAAAACCGATATCTTACGGATAATGCGCGACCCGCACGCGGGCGTGATGGGCGTGCTGGGCATAATATTCATACTTCTGTTAAAATGGTCAGTTGTCGCCAGCGTTATGAACGAACCGTATGGCTGGCGGCTGATACTTCTGGCACCTATCATGAGCCGCTGGGCCATGGTCATGGCTACGGCCATGGGACCCTACGCTGACCCTAATTTCCCGGGCATTGCCCGCTCGTTCGTTAATAACATCTCGAGAACGGACTGGCAGATTGCTACGATAATATCTGTAGCGCTGGCCGCAGCGATTTTCTATGCCGGCGGAGTGGTTATAGCTATTCTTGCCCCTATTATCACCATCGTGATAGTCCTTTATGCGCGCAAGATTATCGGCGGAGTCACGGGTGATATCCTCGGAGCGATTAACGAAATCATCGAGGCGCTGGTGCTGTTTTCCGGATACCTGCTTCTGGTTGCCCGATTATAATTATGAGAAAATATTTTTATGTCCTGCTTCTGGTTATACTTATTGCCGGTTGCCCTGCCCGTAAAGACACAATGTCAACTACAGATGGGTTGTCCGACGCGACCGGCGTAGTTTATTCCGGCAAGGCGACAGACCGAATTATCTCGCTGGCCCCGGTCCTAACCGAAAACCTGAAACTGATGGTTACTCTTAACCGGCTGGTCGGCCGGACAGACTACTGCGACACGCCCAGTCAAATTCCCAGCGTAGGTAATATAATAGAGCCATCCATAGAACGGATAGTGGTGCTTAAACCTGATATCGTGCTGGCCACCAAGGACGGCAACCAGCCGGCGGCCATCAATAAGCTTCGTGAGCTGGGTATAAAGGTATTTGTATTCGGCGAAAGTGATTCCTGGAAAACGGTCCAGGATAATTTCCTGCTTATGGGGAAGCTCTTGGGCGAAGAATCCAAAGCCAGCGTCATACTCAGCGAATTGAACCGGCAGTTAAACGCAACCCAAGCTAAAATAACAGGCAACAACCATAAGGTATTCGTCCAGCTCAACAATAATCCCCTAATGACGGCCGGTAACAATACGTTTATCAATGATATCATTCGGCACGCTGGATGCAGAAATATCGCTGGAGATACGGCTAATAAATGGCCGGTGTTCAATATCGAGGAGGTTATCAGGCGCAATCCCGACCTGATTATCATCAGCGAGATGGGCCAGATGACTGCCACGGCAAAGGAGATGTGGCAGAATTTCCCGGGCATCCCGGCTGTCAAATCGGGCCGGATTTATGTAATGCCTGCCGAATTGATGTGCCAACCCACGCCGGCTAATTTCGTCAAGGCGGTCCAGCAAATTATCAAGTGGCTGATAAATACGGAAAACAAATAATATGAATCGCGGCGCTTTATTGGCATTTGGATTCCTGATAGTCATTCCGGCGGTGGTACTGCTATGTGTGGTTATCGGCGGAACCAATATATCGCTCTTTAACATATCAGATACGGACCGAACTATCATATTGTATGTAAGGCTGCCCCGGATATTGACTGCCCTGATGGTCGGGGCCGGGCTGGCCGCCTGCGGCTGTGTATTGCAAGCGATACTGCGCAATCCGCTGGCGGACCCTTATACTTTGGGTATTTCTGGCGGCGCGGCCGTGGGCGTGACAGCCCTGCTGGCGGTTGGACCGGTAGCCCGGCTGATAAACTTAACGGGCAGTTTCGGGATGCCGCTGGTTGCTTTTTCCGGCGCGCTGGCCGCGGTCGGGCTGGTGTTTTTGATAGCCTCAAAACAAAGATTTTCCGTGCATGGCCTGATTCTGAGCGGGGTCATACTGAGTTTCATATTTTCCAGCATAGTACTCCTAATCTTCGCCGTGGCTAAACCGACCGAGATACAGTCAGCCATGTTCTGGCTAATGGGTAACCTGGCTAACGTTAATTACCCGCTTATGTTAATTATCGGTCCGCTGATTCTAACCGGCATTATTATCGCTTTCATTTTGGCCAAGGATATGGACGTGATGACGCTGGGCGACGAGAAAGCCATCCATCTGGGCGTGTCGCCGCAAACAACCCGGCGAACTCTGTTCATTGTTACTTCACTCATTACCGGAGCCTGCGTGGCGGTTTCCGGAATTATCGGGTTTGTCGGGCTGATGATCCCGCATATTATGCGCATGATAGTCGGACCGTCGCACCGAACGCTTTTGATAAACAGCGTGCTGGCTGGCGCTCTTTTTCTACTGGTAACCGATACCATAGCCCGGACCATTATATCACCGAGTGAACTGCCGGTCGGGGTTATCACCGGAATTATCGGCGGCGTATTTTTTATCGGCCTGTTAATGAGAAAAACCATCTAAGTATGCTTAAAATATCCAATCTAACCTGTGGATACGGCGACCGGGCGGTCATTAACGATGTCTCGTTCGAGGTTAACCAGGGCGAGATAGTCGGCATCATCGGTCCGAACGGGTCGGGAAAAACCACCCTGTTCAGGACGATTACCCGGGTAATACCGGAATATACCGGACATGTGCTTTATCGCGACAAAGAAATCGTTGAATGGCACCTTAGGGAACTATCCAGGGAAATCGCGGTCCTGCCTCAATTACTTTTCCTGCAATTCTCATTTAAGGTCG
The DNA here is from genome assembly GCA_043808305.1 of Planctomycetota bacterium. Lineage (GTDB taxonomy): Bacteria > Planctomycetota > MHYJ01 > JACQXL01 > JACQXL01 > JBBAAP01. The sequence continues at coordinate 415 of JAZDFB010000154.1, read as the reverse complement.
ACGATTTTATCGCGCTTGGACGTAATCCATACCTAGGCAGATTAGAACCTCTTGGAACGGAAGACAAAACCGTCATCAACCAAGCCATGGAATTTACGGAAACAGGCATACTTTCATCTAAGTTAATAACCGAGCTCTCGGGGGGCGAGCTCCAACGGGTGTACCTGGCCCAGGCTCTGGCCCAACAACCGAAGCTTTTACTGTTGGATGAACCAACCGCGCATCTGGATATCGGGCATCAGATAGAGATACTCCACCTTCTCAGATATCTAAATAAGGAAAAGGGGCTGACCGTAATCATTATTTTGCATGACCTGAACCTGGCGGCGGAGTACTGCCACCGGCTGGTTATGCTTAATAACGGGCATATTGAAGCTATTGGCTCACCAAAGGAAGTCCTGACATTCCCGATTAT
>JAZDFB010000153.1:0-31366 GCA_043808305.1 Planctomycetota bacterium | reverse complement strand
TTCGGCGCAAGTTCCAGAAACTTTTCGCCATCCGCTATTGCCACCTTAAAATCGCCTCTCTGAGCATAAGCAAAACCGCGGTTGCAGTAGGCTTGGGCATAGTTCGTGCTCAGTTCTATTGCCTTTGTCCAATCCGCAATTGCCTTGTCTAACTCGCCCTTATTATAATAAGCAAGACCGCGGTTGCAGTAGGCAGTAGCAAACTTTGGGTCTAATTCTACTGCTTTATCAAGGTCAATAATTGCTTTATCATATTCTTTGCTTTGTCCATAAGCAATACCGCGATTGGCGTATGTTGGCGCATATTTTGGGTCTAATTCTATTGCCTTTGTCCAGTCATCAATCGCTTTATCAAGGTCACCTTTGTTTGCATAAACAAGACCGCGGTTGTTATAGGCGCCGGCAAACTTTGGGTCTAATTCTATTGCCTTGTTATAGTCAATAAGCGCCTTATCCATTTCATTCTTGTCTTTATATGCGTTACCGCGGTTGTTATATGCCTCTGCATACTTCGGGTCTAATTCTATCGCCTTTGTCCAGTCATCAATCGCTTTATCAATGTTACCTTTGTTTGCATAAACAAGACCGCGGTTGTTGTGGGCTCCCGCATAGTTCTGGTTTAGCTCTATTGCCTTGTTATAGTCAATAAACGCCTTATCTATTTCAACCTTTGTCTTTATATGCGTTACCACGATTATTATATGCCTCTGCGTAATTTAAGTTTAATTCTATCGCCTTTGTCCAGTCAGTAATTGCTTTATCAAGGTCGCCTTTGTTTGCATAGGCAGAACCGCGGTTGTTGTAGGCTTCCGCATAGTTCTGGTTCAGTTCTATTGCCTTCTCGTAATCAGTTATGGCGCCGTCATAGTCTTTTTGTTTATGTTTAATAAACCCTTTAACGAAATAGCCGATGTGACTGTTGGGGTCGTATTTTAGCACCTTCTCAAAGTCAGAGAGAGCGCTTTTGACATCCCCTCTATTATAACTAATCAACCCTCGCTCACAATATGAGTAAGCCAATGTGGGAGCAAGTTCTATTGCTTTACTAAATGACTCATACCCTTTGTTATTATCATTTTTCTCCTTATAAGCATAGCCGATGACCTGCCAAGCATCACCATAGGTTGGGTCTATAACAAGTGCTTCCTGAGCAAGCTTTATCTTTTGGTCAGGTGTCGGCGCACCACTCGCCCGGTCCAGAATCGCCTTTGCCTCAGCCCTTAAATCCATGGTTCTCTGTGCCTTGGCCGCTGCTTCTTTAGCCTGCGTGTCTTCCTGTTGCTTTTTATCTTCCTGCGCTTTGATTATTTTTTCGCTCTTCTTGAGCAAAGACTGTATCGTTTCATCCTGCGGCGCAAGCGCCAGGACTTTATTACACCAGACTTTTGCCTCATCATAGTTCTTTTCTTCAAATGCCTTTTCTGCCTTAACCCGATAAGATTCTATCTCTTTCTTCTTGCCGGCTGATGATGTCATAAGCCCGATTACCACCACAATGAGGATAACTATTGCGCTGGCTGTTGATATACTGGCTATTTTATTTCTCTTCGCCTTCAGATATAGCTTAGTTAGAGCAGAATCTCTTCGAGCCATGATTTGTTCTCCGGCTAAATATCTCTTTAGGTCTGTTGCCAATTCCCCGGCCGTCTGGTAGCGTTTGGCCTTATCTTTATTCATGCACTTCAAGCAGATGGTTTCAATGTCTTTAGGAATCATCTTTATAATAGAAGATGGTGAAACCGGCTCATCATTGATTACTTTAGACAGGACTTCATATATCTCCTTACCGGTAAAAGGCACCCGGCCGGTAATACAATGATACATCGTCGCGCCCAATGAAAAGACATCGCTCCGCGGGTCTATTTCGTCTTTTTGACCCATGGCCTGCTCCGGCGGCATATAATTTGGCGTCCCTATGGCCATACCGGTGATGGTCAGGGAACGGTCAAGCCCGGTCAGTTGTTTGGCAACACCGAAGTCTGTCAGGAATACTTGGCCGTCCCGGTCAATCAGGATATTTGCCGGCTTGATATCGCGGTGGACTATCTGCTGGCTGTGGGCATAATGCAGGGCTGAGGCAACCTGCATGATAATCTTGGCCAGCGTCTGGATACTGGGTTTAGGCTTGGATTGGATGAGTTTGTCCAAGGGCGTGCCTTCTATATAATCCATCGTGAAGTAGTGCTGTTTATTGATGACGCCTGCCTCATAAACCTGGACGATATTGGTGTGTTGAAGTTTGGCAACGGCTGATACTTCACGCTGGAATCGTTCAAGTAACTTTTCATCCTTAGAGGTGATAACTTTGAGGGCAACCTTACAGTTCGAGGTTGGGTCAACGACCAGATAGACCGCGCCCATCCCACCCTGGCCGAGTTTCTTTTCAATATTATATTTGCCGAAGGTTGTTGCCATAAGCTGTATCCTATTTATTGTTTGCTGAAACGCGCTTAATTTTTTTCCCTTGAATTATATTAAGCATTTTATCCGGAAGTGTCAAATATAATGAGTTTATAGAGTCTATGGAGTCTAAAGAGTCTGAAGGGTCTAAGGATTCTGAAGAATCAGGCTTCGCTTCAACAGCCCAAGTATGTCCATCCGCTTGCACTGAGTGAAACGAATGTGTGGCTAAAATCAATCCAGTGTCTTCAGTGTTCTCAGTGGTTCGTGCTAATTCGTGGTTCCCGTTAATTCTTTGCGATAAAGAGTAAGTGGTGGACGGTGAATAATAAACATTATTTCTTGACTAACAGCGTTTACTATGTAGTAGTAAACCCCGATTGTTAGCCACAGAGAACACGGAGACCTTGGAAATCTTTATACGCCTCTGCGCGCTCTGTGACTCCGTGGCAAAAAGTCCCGACGAAATAGTCCCTAAAGGGAGGCTATCGCGCTCGGAATCACCCGTCAGAATAAACGGGATAAGGGGCACTAACTCGATGAACTCGAAGTGTCCCTAATAAGTGACACTAACAACATACCGCTCCCGAAATCATTCGGGATCGGTCTGTTTAACTGTCACTAAGAGAGGATAAATTTATGCCCAAAGTAGAAGCGCTAAAGGAAAAGGTTGTCCGTCTTAAAAAGAAACTAACCGAGACCAAGGACAACAAGGAACTGATTCAGGCCGTAACCAAGAGCCTGAAAAGGGCACAGCGGAGAATCAATACCCTGACCGGCAAGAAGCTGGCCGCCAAGCACAAGGGCGAGGAAGGCGAAAAGAAGCCCGCCGCCGCGCCGACAGGCGCCCCGGCCGCTGTTAAGCCAGCCGCAGTTCCGGCATCCGCTCCGGCGGCTGCTAAACCGGCCGCAGTTCCGGCCCCAGCACCGGTTGCCGCCGCACCAGCTCCGGCTCCGGCCGCCACTGCCCCGGCACCGGCTCCGGCTCCTGAGAAAAAATAGTTATAATCTCTGTGTTCTCCGCGCCTCTGTGGCAGAAATGAGGTTAGAATGTCTCAATACATAACCGAAGTAACCGACGATACCTTCGAAGCCGAAGTGATTAATTCCAAACTGCCGGTGCTGGTAGACTTCTGGGCGCCCTGGTGCGGTCCCTGCAAGATGATAACGCCCATACTGGAAAAACTGGCTCCTGAATACCAGTCCAAAGTAAGAATTACCAAGGTTAACGTGGACGATTCGCCCGAGACCGCCACCGATTACGGTATCTCGTCCATACCCACTTTACTCTTGATTAAAAGCGGTGAGGTTAAGGAACAGGTGGTCGGATTCCAGTCTGAACCACAGCTAAAAAAACTGCTTGATAGTGTAATCGAATAATACTGATAAAAGACAAAAACACTCTCTGTGTCTCTGTGGCAAAATAACCATGAAATATCTAATCACCGGAGGCGCCGGATTCATCGGTTCGCACCTGGCCGAGGCATTGCTCGCCCAGAAGCACCGGGTTTGGATTATTGACGACCTGTCCACCGGCTCGCTTAACAACATCAAGCACCTGAAATCAAACCCCGATTTCCACTGCACCATAGGCACGATATTAAACGAATCCCTTCTGTCCAAGTTAATTAATAAAGTTGACGCCGTGTTTCATTTGGCCGCGGCGGTGGGCGTGCGCCTGATAATCGAAAAACCAGTCACCACCATCGAAACCAACATCTCCGGCACCGAAGCGGTTCTGAAGCTGGCCGCGCGGGAAAAGAAGCTGGTGCTGGTTGCGTCATCATCCGAGGTCTACGGCAAAAACTCTAAAGTCCCTTTCTGTGAAAACGACGATATGCTCCTCGGCGCCACCACCAAGAGCCGCTGGAGCTATGCCTGTTCCAAGGCCATAGACGAATTCCTGGCCCTGGCCTACTGGCGCGAGAAAAAACTGCCTATCATAATCGCCCGGCTCTTTAATACGGTCGGCCCGCGCCAGACCGGGCGCTACGGCATGGTCATCCCGCGCTTTGTCCAGCAGGCGCTGGCCGGGAAACCTATCACTGTTTACGGCTCAGGCAAACAGTCCCGCTGTTTCACCGACGTCACCGACGTGGTCGCCGCCCTGATAAAACTGGCCCGGACTAAAAATGCCTATGGACAGGTATTTAACATCGGCGCCAACCAGGAAATAACCATAGACCAACTGGCAAAGAAGGTCAAGGACAAAACCAAAAGCTCCTCGCCGATAAAGCATATCCCTTATGATAAGGCATATCAGGAAGGTTTCGAGGATATGCTCCGGCGCGTGCCCGGCTTAGCTAAAATCAACAGATTAATTAACTATAAACCGACTAAGAATATAGAACAGATTCTGAACGGAGTTATCGAACACGAAAAGAGTTGTTACAAGAAAATTCTGCCACAAAGGCACAAAGACACTAAAAGAAATTAATGGGTTGTTTTCTTCGTGCCTTAGTGTCTTGGTGGCAAGTTTTATCCATCGGCTGTTAGCGACAAAGGAGATTTACAGCCGAGGATACCTGGCAGTAATTCGCTATCGTTCAAACTGCCAGAGTATACTTTCCTATACTGCAAGTATTAATATTTAGAAAAGGAGTTACAAATGGAAACCAACACGCTGAATTTCCTCAAGGATATGGTCAACGCGCCCAGCCCGTCCGGCTACGAAAAACCGGTTCAGGATATCTGGACCAAATACGTCAAAACATTTGCGGACGAGGTTAAAAAGGACGTCCACGGCAACGCCATGGCGATTATCAACCCCAAGGGCAAGCCCCGGGTGATGCTGGCCGGGCACTGCGACGAAATCGGACTGATGGTCCGTTACATCGATGACAAAGGATATATCTATTTCGGGATGATTGGCGGCATTGATACCGGCATCCTGCCGGGACAAAGGTTTCATATCCATACCAAGACCGGCCCGGTTTTAGGCATCGTGGGAAAGAAAGCCATCCACCTGATGGAAGAAGAGGAACGCAAATCAGCCGGCTCGCCCAAACTGCACGGGCTGTGGCTGGATATCGGCGCCAAGTCAAAGAAGGAAGTGGCCAAGATTATCGACATCGGCGACCCGATTACCTTTGCGGTGGGTTTTGAGCGGCTGAAAAACGACTTCGTGGTTGCGCGCGGGTTCGACGACAAGATGGGCGCCTGGATAGTGGCAGAAGCGCTGAGGCTTATCGCCAAGAAGAAACCCCAGGCCGCGGTCTATGCCGTCTCTACGGTTCAGGAAGAAATCGGAATGCGCGGCGCGCGCACTTCGGCTTACGGCATCAGCCCGGACGTGGGCATAGCCGTTGACGTAACCCACGCCACCGATTACCCCGATTCCAATCCCAAACGCACCGGTGATATAAAGCTTGGTTCGGGGCCGGCTATCTCGCGCGGACCTAATATCAACCACGTCGTCTTCGACCGGCTGGTGGCCGCGGCTAAGTCCGAAAAGATTCCTTATCAGATTGAGGCCTCTCCGGGCGCTACCGGGACCGACGCTAATATGATTCAGGTTACCAAGGAAGGCGTGGCCACCGGATTGGTCAGCGTGCCCAACAGGTATATGCATACGCCCATCGAAGTAATATCACTGACCGACTTGGAAAATACCGCCAAACTGCTGGCCGGTTTCGTTGTAAAACTCAATGCCGGCGTGAACTTTATACCGTAAGCCACAGATTGCACAGATTAAATAAAAAGGCGTCCCGATAACAACATCGGGACGCCTTTTTTATTGCCTTATTCTGATTATTTAGTATCATTTCGTCCGTGAGAAAATTACTGTCAATAAGTATTATCGCAACTGCCCTATTAATTATATCAGTAAGTTTAGTATTAGTAATATCCGGGACTTCCCATTCTGAAAAAGATAAAGCCATTGCGAAACTATTGAGCCATTCTGTTATCAAAGATATTCCGTCAGTAAAATACGGCGAACCCATAGACCCGGAATCTATTCTGATAAGTATAGATAAGGACGGGGTAATATACCGCATGGGCAAGGAAACCACTCTCGCTGAGATACCAGAGTTAAAGTGGGATAAAAAGGAAGCTAATCTTACTCCTATTATGTTAGAGGTTCATAACTCTCTTTCTATAAGCTCTACAATAAACGTATTAGAGAAATTGGAAAGAGCTTTTATAGTTAACATCTCATTTCTCGTTACAACTCCTGATGGGCGTAAATGTTTACCGCTACCCATAACTTGCGAACATGGATGTAATATGCTTTGGTTTTATAATGGGCGCAATGAGTACAAGGTAAAAGACAGTCACCTTTGGATTGATGCCAAACTAAAAGATAGTAAATCTATCAATGTAGATTATATCGGTATAGGAGAATACCAACATAGAAGGGGCGGAAGAATCTGTGAAGCTATTGAAGATATAAGTGAAGAAAACGGTAAGATAGATAATAAAACCCAAACTCAAGAAGATATATGGGTCGGTGAACACCCACCGTTGGGAGTATGGGATATCAAAACACTTGATGATTTTATAATTAGGCCTGGTGTGGCAAAGCTTGAGCCTTTTATTATATTGGAAGCATGGGGGAGAAACAGCGTACCAAACCTGCTGTCATGCCTCTCATCACTACGGCAAATATTCGACTGGAAAATAGTCACCGAAATACACATGTCAGAAAGCCCTAAATAATTCTCAGTGCTTTCCGTGTCCTTAGTGGTTGAATTTATTCCCGTGTTTATCCGTGTAAAGTTGTGGTGAGCCTGCCGAACTACCTGTGGTTACACTTTCCGGCAGGTGATTTCCAGATGCCCGGCGTTTCCTAACAGCGCTTCTTCGGCGTGGAGTTTGAGTTCCAGCTTCATTAACCTATTGAAGTTATTACGGTCTTTGAGTATTTGTTCATTGGCCCGGATAGGCAGAACTACCTTGCCGATTAAGGCTATCACCTCAAACCCATTCCTGTCAAACAGCCTGCGTAATTCATCCGGACTGAAGTAGGTTATCGGGTATTGCTCGTCTTTGTCCTGGGTAAACCATTTGGTTCGGCCGGTCCGGACCAATTCTTCCATTTCAGCTATCTTCGCTTGTTCCATAAACACCCGCATACCGGCGAATTTATTGTCAACCGAAGCGATACAAACCGCGCCGGGTTTAAGGAGCCGATGCAATTCCTTAATAGCCCGATGCGGATCGGCGCAATATGATATAGGGTCGCCCTGTGTAATGGCCAAGTCAAAACTATTATCGCCGAACTGGCTCATATCGCAGATATCAGCCTTAACGAAGGTAATCTTGCTGATAAGGTTCGTCTGCTCGGCCTTGCGCTGGGCCGCATCGAGCATCTTCTGCGACAGGTCGGCCAGTGTGACACTGTAACCGGACTTGGCCAGCTTCAGCGCCCAGAGCCCGGTGCCGCCGCCGATATCCAGTATCCGGGCTAAATGGTTGGCCGGCAGGTTGCGCTTGAGGTTGTGCCAGGTAACGGAGTTATAAAAATCCCAGTAAGGACTCTTGTATGAGTCATCATAACTGTGCGCCACCCGGTCGTAATACAATTCACAGGCCGATTTATTCATACTTAGCCACAGATCCTTTAAATAATAATTATTCTCCGCATTCTCCCTGCCCCGTTAGAGGCACGCCTCTAACGGGGTGAATGTCTCCGTGGCAAGATTATAAATTTAATTCCGGTCATGACTATAAAAAGTTGCATAATTTACTTGTATTTCAACTTGTCTGTGTGTATGATACCGCCCCGTATGGTGAAGCATATATTTATCACCGGCGGGGTTGTTTCTTCCTTGGGTAAAGGGCTAACCTCGGCATCCATCGGCATGCTCCTGGAAAACCGCGGGCTTAAAATCTCCATCCAGAAATTGGACCCTTACATTAATGTCGATCCGGGCACTATGAACCCCTTCCAGCACGGCGAGGTCTATGTCACCAACGACGGCGCGGAAACGGATTTGGACCTGGGCCATTACGAACGTTTCACCAATGCGGTATTAACCAAGAATTCTAACTTTACCACCGGCAAGATATACTCCAGCGTTATCGCCAAGGAACGGGCCGGTAAATACCTGGGAAAAACCGTCCAAGTCATTCCGCATATTACAGACGAAATCAAAAACGCCATACACCTGTCCGACTCACAGGGTGTTGACGTATCTATCACCGAAATCGGCGGGACGGTCGGCGATATCGAAGGCCTGCCTTTTCTCGAGGCCATCCGCCAGGTCGGGTTGGAACTGGGCCGGGACAACGTCCTTTACATCCACCTTACATTAATACCGTATCTCCGGGCCAGCCAGGAGATGAAATCCAAACCCTCCCAACACAGCGTCAGCAAGCTCCGGGAAATCGGCATCCAGCCGGATATCCTGATTTGCCGGACCGAACAGCATATCCCGGATGACGCCCGGGCCAAGTTGTCGTTATTCTGTAACGTCCGGCCCGAAGCAGTCATCGAGGAAAAAGACGTGGACTTCAGCATCTACCAAGTGCCACTGATGCTGGTGGAACAAAAACTGGATGAACTGATAATAAAACATCTCGGTCTGAAATGCAAACCGCATAACCTGAACCGCTGGCGCCGGATGCTTAAGATAGTAAAAAACCCGGCTAAGACCGTGGAAATCGCGGTGGTCGGAAAATACCTGGAATTGCAGGATTCTTATAAATCCATTTACGAGGCGCTGACCCACGGCGGGATTGCCAACAATGCAAAGGTAGTTATCCGCAAGGTTAACGCCGACGAGATGAATAATTCCAATGCCGGCAAACTGCTCAAAAGCGTCAAAGGCATCCTGGTGCCAGGAGGATTCGGTTCGCGCGGAATAGAAGGTAAAATCGCGGCTATTAAATATGCCCGGGAAAAACGGATACCGTTCTTCGGCATTTGCCTGGGCATGCAGTGCGCAGTTATCGAATTCGCCCGCCACGTGCTGGGGTTGAAACAGGCGCATAGCTCCGAGTTCGACGCCAATACACCCGACCCGGTCATCGACTTGATGGCATCGCAGAAAAACATCAAGGATATGGGCGGAACGATGCGCCTGGGCGCCTACCCGTGCCGGCTTAAGACCGGCTCAAGAACGGCTAAGGCGTATAAAAATACATTAATTTACGAACGTCACCGACACCGTTACGAGTTCAATAACAAATACCTGGCTGCGTTTCGAGCCAACGGGCTGGAACCGGCGGGCATATACCCGGAAAATAATCTGGTCGAAATAGTCGAGTTGAGAAATCATCCCTGGTTTGTCGGGGTGCAATTCCATCCGGAATTTAAGTCCAAGCCCTTAAGCCCGCACCCGTTATTCAGGGGATTCATCAAAGCCACATTGGAAAATAGTGCTAAAGAAAGGTCCCGACGGAATAGTCCCACAGGGAGGCTATGCACTCGGGATAAGACCCAGTAAAAGCCTACCGCCACTTTGTGTCGGTCTGTTTAACTGGCTCTAAAAAGTATTATGAGTGAAGAAAATAAGGACAAAAAGATAGATAGCGGATGGAAGGACCAAGCCCAAAAGGAAAAAGAAGAGCTGGATAAGAAAACCGCAGGGCAGGGCGGCCATGAGTGCGGCGAAGATGCTCATGACAATTTCGCACCGATGCCGGATTTTAACACCCTGGTCTATACCATGACTCTGCAGGCACTGATATCGATGGGCCAGATGGAGCACCCGGTCAGCCGAAAAAAAGAAATCGACCTGGTCCAGGCCAAATATAACATAGATACACTAGAAATGCTCAAAGCCAAGACGACCGGCAACCTGACGGCCGAGGAGTCCCAGCAACTGGACCAAACTCTATACGCATTGCGGATGATGTTCGTCCGGGTGACTCAAGCGCCTAAAAATACCACTGTGCCTGACGCCGGATAGGTTGTGAACGCAGTGCGCCATCCCGCCGTAGCGGGACCGGATAAAATAATACCTTAAGTTAGAGCCGTTTACCCGTGAGGGTTCTTGTCCCAAGACCCCTAAGGGTCTAGGGAGCGGCCTCCCCTCTGGGGGATAATATTATCCATCGGCTGTTAGCGACAAAGGAGCTTTACAGCCGAGGATACCCAGCAGTCCATCAGCTGTTCGAACGTAGTGAGTTACCAGCTGAGGATACCTGGCAGTAATTCGCTAACGCTCAAACTGCCAGAGTATAATTCACTAACGTTTAAACTGCTGGAGTATAAATATACCTTAAGGTATAATGGTATAAAACTATGAGCCGTGTTTACTTAAGCCTGTTGATAATATTTGCCATTACCGTCAGCGCCTTAGAGAAGATCCCTGAGCCGTTTAGCGGCCTTCTCTCCGGGGGATTGGGCGGAATAATTTATGCCGAACAACCGCCTCCGCCAAAGCCTCCACCGCCGCCGGCTGTATGGTCCGGCACGCTCGAAGGCAATATGCGCAATCAGATTGCAAAGGTTGATACAACCAATACTACGCTCCAATCTAATTTCTACCGGGACAGCCCGGATACTAAGTTATATATCGGGCTGCTCTATGTCAGGGGAAAAGCAAACGATATACTCAACCAGTTCCAGCGCCGGGCAGAGTTCAAGCTGGACCAAAAACTAAAATCACGATTTTACAGCTATGTTCAGCAGGTGTTCGCGGACAACCAGATAACCATGCTGGAAATCTCAAGCCGTTCCAGTGCCGGGTTCGGAGTGCATTTCTTCAACCAAAATGAATTCAAATGGGCCGGGTATCTGGGTGCCAGTTATACCTCGGAGGAATACGACCATAATCCCGTCATCAACCGTTTGTATTCGTACCAGCTGGCCAACGAATTATACTGGAAAATCAGCCCGAGCCTAGAGCTCAGGCACAAGTATGAATACCTGCCGCGTTCAAAACACTTTGATGAATATACAACCCGTTCGGACGGAACAATAAAAATTTATCTCAGCAAATACCTTTACAGCGGGTTTTCGCTTATTAACGAATACAACAGCACCCCGGGCACCACCAGCGTTTCTAGGCATACGGCAACTTCAATGGTAACCATAGGGTTCAGATTTTAACTGGAACCCACCATATCAAACGGGACGCAGATTTTTCCCCAGCCCATCCCTTATCTTATTACTATTATCGTATATGTCAGGAAAGAAGATTAACTGTACATTTAAATCACGCTGAAGTTGACCCCTCCCTCCCCCCCTACCCTACCTCCCCCCCTTCCAAATCATACCTATACCTCCCTGCAAAACCGATTATACCACCCGTCCGGACTTGCTGGATACCTTATCAGGACCGGTTATCCCCCCTGTCAAATCCGGGTATGCCCCCTGACAGGTCTGGATATACCCTACGGCAAGACCGGGTAAATATGCCTTCAAAACTTGGTAACTATACCAACAAATCTATGTAGATAGGTTGGCAGGTCCGGGTAGAGTGGTTGTCAGAACCGGGTAGAGCCTATTTCAGGACCGGATAAGGGGATTATTACGAGACAGTCTGCCAAGACGTAGAATCATCGGAAGTGTATAGAGTTTATCCCGCCTTTGGGCGGGACTCGAACTGACTCTAATCCCGCTGGAATAAGTCCCTAAAGGTAAGCTTCACACTGGGATAAGAGACACAACTCACTACCGCTCTAATAGTCGACGTCATTGGCATATCCGACCGCCGGGCATAAGGTCAAAATCGGAACTAATCCATTGCGGGATTAGGGACGATGTATATCTCTTAATATATCTTTATGATTATCAGGAATCCTTGAGCGCTGTTCACCCCATTAGAATTAGACTGGTTTGCGCCTGAGTTGTAAGAACCGCCGCCTCCGCCGGCTGACCAACTCGGCGGAGGACTGCCGGCGCCGAGACCGCTTCCACCACCGGAATAACCGCCACCACCACCACCTTCGTGACCACTGTTTGCTCCGCCTCCGCCGTACCCTCCATCACCGCCATAGCTACCGGAGGTCCCACCAGTCGGGGTAGTTTGGACGGTATTCCAACCTTTGCCTGCACCTGTCCCGGTCCCATCACCGCCGCCTGTTCCACCCAGATTATTGCCACGACTTGCCGTTCCGGAAGTGCCAGTTATCGCATCCATACCATGATAATATGGGTTCCCGCAACTCTGATGAGAAGCGCCACCACCACCGCCAGCCGCAATCAAGAGCACACCGCTCCGATATACGAATGAACCACCGCCGCCGCCAGCACCTCCGTTAGAAGTATTTCCGGAGTCGTTTACGAATACGCCTTGCTGGCCTACTATAATATTCAGAACCTGTCCATCTGTAAGATTGAATTCACCCTTCATCCGAGCGCCCTTTCCGGGAACGGCAGTAGCATTATATTTGGAATTACCGCCTCTAGCGCCCCAAACCTCTATACTATAGGTGCCGGTAGATGTTATGGTCAAGTTTTGCACACTACCTGTTTTACCGGTTGAGTTAGTGCCTAAGGTATAGATTATAGCCTGAGGTAAAGTTATGGTTACCAGTCCGTTACCGGTCCTTACGCCACCTAAATTGTATTGGTTTGAACCATTATTGTAAGAACCGCCACCGCCGCCGCCTTCGCCGTTATTTGACCCACCGCCGCCGCCGGAATAACCGCCGCCGCCGCCGCCGGATTGACTATTATTACCGCCGCCGCCGCCATAACCGCCGTCACCGCCGTAGGAACCGGAGTACGCTATGCCGTTGGGTGATGTTTGAACGGTATTCCATCCACGGCCTCCGGCTATCCCGCCGGCGCCATCGCCGCCGCCAGTTCCGCCCGCGTTGAACACCACCGGGCTTGCCGTTCCGGAAGTAGCGGTCACTGCGTCTACGCCATTATAAGAACCATAGCAGGCGGCTCCACCGCCACCGGCCGCAAGCATCAACACACTACCGTCAGAGTTGTATACGAATGTGCCGCCCCCGCCTCCGCCGGCCCCGTTTCCTGAATTACCGCTAGCACCGGTAGTCTGCACGCCCTGCTGGCCTACTACAATATTTATGACCTGTCCTTGGGTAAGGCTGAAATCACCCCTCATCCGAGCGCCTTTGCCGGGAGTCGCAGTGCTCAGGGACTGACCACCCTCGGCGCCCCATGCCTCTATCCGGTAGACGGCTGTGTACGGCACAGTCCACTGCTGGACTGCTCCCGTCCTACCTACTGACGCTGCGGTATAAACAACGCCCGGGAACGGAATAGACGTCGTATCACTGATTGGATTTGACCATCCGCTAACGTCGACGCCGTTGTAGGCACAGACCCGATAATAATAAGTTGTCATAGAATCAAGTCCGGTATCGCTGTATGAAGTTGTATTGCCTGAAATCGTATACGTAACGGTCCAGTTAATACCATCCAATGAACGTTCCATCTTAAAACCCTGCTCGCCTGAAGAATTATCTGCCCATTGCAGGCTAATTAAGTTCCATATAACGGTAGTGGTTATCAGGCTGGTCGGCGAAGCTGGTGCAATAGTCTGGGCAGACGCCAGGCTGGACCAGGCATCATAACCAAAGTTGCCGTAAGACCTGATGCGATAGTAATAGATATTGCCGGAGTCAACCGGGGTATCTGAACAGTTGTAAGTACTCGCTAACACTGTGGCGAACCAAGCCCAGCTGGTGGTGTTATTAATGGAACGTTCTATTACAAAGTTGGTCTGGTCAGTAGCATTAGTCTGCCAGCTCAAGTCAATCTGGGTCCCTGACATTACGGCAGGGACTAAATTAGTGGCAACTATCAAGTTCAGGTTCTCCGAACCTACTGAAACAGTTGGGGCGACGGACGCATATCTTGAGGCAATCTCCGCAGCCGTCAGGGCACGGTTATAAATTCTAACCTCGTCGATAATGCCGCTATAATTATTGACATATCCCTTGCCAATATATGCGGTCAGGCTTGAAGTAACCGCTGATGCATACAACGCCGGGGTTTCAATCGCCAGAACTCCGTTCTTATACCATTGTAATTTCATATTTGTTAAGTCACGGACTATGGCAATATGAACCCATGTGCTAACCGCAATATTAAGTGGCATGGTAAACCCTTGATATGGCGTGTTATTTGAGCCGGCAGTGCCGTAGTAAGCATTAATTGTACCATCCGGTTCTTGTGTTATGGTACCCTCGCCGCCATAGCACTTCGCATAAGGATTCCTTCTGATGGTATCATTAAGCACAGCGGGATTTAGCCACATTTCGATTGTCTGACTACCGGTAATTTGCAATGCGGACGGATTGCCTAAATCAACATAATTGTTCGTGCCATTAAACGAAAGTCCGTTGCCGGACATGCCGGTTACCCAGGCCGGGCTGTTGACCAGCGTGCCGGTAATAATATTGCCTGAAAAATCACCAGCCGCGGTGCCGGCGCCTTCGTCAAACGGCCAGTAGCCGGCAATACCCGAGCCAAAAACGCCGCTTAAACTGCTGGCAGCTACAGCCGCGTTATTGCCGTAAAACATCTTGATAACAGTATTGCCGGTTGATAAAGACGATATTTTCACCCGAATTTTTGTTGCCGCAGTATTGATGCCCGACTCAATCCAGTAAGCAAATTCCTGGGTTGATGCCGAGTCGGTAAACCGGATATCATTGCCCAATGAATTCATCTTGCCGGCAGAAATCAGAGCAGAAGTATCTACCGTAACCAGCACCTGATAATTAGTCAGGGCAGAACCGGCATTGGTAATCGTTATCGGCTTGAAATATTGCCACACACCCGAAGTTGTCACGGTCGGAGTTATAATAGTAGATAATCCGCTGTTGCCAAGCGCGTTGTAAGCGTAAACACGATGATAGTATGTATTGCTTAACTTGAGCCCGCCATCTGCATAAAAGGTAATATTGCGGCCTATGGTACCAGCCGGGAACCAAGTGTTTCCGTCTAATGAACGCTCTATCTTAAAACCGTCTTCGTTGTTGGATTGATCCTGCCATTGCAGACTGATTGCTATCGGATTAACCGTGGTAACTGTAGTTGTTATAAGCCCGGACGGCCCAATAGGCGCGGAGGTTTTGGTAACTTCCTCATTTGACCAAGAATCATTGCCTAAGGCATTGTAAGACCTGACCCGGTAGTAATAGGTGGTATCGGGCGCTACCGTATTATCCGAGTAAATAGCAGTATTAGTCAGCACCGTGGCAATCTGAACCCAGTTAAGGTTATCATTAATTGAGCGTTCTATCTTGAAACCATCTTCACCGGAGGAATTATCCTGCCAGTTCAGATTAATCTGGTAACCAGACACCACGGTGGCGGTAAGATTAGAAGTCATATTTATGGTCGGCACCGCGTCACTTTCTATTACCAAGGTATCTATAGACGGCGTGGTCGTAGGGTCAGTAGTTGACAGTGTCGCTTTCCAGCGCAGGTCAGTGCCGATAACAGGGAATGTGTAAAGGACATTTGGAGTAACCGTATACCAGTTTGTTCCGTCAGGAGTTGCCTGATAGGATATAGTAGTGTTTGCCGGCGTGGTCTGCGTTGGCCTTAACATAATGTTTGATACCACAGTTGAGCCGGAATTAAGTTTAATAGATTGAGCAACTCCTGATGACAGATAAGTATTAGCAGCTGAGCCAACGCCAACACAAAATGCATAACTGATTGAATTGGTGGGGAAAGAGTCACTGCTACTCGTCCAACTCGATACAACGGTATATATACCGCTCGCAGTGTTATAAGGGAACCCCCCGGGGCTTAACATCTTATCAGTATCACTAATTCCAACCCACCCTACTCGGTAATATGCGCCGGCAGTAAGGTCTATTGGGGAACCCAGCGTGCCCCAATACCAACCAGCTGAACCGCCAGCGGTGACCTGGACTGAGCCTAAAAGGGTCCCGCTATCATCCCAGATGCGTATCCACCTGGCAACACTCGCAACCGAAAACCAGGCGCCTAATTTATCAATCTGAATATTTGAATTAGGGGTGAACCTATTAGCAACCACATAATAACTGCTAACATTGCTATTAGTACTAAGTATTAATTGTTCCTGTTGAGGTGTCGGGGATAATTTCGCAAAGCCTGTGGAGGTATCCCAATTAGCGGTAGTAGCAGCAGTATATTTATAAGTAGAGGTAGAGAATGTTTCGGTAAGAACTATTGCTAAATTCTTAGTAAATGCTTCATTAGAATACCCGCTGTAATTAGCACCGTTATAAGCCCTTAGGCGGTAATAATATATTATACTCTGCTTGAGTCCGCTGTCAGCATACGAAGTGGTACCGGGGGTGCGGGTGGCAAGCTCGGTCCAATTCAGGCCTCCGTCAAACGAACGTTCTATCTTAAATCCGGTCTCGTTTGTTGAATTATCGGCCCAAGATAAATTAATGGAACTGGCGCCGACAAAAACAGCTGTCAATCCGGACGGTGCGTTAGGATTAGGCGCTGACGTGTTGCTGGATTCCTGATTGGAAGCCGTGCCATTCATACCATAATTATATGAACGAACCCGGTAGTAATAAGTAGTGGTCGGCGTTATCGTATTATCAGAATAATTAACGGCATTGGCTGCGACCGTGCCAATCTGGCTAAAATTAACCCCGTCATATGAGCGTTCTATTTTAAATCCAACCTCGTCAAAAGAGTTATCCTGCCAGGCCAGGTCAATCCGGTCAGACGAAACCACAGCCGCGGCCAGATTAGAAGTAACATCTATCTGGTTATGCTTACCCACTGAAATAGTTGGCGTAACAACCGAAACACGAACGTAGCGTATTATGACAATACCGGAACCGCCAGCGCCCGAGCCAGTAGTCCAACCATTCCCTGCGGCGTAGGAGTCCCCGCCGCCGCCGCCGCCGCCGGTATTTGCAATTGCATTAGGGGTGCCGCTTCCTCTTGTTGTTGCGTTAACCTCAACAGTCCAAACACCGTAAGCGTAGTACGTGGTAGCCCCACAACCGCGGCCTCCGCCATCAAAACCATCTCCGGCCCGCCCACCGCTGTTATCGCCGCCGCCGCCGCCGCCGGCATAATACTTTGTTGAACCGGATATTGAACAGGCAAATCCGGTTCCGCCATTTCCACCGGGCGATGAACCGCTGCCGGCAACTCCGACAGAACCGGCTCCGCCTCCTCCGCCGCCAGTCCATGCAATGCCAACCCCACCGGCATTTCCATAGCCGCCGGTTTGAGTAGAACTTCCGGCACCAGAGTTGTAAGGAGCGCCACCGCCACTACCTCCATTCTGACCAGCACCGGTATTGTAGGAACCACCGCCTCCGCCGCCAACCGCTATGAGCGAGCCAAAAACAGAATTTTGTCCATTGTTACCTATAGCGGTAGTGCCAGCGGGAATCGCAGCTCCGCCATTTCCGACAGTCACAGCCATAGCGCCTGAGACTGCATAAGAAGTGTTATAAATAACACCGCCACCACCGCCTCCGCCGTTGGCATTAGTAGAAGAGGCATACATTCCGCCGCTTCCACCGCCGGCAACCACAAGAACGGCAGTATTCCAAGCGCCATTCGGCGTGAATGTCCCGGAGGTTGTAAAAGTATGGATGGCATCATTCCCGCTATATGTTATTGTCCCGCCAGTGGCAGTGTTCATAATAGAAGAGTCACTTGAACTCGTCGCACTCGGGTTCCCGTAAAACATCCTGATAACGGTATCTCCGGTAGGTAAAGAAGGTATCTTAACCCATATTTTTGTTGCCCCTGTATTCATGCTTGACTCTATCAAGTAAACTAATTCCTGCGTTGATGACGAGTTGGTAAACCGGATATCATTGCCGGTTGCCTGCATTTTGCCGTTAGAAATCAACGATGCCGTATCTATTGTTACTGATACATTACAATCCGTAAGGTTATTTCCGGCGTTGGCCATGGTGATAAGCTTGAAACATTGCCAGTTACCACCCCCATAATTAGAAAGAGTCTTTGTAATACTATGGTATGCTGTCCAGGGTGTGACGATGTTTGTGCCTATGCCCTGAACACGCCAGTAATAGGTAGTAAAATTAACCAAACCGGTGATGCTGTAAAAGGTCGGTATAATCCCGGTCTGGTCTATCATATTAGTTGCGGCGAAATTCGGGTCCTTACCGAATTGCAGGCGATAAGAGGCGTTATAATCCCCCGGCGCCCAAGTTAAAACAGTATTGGCCGAAGATGTTATGGCCCCATCAGGCGGAGATACAAGGGACAGGTTCCCGATATAGGTGGTAAACTGGCGGCACAAAGACCAATCGCCCGCCATTAAATCATTGCTGATTGCCTGAATCTGCCAGTAGTAGTTGGTGGCATACGCGAGCCCCGGCGGATTAAAGGATGTCCCGACTATATTGCTCTGATTAAGGATAATATTAGAAAACATATTATCCGTGGCAATTCTAAGATGATAGGTAGCGGCATTAGTTGCCGCATCCCAGGATAAAGTTATCGATAGAGATAATCCGGTGACGCCGTTTGCCGGCGCGGATAAAACCGGCTGGGCCGGGATAGCCAAAGCAGTAGTAAAATTCCAGATGCTTGACCAGGCGCTGATGCCGTCATTACTGGCGCCTCTGACTCGCCAGTAATACACAGTACTGTTGTTAAGGGCGCTTACGGCCTTATTTGTGCCGATGCTATTCAGGTCTGAGACCAGATTCGCGAAATCAGTGTCGGTAGCGACCTGGAGATTATAGTAAGCAGAAAAATCAGATGCATTCCACTTTAAGAACGGGTCCGTAGAAATCCCAACGGCAGTATCAGCCGGCGATAATAAAGTCGGCTGGGCCGGCAACGGCGGCTGGGTGGTAAATTTCCAAACATTTGACCAGCCGGTTGTGCCATCGGCATTAGACGCCCTAAGCCGCCACCAGTAGTTGGTTGCTATATTAAGCGCGCTTAACTGATATGCGGTCGCGGTAATTGTGATAATTAACGGTGAACCAAAACCAGAATCAGTTGCGACCTGAAGTTGATACTCTGCGGCACCGTCAACCGCATTCCAGGTTAAATTGGGCGTTAAAGAAAGCCAGGTTAAGTTATCAGCCGGTGAAACAAGGGTTGGTGCGGCAATAATCGTCTTAAATTGGGAAGGCGAAGACCAGGCACCGGTGCCGCCGCTGTTGCTGGCGTTTACACGCCACCAGTAGGTTTTCCAGTTAGCCAACCCGCTTACCTGACGAAAAACTCCGGTCAATCCGCTTTCGTCAATAACCGGGCTTGAGAAATCAGAATCAGTTACCTGCAGGCGATACGATGTAGCTCCACTGACCGCCGACCAGTTTAATGTCGGGTTGATGGGCAGGCCAACCGCATTATCGGCCGGTGCGGTCAGGCTCGGGTTAGCCAGCACAGTGGTAAACTTAAATACCACAGACCAGTCCGTTATTTCCCCGGGTCTTGTGGCCTGTACCCGCCACCAATAAGCGGTATTATTGGACAGTTGGCTGGGCTGATACGATGAGCTAACCGACCCGCTCAGGTCAACTATCAGAGCGCTAAAGTTAATATCCGTTGCCAGTTGAATATTATAGCTGCTGGCGCCGGCAGAGCCTTGCCAGGTCAGGGTCGGGTTTATAGAAACACCTGTAGAATTATTGGCCGGCAATAATAGAATTGGTATAGCTGTCATGGTGGTGAATTTCCTGCCGCCGGACCAGGCGCTTACCCCGCCCGGGTTTGCGGCAGATACGCGCCACCAGTAGCTTGTCTCGCCGGACAATGCGGACACCTGCGTGCTGGTGCTTGATATCCCGTTCAGGTTTACAATCAAGTTAGTAGCAAAACCGGCATCTGGCGCCACCTGCAGGTTATACGAAACCGCAGTGCTTATTGCATTCCAGTAAAGCGTGACTGTTGTCTGGATGCCGGCCGCGTTATCAGCCGGCGAAGCCGGCGCCGGCGTTGCGGGAGCTTCCATAATCGTGGTAAATTGCCGCACCCCCGACCAACCTCCCGGACCCGAATTGCGGACGGCCCTTACCCGCCAGTAGTATAAGGTATTTTTGGCAAGGCCGCTCAGCGCATAAGACGTCGCCGTCGCAGTAAATACCGAGTATGAGTTAAAGGCGGAATCAGCGGATATTTGCAGCTCGTATGAAATCGCCCCGCTGACCCCAGTCCAGCTGAGCGTCGGATTTATGGGTTGAAGAATAACATTGTTAGCCGGCTCTGACAATATCGGAACGGTTACAATAGTCGTGAAACTGAATACCGTCGACCAGGCGCTTGTTTCATCGGGATTAATCGCCTTCACCCGCCAATAATACGCCGTATAATAATCCAGCGTTTGGGTGATTGCCAACGAGGTGGCGGTGATACCGCTGACATCACAAAGTAAGCTGGTAAAATCCGGCGTTGCGGACACCTGAATATTGTATGATATGGTGTTAGTGGCGCTCTGCCAAGTCAATATCGGACTGAGGCCTACGGCGTCTGACGCGTTTGCCGGACATACCAGTACCGGCACAGATGGCGCATTATATTTTGTCTTGGCGTTGGCTTCATTGGTATATATCGTATTACCTGTGGCACCATATCCCCTTACTCGATAGTAATATGAAGTTATTGATGCAAGGCCGGTATCCGAAAAAGCTATCGTATCGGTTATGACCGAAGCGATTTCCACAAAATCGGTTTCATCCGCTTTTCTCCGCTCTATCTTAAAACCCAGCTCATCCAGGGAATTATCCTGCCAGTTAAGGTCAATGCGCGATGCCGAGGCGGTCGTGGCCGTCAACGAGCTGGGCGGATACATCACCTGCCAAAGCCCTTTGGTATTATTGGCGTATTTGAGGCCATTGTTGGCGGAATCAATATAAGCAATATGGACCTGATTGGAACTGAGCGTGATGGAATTATTCTTGCCTCCCGCATCAACCGTCATAATCTGGCCGGCAGCAAAAATACCGCCCTGCGACCGGATATATTTCAGTTTCCGATTCGTGGCGTCATAATAGGAAATATGGATATTATTTGCATTATCAATTACCAAGCCGCTGCATTTCCCCACATCACCGACCGAATCAATGCTGGTATGCTGCCAGCTGCCAGAAGTGTTTGCGGCATGTTTCAAATCACCGTTAGTCCGGTCATAATAAGAGATATGGGCATAATTGCCGGTATCGGCGGCAATACTGGGATAATAACCCACATCACCGGTGCTATCAACGGTAAAAGTGCGCCAGTCAGCCGACCCGTCTGTCAAAACAGCGGCTAAACTGTTTGTGGCATACCTAAGGTCGCCGGCAGTCTGGTCGTAATAGCCTATATGCGCTTTATTATTCCGGTCAATGGCAATGGCCGTAAACAGCCCGGTATAGCCGGCCGAGTCAATAACCGTCACCGCCCATTGCCCTGACTTATTCGTAATATACTTGAGGCTGCTGAGCACGCTGTCAAAATAGCTGATATGAGCCTTGCCGTTTGAATCAATGGCGATGGCCGTATGGAACCCCACCGAATCAATCGCATCAATGGTTGATAACTGCCAGGAGCCCGAAGCGTTGGTGGCGTATTTCAGGTGCGCATTGGATTTATCATAATAACTGATATGGGCCTTATTATTACTGTCCAGAGCCAGCGCTGCGTATTCGCCTGCGTCCGTGGATACGCCATCGATAACCGCCTTAACCCACTCGCAGGATGCGTTGGTGGCGTATTTCAAATCCCCATTATAAATATCATAATAAACAATATGAACCTTATTGTTTGAGTCTACTTTAATGGCATGACAAAGTCCAAATGGCCCCTGGTTATCTATCGTCGCGTATGTCCACGGAGAAACCAGGGCTACTTCATTCGATGAATCGCTTTGGCCGATGTCATTATATGCAATTACACGATAGAAATAATTGGTTAATTCCTGGACATTAATATCAGCAAAAGAGGTGATATCGGCCCCGACTGTAGCCACCTGCTGGTAGTCGGCCTCTTGAGACGTCTTGCGCTCTATTTTGAACCCATCCTCGTTATTGGCCTGCCCAACAGGCGAGTTATCCACCCACGAAAGGTTAATTTGGGAATCGGAGATGACCGTAGCCGTCAGATTAGACGGCGCCAACGGGCTGGCGCTGTTTCCGGTGATTACCTTACTCTGCTCCTCGCATAACCCCCCATAACTAAGGATAATCACCGCCCCAATCAGCAACAAGCTTATTCGCTTTAACATACTCGCATTATACCATTAGGTATATTTATAATGTTATACCTTAAGGTATTATATACTATTTAACACCTAATGTCAAATAAATACCTTAAGACAATTAAATACGAGCAAAAAGCGTGCCGAACCGCTGCAAACAACAGTAAATCGCCTCAAATCTCTCAAAATACGGGCTTTTTAAGGTATAATACCAAAGTATTTATATTATACCATTAGGTATATTTATAATGTTATACCTTTTAGGTATTATAATACTATCCCCTATGTATTATCTTATATTGAAGAGTAAATAACGTTACAAATGAGTAATTTATGGCTATTTTCATTACATTTATGTAACATTATATATGGGCTAATTCGCGTTCCCTTGCGGCGGACACCGCCTCGGCGGGAATCCAACTGCCAATTATTTATTCTCGCTGCCTCCGCTGGGGGTCTCTATCTTTTTCTCCTCGCCTTCGGTGGAAACGGGCTTGGTCTTCATGACCGGCGTAGCCTTCCTTAAAAACAGTATGGCAAAACAGGTATCGGGAACTATCCCACATAAATACCTGTCGTCTGCCATGCTATTCCACGAGCCGTCTTTGGCCTGTTTGGACAAAAGATACTCAGCACCCATTTTATACCAGTCCTTGTCGCCGAGTCTTTCCATGTCCATTATCGCGCCGATCCGCTCGATGCCGTAAATGTAATAATACAGCCAGGTTGTTTCATCCTGGAATAAAGTGGATTTTTTTGTATTGGGATTCTCGCTGAAGCTAAGGACCGAGCCTATCCATTCCAGCGCTTTTAACAGCACCGGGTCGTTCTTGTAATCCTCGCCCAGATAGCATTTGCAGATAGCCAGCCCGCAGATACCGGCCGCGGTCATGGAGCCGTAGGAACTGCCCTTGATAGTGCCGCCGTATGAATATGCCCAGCCGCCTTCTTTCTCCTGGTCTTTTACCCACCACTTGGCCGCATCTTCCCAAACCTCTTTGGGTATGGCTACTCCGGCCCGGGCCGCGGCCCTGAGCCCCAGCAAGGCAAACTGGGCGTTGGAATTATCGCCCGAGGGCGGGCGATTGGAACTGCTGCGGCTGACGGCGTAGCTTTTGAGCTTTTCTTCCTTCTTGGATTCGGTCTTGTTATCCTTCTTGGTCGGCACCGGCGATGCCGAGTCGGTTATTACTTCTATCACCTTGGGCGGCTCGGCGGTGACTACCGGCTTGATATCCTTGCCCTTGTAATATTTGGCGTCATAACCCCATTGGCCGTTCTTAGCCTGGTAGTTAACCAACCCCTGGGCGCATTCGGCTATCTGCTCCTGATATTTAACCCGGTTTATGCTTTCCAGCGCCATCGCCCGGAGCGAAACAGTATAAACCTGCGGTTCGTCTTTCTGGAGCATAATACTGACCATCTCTTTGAACTTGGGATTATCCTCGGTCAGGCCGGCATGAGACAGGGTCAGCACGACTATTTCTATATCCGCCGCCCCGCGGGTGTATTTAGTCTTCAGAAGAAATTCCAAGCCGCGGTCCACGGCCTTATCGATTTTCCCCTGTTCGGTTTCCGCCTCCGGTTTCTTCGCCGGCTCCTTGGGCGCGCCTATGCCCGAAGATGCGTTATAAACCAGCAGGGTAATTGCCAGGATTGCCAAAACAAATAACGGCAGAATTCTTTTCATCTAATATTCCTTCCCTCCACTTTGGCGGAAAATCAATAATCTTCTTTAGATTATACCATTAGGTATATTTATAATGTTATACCTTAAGGTATTATAGAATACTACGAGCGGGATATTTGTCAAGAGAAATATCCTGATTCAGGCAGTCTTATCCCGCTACGGCGGGATGGCCCCGAATGCTTTCAGGGTTCACAACCTATCTCCGGTGCGGCAATCGGATGTTTTCTGCCATTTTATTTGACACTCTATCATAAAAATGGCTTTATTCATAATATGGCAACAACTTTCGGGAAATATATCCTTGAGGAAAAACTGGGCCAGGGCGGTATGGGCGAGGTATATCTGGCCACCGACACCGACCTGGGGCGCAAGGTCGCCATCAAGGTTATCATATCGGACGATAAAGAAATGCTCGAACGATTCCAACGCGAAGCCCTGGCCGTGGCCAAGCTCAAGCACCCCAATATCGTCCAGGTCTACGAAGCCGGCACGGTAACCCTGCCCGCAACGGCCGGAGGCGCCGCCCGGCAACAGCATTACTTTACCATGGATTATATCGAGGGCACTTCCCTGGAAAAAATCATCCAATCCCCGACCCAAGTCGGCATCACCGATATGACAAAAATCATCCTAGAGGTTGCCCTGGCCCTTGAGTACGCCCATAACCAGGACTTAATCCACCGCGATATCAAGCCGGCCAATATCCTGCTGGATAAAAACGGCAAGGCGTATGTTGCCGATTTCGGGCTGGCCAAGCAACTCACCGGCCTCAACCGTTCCCTTACCCTGACCGGCACTACTATCGGCACGCCCAACTATATGTCACCGGAGCAGGCCATGGGTCAAAAAGACCAGATTGACCGCCGTTCCGACATCTTTTCCCTGGGCGCAACGCTCTATCATTGCATCACCGGGCAGATGCCTTTTGACGGCAAAGAGATATACGAGGTCTTTTCCAAGGTAATAAATAACGAACCTCTTCTGCCTTCTTCCATTATAAACATAGTCCCCAAAGACCTGGAAACGATATGCCTTAAATGCCTGGAAAAGGACAAGTTTAAACGCTACCAGAGCGCCCAGGAATTAGCCATAGACCTCAAACGATACCTGGAAGGAGAACCGATAACCGCCCGCCGGACATCCCCCTTGAGCAAGCTTTGGACCCGGGCCAAGAAGAACAAAAGCGCCAGCATCGGCATCGCCAGCGCCGCGGTAATATTGCTGGCGGTAATAATCGGGCTGGCCGTTTCCTCGGCAAAGAAGGCATTTCAGATGGACCAATACCGCAAGGACGCCCGCAGTTATTTCAAACAGGACAAGTTCGAGGAAGCGCGGGTCGCCTGCGAAAAGATACGCGCCATCACCGAAAAAGACTCCGCCACAAACGCCATATACCAAAAATGCCTGACGGCCATCGACGAAAAGAATCAATTGGAAAAGCAGCAGGAATCCGAACTGGCCCAATACCGTAAAGACGCCCAGGGTTATTTCGACCAAGGCGATTTTGAGGAGGCCCGGATATCCTGCGAAAAGATACGGGCCATCACCAAAAAAGACGCCGGCATAAATGCGATGTATGAAAAATGCCTGGCGGCTATCGCCGAAGAAGATAAACGGGAAAAAGAACAGGAAGCGGAAAACGAGGCCAAGGCCGAACTCCGGCAAAAAGCCAAGGTAGTCCTTGACCGGGCCAGCGGCTCGGCTAATCCGGACGAACGTATCCAGGCCGCAATGGACGCCATCAATATCGACCCGTCTTTCGGCGACGCCTACCAATTCATCGGATACGCCTGCGAGGACAAAAAGGACTACGACAAAGCCTATGAATATTTCACCAAGGCGATAGAGGCAACGCCGGAATTAGCCTATTCTTATTACGAACGCGCCTTAATCACGGCTTATGTCCGTCATAAACCCAAGCTGGCCATCGCCGACTTTGAAAAAGTGCTCCAATACGACCCGTCCAGCTATATGGGCTACTATGCCAAAGGAAATATGGAAGCCCAGCAAAGGCGGTTTGACGACGCCATCGCCAGTTATACCAAGGCCATAGAAATCCACCCGAACTACGCCTGGGCGCACCGCACCCGCGGCTGTCTCTATCTGGGCAAACGCGAGTACGCCAAAGCCATTGCCGACTTTGACCAGGTCCTCAGGCTGGAACCCAAAGATGCCAAAGCATATTTTGTAAGAGGTTATACACGTTACGTGAAAAAGGAGTACGAACAGGCCATCGCCGACTACTCTGCCGTAATCAATTTGGAGCCCCAGAATACCCAGGCATATTATATGCGCGGCTTCATATATCGCATAAAAATGGATTTGGAGCCGGCCATCGCCGACTTTACAGAGCTAATCAATCTCAGCCCGAAGAACGCCGAAGCCTACGTCCAGCGAGGCACCGTCTATATGGCAGAATCGGAAAAACTATCCGCCGGCCAGCCCGTCCCGAATGCTTTCGGGACTAATAGGGACCAGGACCCTTTAACGGGGACGGCATCGGCGGAGCTGTTTGACAAGGCTATTTCGGACTATAATCAGGCCATCAGCCTGGACCCGAAAAACGGCAACGCCTATTACTACCGCGGCGGAGCCTATGCCGTAAAAAAAGATTATGACCGAACCATCGCCGATTACACCGAGGCCATCAAACTGAATCAAATTACTTTTAGTATGTCTGTAATCGTCGGCGGCAACCTTTCCAATACCCCGGACAGCAAGGAAATCGACCTTGATGAGGCGGTCAATCTATGGGCCAATGAGCAATTAAGCTCAATGGCGCAAACATTAGTGGAAAACAAAAAATATTACGAATCATTTCTGGCGCGGGGCGTCGCCTACTCCAAGAAGGGCGAATTTGACCTGGCCATCGCCGATTATGGCCAATTAATAAAAGTAGAGCCTAAATATGCCGTAGCCTGGTATAATACGGCCTGCGCATATTCGCTCAAAGGCGACAAATCAAACGCCCTTACCGCCTTAGCCAAGGCAATAACCCTTGATGCCAAATTCAAGGAAGAAGCCAAGAAGGACGAAGACTTCAAATCCCTCTGGCAAGACGCCGACTTCAAAAAGCTGGTAGAATAATCTGTGTAATCTGCTTGCGGAGTCGCAACGGAGTCCCGATTATTTCGGGGCACTGAGTGAAACGAATGTGTGGCTAAATTATGAAACAGCTAATACCCGTGCTGTTAATCAGTCTCGCTATAATCAGCGGTTGCGCCGGCCCGGCCACCAACCCGCCTGATGAAGCCCGCCAGAAACAAATAAAAGAACTACTGACCCAATTCTCAAGTCAAATCCCAGATGTTTGCTGGTCGGCTGTTGAGGCATTGGGACAACTTGGCGCTAAAGAGGTAATCCCGGCCAGTACCAAACTATTGCAGGATAATGACCCAGGGGTTCGCCGGGCGGCTGTTGTGGTATTGGGAAAATTTGGCGCTAAAGAAACAATCCCGGACATTACCAGATTGTTACAGGATAATGACCCAGGTGTTCGTTCTTGTGCTGTCAATGCATTGGGAACCCTTGGCGCTAAGGAAGCCATCCCGGACATTATCAAATTATTACAGGATAAAGATGTTCGTTCATCGGCTGTTTCTGCATTGGAGGAACTTGATGCCAAAGAGGCTATCCCGGCAATTACCAAACTATTACAGGATAATGACTTCGAGGTTCGCCGGACGGTTATTGATGCATTGGTAAACCTTGGCGACAAAGAAGCTATCCCGGCCATTATCAGATTATTACAGGATAATGACCACCGGATTCGTCCGTTGGCTGTTTGGGCATTGCAGCAACTCGGCGCTAGCCAAGCCATCCCTGAATTAATTAAGTTTCTAGATGATGTTGACCAGGATACTCGTGGTATTACGGCAATAGTCCTGGTAGAATTAGGCGCCAAAGATAAAATACCAACTAAATCAATAGCGGATATAAAACTACTCTTAGGTTGTTTTTCCGATGATAATATTTCGGCCCGTGCCCGTGCGGCGCTCAAAGCCCTCGGAGTCGAAGTCCCGGAGGAAAAGAAATAAGGGCGGTCTTAGTGCCAGTAGGAGTATACGACGTACTGGCACTTAGATCCCGCAAGCGCAGCTTGACGGGAGAATAACCAATCCACAGCGCCCCTCTTAGTGCCAGTTGTAGCGGTGGCATTTATGCCACATGTATTCCAAAGTGCGATGAATCGCACCGCTACTCAATGTAACCCCTGAGCCAGATGTTCGCACTCGTAAACTGGCCATTCTTGTTAATTATTACCCGTATCTGCCTCGCCAAATCAGTAGCTACAACACATTCCTTATAGATGTTGTTATTGAGATTGGCGATATTTTGCCAGATGAAGTGCATCGTAGACGAGCCCCAATCCGTCCCGGCACGACGGCCGTAGACCCAGAGCTGTTGCTCCAAACCCATCGGCACACTCATAGCGTTGAACTGGATTTCCAGAAGTCACGAGGATGCTTTCCACCTGATGTAATGCGCTAATCAGGCCCACTCTCAGGCGCTGTTTTCGGCAAATCCGCAAATTTTGGGGGAGTTCCGCTCTCAGACTAACCTGATAGAAAGCCATTGTCAATCTGACCAGAAGTCGTTATTAAGCCGACCAGAATCCGGTGTCAACCCAACCAGAAGCCGTTGTTAATCTAATCAGAAACCGATGTCAATCCGACCGAAAGCCGTTGTCAATCCGACCAGAATCCGTTGCTAATCTAACCGGAATCCGTTATCAATCCAACCAGGATCCGTTGTTAATCCAACCAGGAGCCGGTGTCAACCAAACCAGAAGCAGATGTTAATCCGACCAAAATCCAGTGCATACGGCTTCCGATTGATACCCCTACCCCTCCCCCCTAGGTAGGATACCTACCCCCCTTCCACTTTTTTTTAACTCATAAAATCAACAAATAACTGGTTTTATTTATTTTTCCCCCAGCGGACAGCCATCGCTGGCGCGGCGAACACTATCACCGGGCCGAGCTGATGCACGCATCTGACCCAGACCGTATCCTTAGCCGGACGTTTCGGGGCTATTACCTGACCCAGCTGACGCGCCCGACGGCCCCAGCCGATAGCCATCATTGGGAGTGCTGAGGCTATGGCCTATCCCAACTGAGGATATGGTTGGCAAAAACTTCGGCTCGTAGCTGACCCAGACCGTATCCTTAGCCGGCCGGGCCTGGGCTCGTAAATGGCCCGGCTGATAGCCTTACATATACCACCGAATACGGCCTCCGGGGCGAAATGGCCCTATGCCCGGCCCGGGGTGACGCGCCCCGCGGAGAAAAGGGGACTGTCCTGTTTATACTGAGGTGCCGAAGTAAGATTGCATAGGCTACCCCCCTATACCCTACCCCCCACCCCCCCTGAGTGAAAATGACGTGTAAATCAGATAAATAAAGGCTTAGCGGCCAAAAATGCGGCCTAATCCGTCGCAGGCTTTCTTGGGAGTGAAGGCTCAAAGATACAAAGGCACAGGGGAAGCCACGGATTACAAATTCCAGATTTCAAATTGCAGATTAGGCTGTAACCACGAAGCGGCACTAACCCATGAACTTCGTTTATCCTGAGTATTCTCGAAGGGTCAGGACCCCGCTAATGCGGGATAAGAAACTCTAAGGCTCGTGCCTCGCCAAGAGGTTTCTAATAAGACTCACTACGTCGCGGAGTTTATCCCGCCTTCGGGCGGGGTTCCTAGTGGCACTAATATAGTTTACTTGCAGGAGAAGTCAATTTATTGGCTGATTTATGAGAAGAGTCCCAAGACTACGCTTGGGAGATAGTTCTCTTGACACAAGCAGGTTTTTTTCTATGGTAACCGTTATAGAAATAATTTTATGGAAATACAAGAAGTAAAAAGCGACGTAATCTCGGCTGTGGCAAAACAAGTTTTCGGCTCTCATAGCGTTATTGACTCAATCGCTGAGATCCGTCCGACAAGCGAGCATGGAATACCCAGGATATCGGGATGCAATAAGCATCTTTCCTACGTGGTCCGCTTAGCCGGCGAGCCGCGGCGATATGTCTTTCGTTTCAGCCGAGGCTATCGAGAAAATCTGTTCGAAAAAGAAGTCGGCAACTATAAGCTTATCGCGGACAGGACGAGCGTCCCGACGCCGAAGATTTACACGGTGGATAGAACGACAATAACGGCCCCAACGCCTTATATGGTTATGGAGTGGATGCCGGGCGATGTCTGGACGTTCCTGACACACGCCCAAAACCCCGGAACGAACAAGGTTGAAAAGGAAAAAATCTCATGGAAAGCCGGGCTGGCGTATTCCCAAATCCATAATATCGAACGGCCGGCATTAAATGCCCGGGCGACTAATGAAAAACTCCTCTACAGAATTGACCAGTTGCGCCACGTTGTGCAGGACCATCAATTTGACATTGATATGAGCAAACTTGATGCTTGCCGCCAGATTATTGAGAACGATGACTCGCTGCTGCTGCAAACAGAGTCGCTCTGTGTGAACGACGCTGAGCTCCATTTTCTAAAAACGGATGGGGCATGGAACCCCTCGTTCATATGCGATATGGAGTGGGTTGATTTTGGCGAGCCTGGCCTGGAACTGGCCAAGCTTTGCATGCCGAAGGAATTCTGGGAACTGGATTCGTTGTTTGTCCTGAAGGATGCGCAGAGCGTTTCTGGCCGGCCTTTTTTTAAGGGATATGAAACGAAGCGGCATATCAACTATGATAAACTAAGCAGATTTGCCCCATATGCCCACCTCGACTATATGTGCGCCATAACAGACCAAGTCTACAGGCCGGCAAAGAAAGATTTCATGAAATCACTCCAACCAAAGTATGTTACGTTGGTCGACGGAATTCTTGAGATGGGTAGGAGGTGAAAGCGATTTAGGACGGGGACACATCACCCTCTTCACCCCGTCATACGACGGGGCAGGAAGGCGGGCAGGCAGATTATCTAATAAGGATTGCTCTTGACATACAAAGGATAATTTTTTATAGTTGGGCTATTAGAGCGGAGCGAGTTACAACCCACTACTCCACGAACCCTGACGGGTTCTCTGAGCGAGAACCCGGAACGGGTAGTTGGCAGTATTCCGCTACAGCACGCCCCGTAGGGGCTCTCTGCGAGAACCCCGAAGGGGAAGCGGAACTGCCACACTATAAGATTGTCCGCGGAAATTACTGTCTTATATGAATTTTCTTGATTATGTTTGGGTTGTGATATAACTTATCGTATGGAATTTCAAAGATAACAACGGGATTAAACTGATTAAAG
>JAZDFB010000152.1:0-32844 GCA_043808305.1 Planctomycetota bacterium | reverse complement strand
CTACATACTACCTACTATCTACTATATACTTTATTATCCGTTATTATCCGTATCCTCTGTTTGCTCCGTGGCTGCCCTTCTATTATCCAAAAAATTCTGCAGGACCAGCTGTGCCGCCACCACGTTGGTATGGATGCGTTTTTCCTTTCGGCTGATGCCCGTATCCCGCAACATAACCTCGGCCTGTTTGGAAGACAGCCGCTCGTCCCACATAGTGATGGGCACGTCCACCCCGGCCCGCTTGAGCTGTTCGGCGAACGCCGCCGCATCCTCGGCGCTCCGGCCCAGGGTGTTGTTCATCCTCTTAGGCAGGCCCAGCACCACCTCGGTGATTTTCTCCTGGACAATAACCGCCTTAATCTGGGCCGCCGCATCCTGAAGCGAGCCGGCCATAATGGCCCGGTAATCAAGGGCAAAGGTGCCGCCCGGGTCGCTGATAGCCAGCCCGATGCGCTTCTTGCCGTAATCAATGCCCAGTATGCTCATATGCCTCCCCGGATTTTTTAAATGTTTTGCTTGACTTTCAGCCCATACTATGTAATAATTACCGTTTTATGTCAACGCAATATTTGAAAATAAAATTCTTGACCCAGCCCAAATACACCCGCAAGATATTCGACATCGTGGGCGGATTGCTTGACGCATTCCTGACCAACAAAGCCGCCTACCGCGAATTCATGGTCGCCTTAGGCGAAGCCATAGACAACGCCATCATGCACGGCAACCACCTCAATAGCGAGAAGTATATCGACGTTGAATGCGAAATCAGCCCGGAAAAGATAGTCTGCCACATAGCCGATGAAGGGCCCGGATTCAAATATGACAAATACATGAAAGACGAGCTCCGGAACTTTGCGCCCGAGGCGCTGATGAAAAAGGTGGCCAAATACGGCACGCCCGGAAGCATGGGCATCGCCATGATGCGCAAATGCCTCAACGAGGTCTTCTACAACGAACAAGGCACTCGCCTGACCCTGGTCAAAAAGCTGTAGTAACGGATGGAACACCGCAATTACACCGACTGCAATTCCAACCAAAATAAAGGTTTTGTCTTAGTAGTTGTATTGGTAACATTGGCCTCTCTGTTGCTTCTGGGCGTAATCTTCACAATGGTTGCCAGGCTGGAACGCGCCAGCGCGGCCAATTATGCTAACCTGACCGCGGCCCGGATACTGTCCCGCTCCGGTATGGAAACAGCCATTGCCTACCTGTCACAGAACACAGATATGTTACCAGCCGCATACGGGATTGAATTCAACGACAAAAACAATAACGGCCGTTTTGACCCGGCTGAAGACATTATAATTTCAAGACATTCGTCAGATGCGCTGGAGCACACCCGTTTCCCTTCATTCAAAGGGTGCGGCATCAAGTCCGGCGAGAAGCCGGAAGTCATCGTCAAGCGCGGCGTCCGGGCCGAAACTATCGGCTTGAGCGGTTCTATGCCGTCGCCTAACCCCGGTTGCCGGAGCGTCTATTCCCTGCGCGTCAGGGACTGCGCAGAAATGATATATGTTAATGGGCCAGGCATCTCACCCAATAACTGGGCTCTGGCGCCGAACGCGGTCCGGATACTAAATAACATAGGCAAGCAGTTCACCATACCCGAGCTGGGCGGCATCATCAGCCGCACCAGGGCAAAGATGAAACGCAATTTCATCGGCCGCGAAGAAATCAGGGAAGCTTTGATCCAGAACGGGTATAATGAATCCGACTACAAGCTCATCAGGGATTATATTACCTGTTTCGCCTGGGTAGACCAGCAAACGCTATTGCCCGGCGCACTGGTTCCTGTCAACCAGGACGAAGATTACCGCAATATTAACCGTAAGTGGTCCGGTCTAAAAACCCAGGACAGGTTATACGGGTTCAATAGATTCAACCGGTCAAATCTCTGGCTGACGCTTTCACCCGAGAATATCTTAGCCTGCTGTCCGGACGATTACACCATCACCAACAAAGGATTCAGCGGATTTACATCTAAACCCTCTCCGGATAACCGGGAGCCTGGCCTGCCCTATCTGGGCAAAACTCCTCTGCTCCAACCCCGCGCGCCGGTCAATATCAATACCGCGCCGGAATGCGTCCTGGTGGCCGTGCTCGAAGGCGTTTCCGGTTATTATCTTGACCGCTCACAGAAGACATCCACATCTCCGGGCAACTGCGTAAGAAATGACCAATCTATAATATCTCTCGAAACAGCCCGCCTGCTGGCCGCAGATATTATCCGCCGTCGAGACCAGCAGATGTTCACGTCGCACGCCGACTTTAATACGTTCATAGATAACACCGGCTGTGTCGGCCCGTTGCAGAAAATGGTGATTAAAGCCAACGCTAACCCGAACTCGCGGCTGTCCAGGTTCAATCCGGACATAACATTCGGCCTGAGTTTCGGCGATACGGACAAAAGCGACCTGGGCGCCTGGTCGCCTGATTCGGGTTCGGATTCGGATTGCGGCTGGAGCACGGAGTTCTGTTTTTCCTCGATGGGCTATTACGAAATAGAGTCTTTGGGCCAGTTGCTGGACCCGCCGGACGAATTCGGCGCCTGCCGGGTATCAGCCCGCAGCAAATCAAACGCCGTGATTAAAATATACAATATCCTGCGCCATACCACACAAAAGGATTTCGAAAAATATTCCACGGACAAAGCCGGCGTGACCATCTACCCGGAATCACTGGATAACCTTAAAACCAGCAAACTATGGGAATCTATTAAAAAAGACTGCATTAATAAACCCGAATCCGAATGCTCGCACCAGCTCTGCTATGACGGGTATGTTGCCATAAGCCCGAGCGATATTTCAATAGGCAATGCGGCCTGCGGGCCGATAAATGAAAACAACTGCCTGCTCCGGGCTGATTTTAACGAAACCCTCAGTGCGAAGTCGCGCGACGGCGACGGCACTAATTACGGCACGGCCGACCAAAACCGCTCGCTGATTGACCCCGAAGACCAGTCTGAGCTGTTCCCGGATGGCCTGTTCTGCCACGAAACCCGGCGCCAGGGATTCAAAAAAAACCAGTTAACATACGGCGACGCCAGCGGCAATGATGAAGAATACCTGCTATATAAAGCGAAAAATAATTTCCCGCTCACCGGCTCGCTGGAATTCTGGTTCAAGCCGGCTTGGAACGCCAGTGATATAATGAGCGATAATCCGGCCGATACCCGGGCGCTCTTTACTATGGGCAACGGCGAAGATCCTGATATCAGAGGCGACGGCATAGACGACCGGATGATACTGATTGCACGCAGCCAGGACAACCAGCCGTTTTTGGCCTGCCATTACGGCACCTGCCAGCAGGGTTCGTACGGCATGCGAGAAGCTCCGCGCCGGCATAAGTTCCCCTACCTGATGATACCGTCACTGCACAGCTGGTGGGCTAAATACGGCATCGCCCGCTCGGATATTGAATGGGCAACCGGACAGTGGCACCACGTAGCTATGTCCTGGAACCCCTCGGCCATCCGGCTGTTCGTGGACGGTAGTGAGGCACAGGGCAGCCCCCTGACCAACCACCGCGACGCCTTTCCGCAAGGCATACTCAATAATTGGAGCATCTACATCGGCAACAATCGGTTTGAGGATGTCAAATGCAACGGCTATCCCCTGAATGCGGACGGCACCATAGACAGTTTTAGAATATACAACAGGGAAATAACCAAATCGTTCTTCCCCTCGGACCGATACGAAGGCGCCGGTTCTTACAAGGGGTTCACCGGCCGATTCGAGCCCGGTAATTTCCCGGCACTGAGAAATCCCGGACGGCTGGGCAGTATCTCCTGGCAGTGGATGCAGCCAACCAGCGGCTCAGGCAATATTGAATTCGAGGTTACAGCCGGCGGGAACACCGTTAAAGTGCCCCGCCAGGGATATGATTTAAACCTTAACCTGGCCAAGAATGAAACAGTAACTTACAAAACCCGTTTTAACCAAGCTATGCACAACAACCAGGGATTCATAGATGAATCGCCCATACTGGACGAAGTAACCATAATATTATTATGCCAACCGGAGTTTCTGTTTTATGGAACCGACTAATATCAGTTTTAAAATGAATAATGCAAAATGCATAGGTGAGCATCCCCGAACGGGGGAAAGTATTAATCTATCCGGAATATTTTCTATCTTAATCCCCATATTCCGGCGCTCATCTATGGCTCTGTCCCTGGGGCTCTGCCTGGTAATCGCCGGCATATCCGGCATCTTCGGCGCGGAAATCGGCGCACTTAAAGCATCATTTAACGCCAAGGACAACTGCTTTGAAATATCGGGCAAGGCGGATTATCCGGACGGTGCGTTATTATTCGTAGAACTCAATTACTGCGGCCAGCGTCTGATGGTTACCCGCACCGCAGTCAGCGGCAGGAAATTTACGGCGATTCTGGCCCCGGCCAGGAAACTCCTGCCGGCATATTACGATATCAAAACATCTTTCATCCCGTCACGCCAGGAGACGGATTGCCTCAGCTTACCGGCCCGGTCCGAAGAAATAACCGTAGGCACATCAACCCCAGAAACCATCTCGCGTGAAAGCCAGACAACCACAGCTTCATTGGGTAATGTCATAGAAAAAACCAGGCTCTTTTACATAATAATCATAGCCGAATATGAGCAAAAAATCAAGGGCAAGCCCGGTTTCGACATCGCCGAATGGCGCAATAAATATCAAGAGCCGTTGAACGTATTCAGGTCGTTTGCAAAATCCATTAAAGAACGGCGTGATAATTACCAAACGGTAATTTACCCGGACATTGAATCACGGACCCTGGCACTGCTCAACGATGTCCAGTCCATATACAACGAGATGACCGAACAGTTAAATAACCCGGATAAAGTCAGGGACCCGCATACCGGGCAGAAGATGCCGGCGGAAATGCTTAAGGATATGTTTGACCAGCGCTTTTACGCACAGCAAAAACCGTTGGCTGAATCAATAAAGCTCAAGTTGTGCCTGCCTGACGAACATTCGCTGGTCAGGGAACTCAAAGGCATACGGCAACTTTACATCGAATGCATCCAAAACGCGCAAACCGGACAAGAAGACCCGGCCCGATGGCAACAATTTTCTGGCGAGTGGGTAAAGTCAACCCAGTCTGCCCGGGACCGGATGGCTGAAATGATGAAAGGACTTGGCCAACTGCAGAAAGAATTCCCGGACTTTTACAAATCGCTCGGTAACATTACGGATACGCTTTTGTCCTTTCAGCGTGCGTATGACAGCCAAATAAAAACTAAATCCTCCGCCCCAATTAAGGACGAATTCGCCGGGGAATTTACCGCCATTGCTGAACAGCTCGGCTACATACACCTGGCTGACTCCAGATAGATTTTAACCCTCGGGCTTGATGTCCTTGGTCCACTTGACTATGCCGTAACCCATTGCCAGTATGCCGGCTATGACTATAATCCATAATACCACTTTGTTTTGCTCGGACCAGGGCCGGCCCGGCGTCCGGTCTACATATCGCACGTTGGCAACCTCTTTACCCAGATTTAAATCGTTCAACCGAACCGCCCCGATATAAGGCAATAGCTTGTCTATGTCGTAAACCGGCCGGTTGGCGCGGCTGTTGCCGTAATAAATCGAATACCCGGCATCAGACTTAAGGTTGAATACCACCCGCCGAACCGCGCCGTATATCTTTACCGAATCGTCATTGAACTCCAGCGGCTGGTCGTCGTAGTTGTAGACCCTGACCTTCAGATACCTGTAACCGTTGGGCCGGTAATTCAGCTGGTTATAGCTGGATACCAGTTGCGGCGTGTTAAAATTATATATGTAACCATTCCCGAGCCCGTCCCAGTAGACCTCAGCCGGCGCGGGCATGCGTTTATCCTTGGGCGGCAGAGGCACCAGATTACCGGCGCCCAGCAATTCAATCCGACGGTGGTAGTTGGCTCCAGACGGCGACAGCTCTATCCGGTATTGAGGCCGGCCGGGGCTCCCCAAATCAAGCACCAGTTCCGTGGCTTTTAAATCCGCATTAGCGGTCCGGCTGATGATTTTAACGGCGTCCAGCAGGTATTCCTCGGCATCCTTGATGACCTTGCGTTTGACCGTTGCGCCGGATACGTCAAACTGGCTGGTGCGCTCCCCCATCATTATGCTGACCTTGATGTAGCGGTAGTCGTTTTCAGAATATTCCAGCGTGGTATAGGCCGATTTGTAATCGGCGGTGCTGAAGTCGAATATGTAGCAGTCATTCCTGAGCACCAGCCATTCCTGCTGGTCGTTACTACCGCGCACCTCGACCTTGTTTTTGAAGTTCTGCTCTTTGGTAGCAATGGTAATCCGGTTGTTGCGCCGCTGTGCCGGCTGGTCGCCCAAATCCATAGTGAACAAGGTCTGCTGGCCGGGCACGAATGATTGGTTGAATATCTGCGCCGGCACATCGGTTTCCTGGACGGTCCGGGCCAGGATAAATATCTTGTAGGGCGTCTCCTGTAATTTGTTGTCGATTACCCGCAAATCGGACATATCGTCTTTGGACCGGGCAAAGATTTCATTATCAATGGTCACGCCGGCATAACCGCTGGCGCCGCCGCCCGGGTTTTCGATAGTCTTGTAATACTGCCAGTCCTCGACGCTGAAATCGGCTGACAGCCGGCCGGCCAACCCAAGCATCAGGCAGAATGATAAAATAATTACCCCTGCTGAAATAAGGTTTGAATGTTTGGACATAATCGTCTCCTTATTAATTCTGAAGGCGCTTGTAGAATTTCTGGTAAAGGAACGACACGGCTATCAGGATGACGCCAAGTATCAAAAACGAGGTTATTCGGTAGATGGGCTCAAGCTCGGACAGATCAAAGAAAAATACCTTGGCAATAGTCATTCCGAACATCAGGAACGACAACCAACGGACCAGGGCTGACTTCCTGGCAATGCCGATAATCAGGAGCATCAGGGCATAAACGGCCCATTCGACGGAAAGCGTCCTGAGCATCATTGATTCTGGCAGCGTGCTTCCGCAGTATTTGTACCAGGCCACGGTCTCCATTGTTATCATCCAGAAACCCAGCCCAACACTGTATAGCATCAAGATAATCAAGACCGCTTTTCTTTCATCTGAATCCTTGGCGCAACGTTTGGCGTAGATATATGCCGATGCCAAAAAGCCGGTCAGGGCCACCAGGAACGTTATGAAACGCTCGTTAATCACGGCCGTAAACCCGTTCGCCTGGACGTTGCCTGATTCCCAGCAAGACAGACGGATAAGCACCAGAACCAACAGAATCAAGAGCCCGCCGATGCGGGTGGCCAGCGAACCGGTCCGGAACCCTATCCAGATAAGCGCCGCGGCCTGGACCGTCCAGGCGATGGTTATCCATTTATGCGACAGCTGTATGGGAATGACCAGGGTCAGGAATGTCAGTGCGATACCCAGTAATAACAACACCAGGTATTTATCTTCGCGGTTGCGCGACTGCGCCAACCGGGCCAATAACATATAGAGACCGGTCATCAGTAAAGTGAACAGGCCCATATAGTCCCGGTAACCGGACCAGAGCAAACCCAGGCTGGCGCCGTAATAGATGCCCGGCACGCCGATCAACAGTAATAAATCGTTAGGCGAAGTCTTTTTCCGGTTGATAATATTATAAAAGAAGGACAAAAACGCGAATATCAGGAAGAACAGAGACAGGAAGAACTCGGTCCGGAACAGTTTTTCGTCAAGGTAATACTTTTGGGCCCAACCTTCAAACAGGCATATGGTAAAGAAAAATGCCAGGTAATCCAGAAACCGCCAGCGTTTGAAATATGCCGTTGCCAAGATGCCGATATCCAGGATAGCCATGTAAGAAAACAGGAATATCTGGTTATCCGTTCCGGTCGAGAGCATCACCGGGGTCAGGAACCCGCCAATGAGCGCCAGCGCGGCGATGGGCGCGGCCGAGTAACGGACGGCCAGCGTTATGCCGATAACAGTAATCAAAACAAAAAATCCGAATGCCGTCGCCTGGCTTATCAGGTGGTAGAACTGGAATGCCGCCAAAACGGACAGGTAAAGGATGGCCAGCCCGCCGCCCATCAGCCCGAATGCCGGACCGCGGAACTTACGCGCCGCCGCGAAATGCCCGGCGGCTATCAGAATCAAACCGCCCAGGATGCCCATCACCACCCGGCCGGTCTCGCCTATCCAGTCGTTGTCAATAGCATACTTAAGGAAAAACCCGGCGCCGATAATCAGGGCAAAGATGCCTATCCAGTTGGCGTATTTCATGCCGATTTTGGTCTCGATGCTGTCCCCTGCCGGTTTGGGTGCAGTTTCCGCGGCTGCGTCAGTTTGGCCGGCCGGCGCAGCTTCTGCGGTTGCAGTTGGTTGGATATTAGGCCCGGATGGCTCTATTTTAGGCTCCGGCGCTGGTGCGGCTGGTTTTTCTATTCCAAGCCGCTTCTCTATCCGTTCCAGCCGCTCGGAAAGACCGTCTATGCGCCCGGATAAATACGATAGGTTTTCTTCGGGCGATTCGCCCGGCATATTGTCTGCCATATATAAATTAGTTTATTACAAATCGCGGATGATGTCAATAAAATAGGGACCTATTGCAGGAATATTGGGTTATCCTTTATCCCCAATACTGCATATCATTTCCCGAGTTGCCGCTTTATATCTTCTATGATTTGCCTGATTTTAGGCGTTTCCGAATTCTTCGGGGCCAGTTCCAGATACCTTTCCAAATCCGCTATCGCCTTGCCAAACTCTTTCTTATCACAATAGGCAACTCCACGGTTTTTGTATGAACTTATATATCCGGGATCAAAACATATCGCCTGTGTGTAGTCCGCAATCGCTTTGTCTAACTCGCCTTTATTATAATAGAAACTGCCGCGGTTGGAGTATGCGACGGCGTATTTAGGATTAAGCCTGATTGCCTCATTATAATCTGCGATTGCTTTATCCAATTCGCCTTTTAAATCATAGACATTTCCGCGGTTGGTGTATATAATTGCATCTTTTGGGTCTATCCTGATTGCCTCATTGTAATCCGCCAGCGCCTTGTCCAATTCGCCTTTATTCTTATAAGCAATGCCGCGATTCATATATGCCCTGGCTGATTTGGGATTAAGCCGAATCGCCTCATCATAATCCTTGATTGCCCGGTCTAACGCGCCTTTATTTTTGTAGGCAAGACCGCGGCTGGTGTACGCATCAGCATATTTCGGATCTATCCTGATTGCCTCACTGCAATCAGCTATCGCCTTATCTAATTCGCCTTTATTCTTATAGGCAATAGCGCGATTGTTGTATGCCCAGGTATTTTCCGGATAAAGTTCTATGGCTTTGGTGTAATTATCAATCGCCTCATCATTTTTATTTTGGCTCTGTGCAATATTACCTTTGGCAAACCAACCAATATAGCTGTTAGGGTCGTATTTAAGAACCATCTCAAAATCAGTCATTGCTTCTTCAGGCCTATTGTAGTTAATAACATTAATTACAGCCCGCTCATAATATGAATACGCCAGTGTCGGGGTCGTCTTAATGGCCTTGCTGAAATATTCAAATGCCTTGTCTGTTAGTTTCTGATATTCATCGAAACTCCCTGCGTGATTAGCTTTTTCCTTATAGGCATAGCCGATGACCTGCCAGGCGTCGCCATAGGTTGGGTCTATTTTAAGAGCTTCCTGGGCAAACTCTATCTTTTGGTCAGGCGCCGGCGCGCCGCCTGCCCGGTCCAGAATGGACTTTGCCTGGGCCCTTATGTCCACGGTTTTCTGCGCCTTGGCCGCGGCTTCTTTAGCCTGCTCATCTTCCTGCTGTTTCTTGGTGTCCTGCGCCTTGATTATCTTCTCGCACCTCTTGAGCAATGACTGTATGTCTTCATCCTGCGGCGCCAGGGCCAACAGTTTGTTGCAGGCCGCCTTCGTCTTATCATATTGGCTATCCCGGAATAACTGTTCGGCTTCCTGCCGGTATTGGGCGATGAGATGCCTTTTGTTTGACGATGAAATCAACAGGCTGATTACTACGATTATCAGAATAATTGCCGCACCTATTATTGACAGGCTGGCCGCTTTATTCCTGGCTGCCTTAATCCTGAGTTTACTTATTAACCCGGTGCGCCGGGCGGCTATCTCCTCGCCTTCCAGGTAACGCTTCAGGTCCCGGGCTAATTCCCCTGCGGTCTGGTAGCGCTTGGCCTTATCCTTGTTCAGGCATTTCAGGCAGATGGTCTCGAGGTCTTTGGGTATGATACGGACTATCGTGCTGGGCGCAGGCGGGTCCACATTGATGACCTTAGATATGACTTCATAAATCTCGTTGCCTGCAAAGGGCATCCGTCCGGTCAGGCAGTGATACATCGTGGCGCCTAAGGAGAATATGTCCGAGCGCGGGTCAACCTCATCCTTTTTGCCCTGCGCCTGCTCCGGTGACATATAGTTAGGCGTGCCAATAGCCGTTCCGGACATAGTCAGCGAGCGGTCCAGCCCGGTCAGTTGCTTGGCCAGTCCGAAGTCGGTGATATATGCCTGGCCCTGCTTGGTTATCATGATATTGGCCGGCTTGATGTCCCGATGGATTATGTGCTGGCCGTGCGCGTAATGCAGGGCCGAGGCGACCTGCAGGACTATTCTGGCGATATTCTGTATGTTCGGGCGTTTAGCCGAACTGATTGCCTGCTCTAATGATATCCCCTCAATATAGTCCATGGTGAAATAATGCTGCTTGCCGGCGGCGCCGGCTTCATAGACCTGGACGATATTGGGATGTTTGAGTTTGGCAACGGCCTGCGCCTCGCGCTGGAAGCGTTCCAGCAATTCGGCGTCGTTTGAGGTGATAATCTTAAGCGCTACCTTGCGGTTCAGGGCCGGATCCAGGGCCAGATAAACCGCGCCCATCCCGCCCTGGCCTAATTTTCGCTCAAGGATATATTTCCCGAAAGTGTTTGCCATATCAGGAATCTAATCTTTAGCAGCGGTTTTGTCAAGGGTTAGTGGCAGTTCGACCAAAGGGAGTTATTGCCACGTTATCCTGACGAAGTTCATGGGTTAGCGGCAGTTAGCCCTGATGTTAATTGCCTGACGGTGAATCAGGTTTTTCCTTTTCGTCTCCGGAATCCTTTTTGGATGGCGTTACAACCCTGATAGGACCAATAGGTTTATGGTCCTGGGA
Organism: Planctomycetota bacterium; assembly: GCA_043808305.1. Lineage (GTDB taxonomy): Bacteria > Planctomycetota > MHYJ01 > JACQXL01 > JACQXL01 > JBBAAP01. The sequence goes on along the minus strand of JAZDFB010000152.1, from coordinate 21,716 downwards.
GGCCTTCTGCAGGAAAAGTATGGCAAAAGGAGTCTCATAAGACTTGTGGTCGTCCTTCTGTTGCTCAATCTGCTGGGCGGACAGCGGCGGTTTCTGCGGGTCTATGGCCGTGCACCAGCTGCCGTCGGATTCCTGATTTTTGAGCAGGGCATGCTTTCCTTCTTCATACCAGTCGTGCTTGCCGAAATATCTTTGTTCCGAAAATATCCCGCAACGCTCCAGCGCGTAGAGGCAATAATACCTGAACCACCCGCCTTTAGGGAACTGGTCTATTTTAAAGTTATCCCCCAGCCAGGCAAGCCCTTTGCTTATTGCCTCATCGGCCTCATCGGCTAGTTTGTCCCTTGGCGCGCCGGCCGCGCCGTCCTGGCCTTTCTTGCCGTAAATGGCGCCTAGGCACATTATAACGCCGCACACGCCGGATGCGGTCATGCTGTCCATACCTGAGGTCTTATCACTACCGGCCATCTTATTATTCTGGTAAGTCCAGCCGCCGTTTTTAGATTGGTCCCTGAGCAGGAAATTGAGCGCCCTTTCCCAGACCTCTCGGGGGACCGGAACGCCAAGCGCCGCGGCGGAGTTCAAGCCCAGCATGGCGTATTGGGTATTAGAGTTGTCCGAACTGTGGTCGCTCCAGGATGTTGGCAGATTTTTCCTGTCAAACGGCTGGGAATCAGTCCTTGATTTGGGAGTGCGGCTGTACGTCCAGTCTCCTTCCGGGAACTGCGTTTCAATCAGGTATTTGGCATCGGCGGCTATGACCTTGTCGAATTTATTCTTATCAACATCGAATTTCCTTACGGACTGGGTCTGGGTTTTCACCCCCGGTTTGTTGGGTTTCTTGGTGCCTTTGCTTACCAATTCCAGCGTCATAAGCCTTATGCCTATCTGGTAAGTATGTTGCGGACAGGGCTGGCTCACCAGGAAGTCAATGGCCTTCTCAATCACGGCGCTGTCCACATCTTCTTTGGAATGCAATATTGCCATGATGGACAACCCGGTCACGCCGACCGGATAGTTGGAACCGAAGGAGCCGCTTTTATTCTGTTTTGCCAGCAGGTATTTTATGCCTTTGCCGATGGCTTCGTCTACCGGGTCAATGGGAACCGGCTTCTTCTTGGGCGCCGGGTCCGGCATCGTATACGCAAACGGCAGGAATACCAGACACGCCAGGATTGCCGACAATAACAAATTCCTGCTTAGCCTCATCTTATTGTTACTCCTTCACGCCGCCGTCGCCTGTTGCCCGCATCCGATAATGAACATCGCCAAGAACGATACCAATATTCTTATAATAATCAACTCCTTTTTGCCACGAAAACACGAAATCATAAAAGCCCGGAACCTGACCATTTCTTATTTTCGTGGTTTCGTGGTAAATTCTAATCCGCCGGGACCCATTTTGCGCTGTTTATGGATGTCGGCGGCTCGGCCGGCCATTGCAGGATTACCTCACCGCTCCCCCGGTCTGCGCCGTAGACAATATTCCTTTCGTTAACGATGTATGTATTGGCCCCGGTCTCGGGGTATTTGGCCGGATACGCCACAAAGGCGAACTTGTCGGTATTGCAGGCCTTGACCTTGTTTTTGCCCACCGGGTTCTGGTTATAGGGCACGCCGGCCTCGTCGGTCAGCATCGCCCGGAAGAAGTAGCCGGCATAGGGCGTAGTCGTAAATTCCCGGATTAATTCCGGGGTCGAGCCCCAGTCGTCCAGGTCGTTGGCGTCGCGGTTCAGGACCAACGGCATGGGGTTGTCCCGGCTGTAAGGCGCGCCGTCGGCCAGGGCCAGTTGCCGGCTTATCAGGTTGGCACGCTCCTTGCCGTCGCGCCGGACTATCCGGTAGAGACAGGACACGTCCATAGTCCAGAAATCCTTGGCGCCGTTGCCGTCCATATCCTTGTTCTTCCAAGCCTGGTTCTGGTAGGCCAGCATATGGAGCATGGAAACGGCCTTGGCCTCGTTGGCGCTGGCCGCGCCGAATTTAAGGTTGGGCACGACCATCACCCCGATAAACGCGGCTATCAGCGCTATCACGATTGCGAATATAAGCTTGTTGTTCATAGAATCAACTCCATTATAAATTACAGATTCATTGTTTGTCCATAGTCTGAAGTCTGCAGTCCCCCTTAGTGTCCTTGCCCCGGACCACCAATTCCCGCCAGCGCGGGTGATACGGATTGCCGTACTCGGTGAAGAACCAGATGTTCATCGCCCGTTTGGGGCAAAGGTTGACACAGCAGGTGCATAGCACGCAGGCGCCGGATGATTTAGGATATCCGTCCGCCATCTTCAGCCGCTGTGCCGGGCAGTAATCAACGCAGATGCCGCACTGGTTGCACCGCTTCTTATAAACGTGGTTGCGGTATATGAGAGAATCTATCAGCTTATTGTCAATAAGGATGCCAAAGATGAACAGCGGGCTGGGCCAAAATATGAAAGGCAGTCCGGCCGATTGCCCATCGGCAAAGTCGCGCCCGCACCGGGCCTGGGCGTCCGCATCTTTGGGATGAGGAACAACTTTGTCTATGGCGGCCCATACCCGCTTTAATCCCAGCCGGAATGTAGAAACGTTGATGGGGTAAGCCGCCCAACTACGTCCCGTAACGCGGTACCCTTTAAGGGTCAGTATCAGCCATATCAGGACCCCGGCGTTTTCGGGCCCGCCGGCCGAGCTATACATTATATATGCCGGCTTGCCCTTGCCGCGGGGCAGGTCAAATATCAGGTAGTTGAACATAGGCCAGGGCGGTTTCCAACCCATGACCGGGAATGCCACTACCAGCCCATCGCCGGACAGCTCTGGTTTGAACTCTTTGTAATAGTGGTAACGGTGAACAATCACCTCGGCTCCGGACTGCCGCGCCCCGGCGATGAACGGCTCGGCGTAATGCGCCGTGTTGCCGGAATAAGAGCATAGTATCAGGTCTATCCGGGCAAGCTTCTTGCGCTTGGCTGAAAATAGGCTCAGGGTATGTATCAGGAGCATTGCCGCGGTGGACCAGAACATTATATGCTGAACCGTGTTGGCGGGCATAACGCCGTCAACCAAGTAATCCCATAAAGCGGCTGTCAACGCCCAAATTATAAATATCACGAAAAACCGCGGTTCGTCAGCCTCCCTTTTGTACGCGGCGATGACCGTAGCGACAATCAGGGGCAGATACAGATACGGCAGGTTAGCCGGGTTATTGTCCCAGAATATCAGCCAGGTAATTATTATGGTGCTGAACTCAAAAACCATAGCGCCGGACCGGTAAGGAAGAGCCGCGATAACCGAGCTGAGGCAGACCGCGATGATGCCGGCTATCCGGAAATGGCGCTGGAACAGCTCCGGGTAATTCTTCAGCGCAAACGCCACGGCCACGGCGAAAGCCATGCCGGCCAGCGCATAAATCCCCTGCGACAGCCGGGACTGCCCTTTTGCGGTGTTGTCGTCAGCGGTCATAGCTATAATATTAGCCACGGATGGACACGGATAACTATTTCTTTTCCTCCGGGACTTCGGCCCCGATGGAATAATCGGGATAACGTGGCAGTAACTCATTACTTCGAACTGCCACTAACCCCCAGCTCTTTGAGCGCCTTACGGGCACGGGACGAATAATCATCACCACGATTTAAGAGTGGTTTTATAGCCTCTATTGCTTTGGTTGTCACTTTATCCTTGGCGCCTAATTCTACCAGGACCACTGCCGTAATACCACGAGTATAATCATTCTCATCATCTAAAAACTTAACCAATTCAGGGACGGCCTCTCTGGCGTCAAGTTTCCCCAATGCATCAATAGCCGACTGACGAACATATGGATTACCATCCTGTAATAGTTTGGTAATGTCCGGGATAGCCTCTTTAGCGCCAAGGTCACCCAATGCATGAATAGCCGACTCGATAATCCATGAGTCAGTATCCTGTAATAGCTTGGTAATGTCCGGAATAGCCTCTTTAGCGTCAAGGTTTACCAATGCATCAATAGCAGTCCGGCGAACATCCTCCTCATTATCCTGCAATAATTTGGTGATTTCCGGGATGGTTTCTTTAGCGCCAAGTTTTACCAATGCAGAAAGAGCTGAATCACAAACTTTTGGGTCATTTAACAATTTGGTAATGTCCGGGATTGCTTCTTTGGCGCCAAGTTTACCCAATGCACTAACAGCCGACCGGCGAACACTGAAGTAATTATCCTGTAAGAATCCGGTAATCTGCGGGATAGCTTCTTTAGCGCCAAGCTCCCCCAATACCTCAATAGCTGACTGGCGAACATCTGAATCACTATCCTGTAATAGTTTAGTAATATCCGGGATTGCCTCTTTAGCGCCAAGATACCCCAATGCAAAAGCAGCCGACTCGATAATCCATGAGTCAGTATCCTGTAATAATCTGGTAAACTTCGGGATTAACTCTTTTACGCCAAGTCGCCCCAATGCCTCAATAGCCGACGAACGAACCAATTTGTTATTATCCTGTAATAATCTGGTAATGGCCGGGATAGCCTCTTTAGCGCCAAGTTCACCCAATGCACCAATAGCCATTTGGAGAACCCATGAATCATTGTCCTGTAATAATTCGGTAATCTGCGGGGCAGCTTCTTTAGCGCCAAGGTCTCTCAATGCCAAAACAGCGTTTCCCCGCTCATTACTGTCTTGACTTGTGATTTGTACCAGCGCTTGGTTTATCTTTTGTTGGCGTGCGTCATCTGTTGGCGGTTGGGCAGTTATTTCCTGCGGGGGCGGGGTAATAGTTTCAGGCGGTTTGGTGGCCGGGCCGGCGCAACCGCTGATTATAGCGAGACTGATTAATAATACGATTATTATCTGCCTCATAGAATAGATATCTACAATGCGGACGGGATAATGTCAATTTATTTAACCACGGATGGACACGGATAATTTTCTTGGGCTCCTGGGTTCCTTATAGAATAGGCGGTTGTTCCGCTGGAATAAGTCTAATAAAGTCTCTTAAAGTCTCCTGACGGAATAGTCGGGACAGGCCTGTTAAATAAATATAATCAGTGCCTTCAGTCCCACGGGAGGCAGTAGCTCTGGTTATATTGGGTGTATTCAGATTTTAATTCAATGATATATAAACAAGGCCAATGTCAGGATAGCACCGATGGCGTAAAGAGCAACAGTATTCGATACAAAATAAGGATATGCCATCAAGATGATGCCGATTATCAGCAGTTTATAATTTGTCCGCTTTTTGCCTACCAGGAAGACGGTCAGGCCGATGCACCCGAATATAAGAGCTCCGAACAGGTTAGCATATGACATCTGTTTATCCCCCGATATAGTTTGGCATCCCAAGTATTAGGCTTGCCTCCGGCATAAATTAGTCTCTTACAATCCCTGTAAATAACATTAGTGTTCATCCGTAGTTACATTTTGTTCTATTTCCATAACTAACAGTTTCTCTTCCGTCTGGAGCCGTCCGGTCTGGGCCTGAAACACCTGTTCCTGCGCTTTTAAACGACTAAGCTTAATTTCTGTACGGCGGATACTATTAACTGCCCCACGATATGCCGGGTCATTAACTAGCCTGCAGATAACCTCGCTATCCCGCCTCTGCGGGTCAGGGTAACGCGGTTTACCATCCAGCAACTCGTCAAAGACCTTGATAAAAACCGTTGCCTTGAGCTGGTCTATCTTAGTTTCCTGCCTCCGTTTAAGGTTTTCTAATCTCTGGCGCTCTTTAATTAGTTTTGCCATCTGTTCAGAGATTGACTCTAATTTAACCAGAATTCCCTTAAGGTCTTCTTTGAACAAAATATTCTTAGCACGATTTTGCATCTTTTCACCGCCTTTTTTGCATTTTTTATGGCATTTTCTGAACTAGTTTAGTCAAATTCTAAGCCCATTTTAACTCATTATAACTCAATTCTATCCAATTGTAATAGGTGTTCTCGGGGGGTAGCCCCTACCCCTCCCCCCTCTACCCTTTCGTAGAACATACCTTATTCTTAACTCCGCCTACCCGATACCCGGACAGGTAGTAACCCTAACCATAAAAAGTAGCTCTCTATGGCTTAAGAAGAATTATCCCACACCTTCAGTAGTAGCTCTCGTATAGCAACCAATACCCCCCTATTGGATATAAACCTGTACCTCCATATACTTGGCTATGGTGACCCAATCGCGATGGGATACCGCGCACTATAGAGAGTAGGTATAGCACCTTCGGGTATGGACACCCTGACTCTTCTCATTTGACCAGTTCAAACTCAATTGTTGCATTGCGTCCCGATGCCCTGTCCCGCCGAAGCGGGAGGGCGCTCTCCGATGGAGTCCGAACCCCGATGGCCATCGGGACATCGGACCGCTCCACCAAGTGAGCATCGGAGCGTCCATAACGTAAGCGAACCTAACGTACCACTAATCCCCTTTAAACTATCCCCTGTTTGAACACAAAAATGAGGTACTGCCCGAATTTGATTTCGTCCCTGTGATTCAAAAGGCGATAATCTCCGCCTATTTTTTCGCCATTAACATATGTGCCGTATGTGCTGCCCAAATCCTTGATTTGATATTCTATCTTGCCATTTTCTGCCGTTGTTCTTGCTATCATGGCGTGCTCTCTTGAAATGCCCTCGGCGGCTATCATCTTGTCCAGGCGGATATTGCATCTGTCCCCCCGCCCGATAAGAAATTCGTTGCTTCCGCTGAGCATGATTTTCAGCTTTTTATACCCTGCCTTGAATCTCAGGAGGCTTTCCTTGCTTTCAAGAACAGAACTCTCAGAGCCGTCTTCATTTTTATCTATTTCATTTTGAGAGGAGCACATATATTTCCTTTCGGGCGATTAGTTAACTAACTTCTTAAAATCCTCGTCTTCCCATAAAGACTTAAAAGCGTCGTCCTTTTTAGCTTTTTCTTTATATTTAGAATCGAAACTTATTGTGTAGGATAAGTTCTCAAGGGAATTTTTCTTATCGCCTTTTAGCGAATATGCACATGCCTTCATATAACTCGCTCCAGCTATCGCTTTAGACCATTCATTGCCATATAAAATAAGAACCAACATTAACCCGATTAATACTATTATAACCCATATTATTATTTTTAACGAGGTCGGCAATTTCATATAATTCTTCGTTCAGTAGGTTACGGAAAAGACTGTATATTTATTTGCCCGCCGCCATTATTTCTTTTCCTGCTCGGCGAGCTTCTTCTTCCAAACCTCTATTAATTGCTTCATCTGAGCCTTCATGGTGTCACTGCCTAACGCGAGCTTCAGGAACTCCTGGCCGCCCGCTATGGCCTGCCGGAAATCATTCCCGTTGGCATAGGCAACACTGCGGTTGAAGCGGGCCTCGGCATGGTCCGGCTTGAGTTCTATGGCCTTGTCATAGTCCTTGATGGCCCGGTCTATGGCGCCGCTCATATGGTAGGCATTTGCGCGCTTGTTGTAGGTATCGGCATAGTCCGGCTTCAGTTCTATTGACTTGTTATAGTCTTCAATTGCCTGGGCCATTGCGCCTCTGTCGGCATAGGTATTGCCACGGTTGTAGTAGGCGAAATAATCCTTCGGGTCAAGCTCTATGGCCTTGTTTAAATCGTTGAACGCCCGGGTCAATAGCTCCTGATAGAAAATGGAGTCTCTTCCGCCTTGGCCGAACTCAAGCCCGGCTTTGTTATAGTAGACAAAACCGCGGTGAGCGTATGCCTCGGCATAGTTCGGCCTGAGTTCTATTGCCTTGCCATAGTCCGCGATTGCCAGGTCTATATCGCCTTTGTTATAGTAGAGCGCTCCGCGCTTGGCGTAGGCATCGGGATAGTTCGGGTTGACTTCTATCGCCTTGTCATAATCCTTGATGGCCCGGTCTTTCTCGCCCTTGTTATAATAGGCCAAACCGCGGTAAGCGTAGGCCTCGGCGTAGTTCGGGTCCAGTTCTATCGCCTTGTCATAGTCCTTGATTGCCAAGCCTGTCTCACCTTTAAAAGCATAGGTACCGGCACGGTTGGCATAGGCCTTGGCATTGTTCGGGTCCAGTTCTATTGCCTTTGCATAATCCCTGATGGCCTGGTCTATGGCGCCATTCTTGGCATAGGCGAAGCCGCGGTCAATGTAGGCGTCGGCACGGTCCGGGCTCAGCTCTATTACCTTTGTATAATCTGTGATTGCCCGGGCTATTTCACCATTAGCAACATAGGCAACGCCGCGGTTATGGTAAGCATTGACAAAGTTAGGATTCAGTTCTATCGTCTTGGCATAATCACTGATTGCCTGGTCTATAGCGCCTCTTTTCTGATAGGTAACAGCTCGGTTATAGTATGATGAAGTATTCTTTGGATCTAATTCTATTGCCTTGGTATAGTCCAGGATTTCCTGGGCTGTATCGCCTTTATTGCCATAGGCACCAGCGCGGTTGGCGTAGGCGTCGGCAAAGTTCGGTCTCAGTTCTATGGCCTTATCATAGTCCTTGATAGCCCGGTCTATGTTTCCCTTCTTGACATAGGAAAGTCCGCGGTTGTGGTAGGCGTCGGCATCGTCCGGGTTCAGCTCTATGGCCTTTGTATAATCTATGATTGATTGGTCTGTTTCGCCCTTGCAAGCATAGACATTCCCGCGGTTGGTATAGTACTGGTCATTATTCGGATTCAGCTCTATTGCCTTGTTAAAATCCTTAAGCGCCTGGTCTAATAGCTCACGGAATTGGACGGAGTCTGCCCGGCCCTGGCGGAACTCAGGCTCCGCTTTATTATAACATATCCGACCGCGGCAAGTGTAGGCATCGGCATTGTTCGGGTTCAGCTCTATTGCCTTGTTACAATCATTGATTGCCTGCTCCATGGCGCCCTTCTCAGCATAGGCACCGGCGCGGTTGGAGTAGGCGCCGGCATAGTTCGGGTCCAGTTCTATTGCCTTATCGTAGTCCTTGATGGACCGGTCTATGTCGCCTTTCTTGCCATAGGCAGCGCCGCGGTTGGAGTAGGCATAGGCAAAGTTCGGGTTCAGTTCTATTGCCTTATCATAGTCCCTGATGGCCCGGTCCATGTCACCCTTCTTGCTATAGGCCGCGCCGCGGCCGGAGTAGGTATTTGCCTGGATTGGATCCAGTTCTATTGACTTTGTAAAATCGGCGATTGCTTTATCGTAATCATTATGATAATATTCCATAGCCCCTTTTGCGGAATAACCGATTTGGCTGTTGGGGTCATATTTCAGCACTTTCTCAAAATCAAAGGTAGCGTTTTCAATATCCCCTCTATAATAACTGATTAATCCCCGCTCGTAATATGAGTAAGCCAATGTGGGAGTGAGTTCTATGGCTTTGCTGAACGACTCATACCCTTTATTATTGTCATTTTTTTCCTTATAGGCGTAGCCGATTACCTGCCAAGCATCGCCGAATGTCGGGTCTACGGCAAGGGCTTCCTGGGCAATTTGTATTTTTTGGTCAGGCGTCGGCGCGATGGTAACCCGGTCCAGGATGGCCTTTGCCTGATTCCTAATATCTGCGGCTTTCTGCGCCTTGGCCGCGGCTTCTTTGGCCCGCACCTGGTCCTGTTGCTTTTCTTCTTCCTGCGCCTTGATTATCTTTTCGCACTTCTGGAGCAATGTCTGCGTCTCGCCATCACCCGGCGACAGCGCCAGCAGTTTGTTGCATATCACTCGCGCCTGGTCAAACCGGTTGTCCCGGAATTCCTGATTGGCATCCTGCCGGTATTTAGCAATTAATTGCTTGCTGTGCGATGAGGAAACCAACAGGCCGATTATTACCGCTGCCAGGATAACCACGGCGCCGATTATTGACAGGCCGGCAACTTTATTTTTCATTAGTTTCAGGTATATTTTTGTTATGCTTGAAGTCCGTTTTGCCGTAATCTGCGCGCCTTCTAAATACCGCTTCAGGTCTTGGGCTAATGCATCTGCTGTCTGGTAGCGCTTGGACTTGTCCTTGTTCAGGCACTTCAGGCAGATGGTCTCAAGGTCTTTGGGAATCATCCTGGCAATCGTGGAAGGAGCAGCCGGCTCATCGTTGATTACCTTGGACAAGACTTCATATATCTCATTGCCGGGAAAAGGCAGCTGGCCGGTGATGCCGTAATACAATGTCGCGCCTAAAGAAAAGATGTCTGAGCGCGGGTCGATTTCATCCTTTTTGCCCATTGCCTGTTCTGGCGGCATATAGTCCGGCGTGCCCAAAGCCGTTCCGGACATAGTCAACGAGCGGTCCAGCCCGGTCAGTTCTTTGGCCAGCCCGAAGTCGGTAATATAGGCCTTGCCGGTTTTATCTATCATGATATTGGCCGGCTTGATATCGCGATGGACGATATTTTGCTGGTGCGCATAATGCAGCGCCGCGGCTGTCTGGAGGATGATTTTCGTGATGTTCTGCAAGGATGCCTTATTCTTGGATTTGATAATGGCATCAAGGGATGTCCCTTCTATATAATCCATGGTGAAGTAGTGTTGTTTATTTATAACGCCGGCTTCATAGACCTGCACAATATTGGGGTGTTTGAGTTTAGCAACGGCCGCGGCCTCGCGCTGGAAACGCTCAAGGATGTAAGCGTCTTTGGAGGTGATAACCTTGAGTGCCACCCGGCGGTTTAAAGCCGGGTCTAAGGCCAGATAGACCGTGCCCATGCCGCCTTGACCGAGTTTCTTTTCGATGGTATATTTTCCAAAGATAGTTGGCATATCCGTATGCTAACGCAAAGGAGTAAGAAATGCAAAGAATACTAATTATTATTTAGCCCCACTATGCGGGATAACGTGGATGATTCCTCTTACTGGGCCAGCGTCTTAGCCAGGTCGTGAAATTTATTATCCATCTGCTTCTGGCCGCTGATGACTTTTTGCATAGCGATATGACTGAGGGAATTATCCTTCAGGACAACGACCCGGTTTTTGAGCCCATGTTTTATCAGGCCGACGGCGTACGCGCCGAACATGGTGCCCAGTATCCGCGAACGGGCCGAGGGAGCGCCGCCCCGCTGGATATAGCCGAGAACGGAAACCCGGACCGGCACGCCGACGGCTTTTTCAATCTTTGGGGCTATTTCCGCGGTCTGGCCGGCGCCTTCGGAGAAGACAATTATCTCCGATGTTTTCTTGCCGGCTTTATGGCTGATTAATTCCGCGCAAATCCGGTTAAGGTTGTATTTCTTTTCGGGTATGATTATGAATTCCGCGCCACTGGCCACGCCCACGGCCAGCGCCAGGAAACCGTGCTCACGGCCCATGACCTCGACTATGAAAATCCGGTCCAGGCTGGCGGCGGTATCCCTTATTTTATCTATGGCCTCGACGGCCGTATTGACGGCCGTGTCAAACCCTATGGTCTCATCGTTGCCGAATACGTCGTTGTCTATGGTGGCCGGGATGCCGATTACCGGAATACCCTGCCGGGCAATCTTTAGCCCGGCCGCGAATGACCCGTCGCCGCCGATGATGACCAAGCAGTCTATCAGGTGTTTCTTCAGGGAAGCCACCGCCTTTTGCAGTCCAGGCGGGGTCTTTATTTCCTGAGACCGGGTGGTCTTAAGGATTGTTCCGCCGTGATGGATGATGCCGCTGACCGAACGCCGGTTCAACCTGATTATTTCACCGTCAATCAATCCTTGGTATCCCCGGTAAATCCCGAAGATATCAAATCCTGAATGGATGCCTTTACGGACAATAGCCCGGATACAGGCATTAATGCCCGGCGCATCCCCGCCCGGCGTGATTACGGCGACTCTTTTTGTCATAGGTAGCCCACGCACTTTCTGTAGAAAAAGATGAAATTCCCTATGGGGAATAATGCCAAATACTTTGTTTTAATCGCTTCACGAGCGAAATATTATTTTCCCCCTCAGGAACTCTTGGGCGGCGTTTCCTGCATCTGTTTTTGCCAGCGTTTCAGTTGGGGAATACAATTTTTTATCATTTCCCGCGCCTGGGGTTCGGGCATATTCATATTTTTGCACATGATGCCGGTGCACATATCAATCATCTGGTCGCAGGTCACATCCGGTGCGGTGAATGCCCCATTTTGGAAACAATGGCAGCAGTAATCCGGACACGGGTTCTTGTCGACGTTGGTTCCGAAATCTTCGGGATTGACCATAGGCATAGCGCAGCTTTGGCACATCGGAGCTACAGGTTGCTCCCGCCCGGCGGGTGCGGTCGTAGCAGCCGCATCTTTAATGGGTATAGGCGGCGGGTTATCGCTTTTGCCGCAACTGGTCGCGAATAACATCGCTCCCAGAGTCAACGCCGCATACAGTTCCCACATCTTCTTCATGGTCGTCTCCTTTCGTTACTTAAATATCAGTCCGTTCGGCATGAAGTGCCTTTATTAAAATTATGCTTGACAGATTTGCATCCATTTTGTATCCTTCTCCTGGAAATAGTTTAATGCTGTTATTTACTCTGCGGGCTAATTTAGTCAAGCAAATATATAATAAAAACTTGACAATACTTTTTAAAAGTGTAAACTGACAAATTCTGTTCTTTGAAAAATAGACATCCAAGGAGTGAGGTAGAATAAGAGTTTTAACACTCAAAACACAAGAATCCTAAGGGATTAAAAAGACTCTAATTAAATTTTGATTGGAGAATTTGATCCTGGTTCAGAACGAACGCTGGCGGCGTGCTTAATACATGCAAGTCGCACGAGAAATTCCGGGGCAACCTGGAACAGTAAAGTGGCGCAAGGGTGAATAACGAATAGATAACCTACCCCTAAGATTGGGACAACCTCGCGAAAGCGGGGCTAATACCAAATATAATTACGTTGAGGCATCTTGGTGTAATGAACGGCTGCTTCGCAAGAGGTGGCGCTTAAGGAGGGGTCTATTTCCTATCAGGTAGTTGGCGGGGTAATGGCTCACCAAGCCTAAGACGGGTAGCCGGCCTTAGCGGGTGTCCGGCCACACTGGAACTGAGACACTGTCCAGACTCCTACGGGAGGCAGCAGTAGGGAATATTGCGCAATGGGCGAAAGCCTGACGCAGCGACGCCGCGTGTGGGACGAAGGCCTTCGGGTTGTAAACCACTGTCAGAGGGGACGAATTTTCCAGCTAACCACTGGAAGTGACTTAACCCTCAGAGGAAGCACCAGCTAACTCCGTGCCAGCAGCTGCGGTAATACGGAGGGTGCAAGCGTTGTTCGGATTTACTGGGTGTAAAGAGCTCGTAGGCGGTTGGGTAAATTAGGCGTGTAAGCCCCCGGCTTAACCGGGGAATAGCACCTAAGATTGCCCGACTAGAGTGCGGAAGAGGAGAGTGGAACTGTAGGTGGAGCGGTGAAATGCGTAGATATCTACAGGAACACCAGAGGCGAAGGCGGCTCTCTGGTCTGCTACTGACGCTGAGGAGCGAAAGCTAGGGGATCAAACAGGATTAGATACCCTGGTAGTCCTAGCCGTAAACGATGGATACTAACTATGGGTGACTTTTAGTTGCCTGTGGTGCAGCTAACGCGTTAAGTATCCCACCTGGGGAGTACGGTCGCAAGATTAAAACTCAAAGGAATTGACGGGGGCTCGCACAAGCGGTGGAGCATCTGGTTCAATTCGATGCAACGCGAAGAACCTTACCTGGGTTTGACATGCTGGTAGTAGAAGCCCGAAAGGGTAACGAATCCCGAAAGGGAGAGCCAGCACAGGTGTTGCATGGCTGTCGTCAGCTCGTGCCGTGAGGTGTTAGGTTAAGTCCTGTAACGAGCGAAACCCTTGTCATTAGTTACCCCGTAAGGGGAATCCTAATGAGACTGCTTCGGTAACGGAGAGGAAGGTGGGGATGACGTCAAGTCATCATGGCCTTTATGCCCAGGGCGACACAGGTGCTACAATGGCCGGTACAGAGGGTTGCCAAGCCGTAAGGCGGAGCCAATCCCCAAAAACCGGTCTCAGTTCGGATCGAGGTCTGAAACTCGACCTCGTGAAGTCGGAATCGCTAGTAATCGCGGATCAGCCACGCCGCGGTGAATATGTTCCCGAGCCTTGTACACACCGCCCGTCAAGCCAGCCAAGCACAGGGTGCCTGAAGTTCGTTGTTTAACTCTGTTTACTCAGAGATGGCGCGACCCAAGGTAAAATGTGTGAGGAGGGCTAAGTCGTAACAAGGTAGCCGTAGGGGAATCTGCGGCTGGATCACCTCCTTTCTAAGGTGATTTCCATTTAGTTAATTCTCGGTCTCCTCACCCTTGGAATGTCTTTTTTTTCATGCCACTAATAATATTTTTTTTCTGTAACTCTTATAATCACAATTTTCTTGAATTATCGATAGTTATTTGCTAAAGATTAACAACTCTAATACTGAGAGGCGAGTCCCATTATTCCGCCAAGGCGGGCTAACGGGGCGTGTAGCTCAGTTGGTTAGAGTCCACGCTTGATAAGCGTGTGGTCGACAGTTCGAGTCTGTCCACGCCCATTTTTATTGGTAATCTTCACGGGGTCGTAGTTCAGTTGGGAGAACGCCTGCTTTGCAAGCAGGAGGTTGCCGGTTCGAATCCGGTCGACTCCACCACTTTCGCTTAGCGCCTGACTGATTTTCTTGACAATTCACTTATTCTTATGTTAAGTAGCCACGATGTCAATATTAAGAAAACCGGCTAATAAAATAGAAAAACTCTTAAAGAAACTGGCCGAACAAATCTTGACTGATCTGGGAAAAAACAATTCTTCTATTGCACTTATCGGAATCCATCGGCGCGGCGTGTTGCTGGCTAATAGGCTTCAGACAATGCTTCTCAAACATATCAAAAATATTCCTCTGGGCTCATTAGACATCACGCTTTACCGGGACGACCTTAATACGGTCGGACCGGCACCAATTATAAAAGGCACAAATATCAAATTTAATCTCACCGGGAAGTATGTTATTCTAGTGGATGACGTGCTCTTTACAGGCAGAACCATCAGGGCGGCGCTGGACGAAATAATGGATTTCGGCCGGCCCAAATCAGTCAAGCTGGGCGTCCTGGTCGACCGGGGGCACAGGGAATTGCCTATCCAAGCCGATTACGCCGGGCAGGTCATCAAAACTACCCTATCCGATATTATTAAAGTCCAAGTCGCCGAATTGGACGGAAAAGACGATATCGTTCATGAAAGAAAAAAATAATAAGGTTGCTTGGACAAAAAAACATCTTCTGGGATTGGAAGACCTTTCGGCCGATGAAATCAATCTGATCTTCGATACGGCCCGGTCATTCAAGGAAATATCATCAAGAAATATCAAAAAAGTACCGGCCCTGCGCGGCAAAGTCGTGGTCAATATGTTCATAGAGCCCAGCACCCGGACAAAAACTTCATTCTCGCTTGCGGCCAAGAGGCTGAGTGCGGACGTAACCGATTTATCCCCTTCAACCAGCTCGCTGGTCAAGGGGGAATCGCTAAAAGATACCGCCTTGAATATCGAGGCAATGGGCATCGATATCGTAATCATTCGCCATACAGCTCCAGGCGCGCCGCACCTGCTGGCCCGAACCATTAATGCCAGCGTAATAAACGCAGGCGACGGAGCACACGAACACCCAACTCAGGGATTACTCGACATATTCACAATACTCGAGCAAAAAGGCAGTATCAAAGGACTGAAAGTCGCAGTGGTAGGCGATATCACTCACAGCCGGGTAGCTCGTTCAAATATCTGGGGATTAAAAAAGCTGGGTGCGGAAATTATCGCTGTCGGACCGGCTACCCTGATTCCACCTGATATTGAAAAGCTAGGAGTCCGGATATCTTACGACATAGACGAGGTCATCAAGGAAGTTGACGTAATAAATATTCTAAGAATCCAATTGGAACGACAGCAAAGATGCCTTTTCCCGTCCATCCGTGAGTACGCCAGGCTATTCGGCATTAACAGCGAACGAATCAAAAAGGCAAAAAAGGATATCTTGATTATGCACCCCGGCCCGATTAACCGAGGAGTAGAAATCACATCAGACGTAGCGGACGGCAAGCGTTCGGTCATTCTGCAACAGGTCACTAACGGATTAGCTGTCAGGATGGCAGTGCTTTATTTAGTATCGGGATCAAACTTAACAGAAATTGCGGAAGAGACTTAACAGAACAAGTATTATGATAAAAATTCTAATTAAAGACGGACATGTTATTGACCCGGCAAATAATGTCGACAAAATAGCTAATATTTACGTAGAATCAGGGAAAATAAAATCGGTAGGTACAAAGTCTCCAAAGGCAGACACTGTAATAAATGCCAAAGGTCTGGTCGTCACGCCCGGATTAATTGATATGCATGTTCACCTGCGCGAACCGGGGAATGAAGACGAGGAAACCATAGCTTCAGGCTCCGAGGCGGCCGTTAACGGCGGATTTACTTCGGTTGCCGCAATGCCAAATACAGACCCGGCCGTTGATAACGAAGCTTCAGCTGAATTCGTGTATCTCCAAGCCAAGCGCACCGGCTTGGCCAATGTATTTCCAATAGGCGCCGTAACTAAAGGACGAAAAGGAGAGGAACTTGCAGAAATAGGCCAGCTAATCCGCGGCGGTGCAGTTGCTTTATCAGACGACGGCGAACCGGTCAAGTCCGCAGAGATTATGCGCCGGGGCCTGGAATACGCCAAGATGTTCAATAAAACCATCATCAACCATTGCGAGAATAAAACACTAACCCAGGATGGCGTGATGAACGAAGGATACACTTCTTTTCTACTGGGTCTGAAAGGCATGCCAAGAGTTGCCGAGGAACTAATGGTATATCGCGATATTGCCCTGGTCGAATTTACAGGGAGTAAACTTCATATTGCCCATATTACGACGGCTAAGGCCGTGGAACTGGTGCGCCAGGCTAAAAAACGCGGCATTAAGGTTACCGCCGAAGTAACGCCGCACCACTTGGTACTCACAGAGGAATACATAAAAACCTCGGATTTTAATACTAACTTCAAGATGAACCCGCCTTTGAGAACAAAAAGTGACATTGAAGCCTTACGTAAAGGATTAAAAGACGGCACAATAGACACAATCGCATCTGACCATGCGCCGCATTCACCGGAGAAAAAAGATGTCGAGTTTAACATTGCGCCGTTCGGTATTATCGGAATGGAATCGCTTTTGCCAATATTATTAACCGAACTGGTCCACAAAAATATTATTACGCTCAAAGAAATCATTGCCAAATTGACAATAAACCCGGCAAAAATATTAGGTATTAACAAAGGCACGCTCACGCCAGGTGCCGATGCCGATATTACAATTATAGACCCTAATAGGAAATGGGTTATAGATAGTTCTAAATTCAAATCAAAAAGCCGTAACTGCCCGTTCACCGGCTGGAAGGTTCAAGGCAAAGCCGTGAAAGTAATGATCGGCGGCCGGGTAATTCCCCTGGAATAATTTCTTCGTCGCAAATTACTTGGCGAAACTACTATGCTGATTATTGATGGTTACAATCTGATTTTTTCAGAAACCAGTGCGACTGATAAAAACCCTGATTCCCTAGAAAAAGCCCGCTTGAACCTGATTCGGCGGATAAAAGAACATAATCATAAACGTAAAGAGCATATTGTAATAGTATTCGACGGTAAATCGGAGTCGGATTATCCGGAAAAGATACGGGAAGATAATCAGATTGAAATTATATTTTCTCAATCAGGCCAATCGGCCGACGAGGTAATTCTTAATATTATTTCCGCTTCGGCATACCCCAAAACCATAGAACTCATCAGCTCTGACCGCGAACTAACCGAATCAGCCAAAAAGATTGGAGCAAAAACCTGCTCGGCCGCCAATTTTATTGAAATTATCAGCAACCGAACCAAAAACAGTAGAAAGCCGTGGGAAATATCCCGGGATGACGAACCAGTAGAAAAAGCCATAGGACTGAGTCCAGATGAAGCCAAAGCATGGCTACGAATATTCAGTGATAAGAAATAGATAAGTTATTTTCCCCTTCGAATGAAATCTCAGGCACATTTACTAATAAAAGGAACTGTCCAGGGCGTTTGTTATCGCGCCAACACTCGTGATAAAGCTCAATCTTTAGGTCTGTCCGGTTGGGTCAGAAACATTCCAGGCGGTAATGTGGAAGCTGTATTCTGCGGCGACAGGGAAATTATTGAGCAGATGATTAATTGGTGTCGGAAAGGCCCTCACGGGGCAATGATATCAGAAATTACTACTTCATGGGAATCGCCTCAGGATAATTCAAACTCATTTGAAATCCTATATTGAAATAAAAAAAACCCGACACATTAACCTAATAAATGCCGGGTTTAAGCAAATCACGCGTTAGAATTTCGTGGTTAATCTCAGGAACGCACCCTGAACTTTGTAACCCTTGCCATAGTCAGCCAGGTTGTCAGAGAAGTCCACAAAGTTGTATCCAAAACCAAGATACACGAATTTGCCGACTTCGCGATCAATTTCAAATACAACACCTGATTTCTTATCTTCAGCTAACCCAACCGACAGAATACGATATTCAAGTCCGCATATGAACTTGTCCAGGAAGTTTTCCGTATGAATCCTGTAATTTAACCTGAAGGCAACTAGATAAACGTCACTGTCAACATTCTTGATGTTGGTAAATATTTCGGTATTACGGCGATAAGCCAGCTTTTCAACTATCTGGAAACTATTTGTAGCATCTTCCGCCCCTTCTAATGAGAAGATTAGCGCCTTGCTCCGGGTTGTAGCCATATCTCCTTGGGACAGAGGAGCTTCATCGTCAAGATAGGCTATCTTACCTAAGAAATTGTAGGTATCGTTTTTAGCCGGCCTGTATGCAGTACCTATAACCGCTTCGGTTAATCTTGCCTCAACCTGATTAGTGGTTTCATTCTTGGTCTGGCTCAGATTAAGTTTGAAACTTAAAGCCATATCTTCGTTAAGCTGATAATAAGCATTATTAGCAGTCAACAAAGACATCCTTTTAATTGAAGCCGCATCTTCTTTACGGTATTCAGCGCGAGCCGTACCCTTAAAATATCCTATGACCCTGGTTGGATCCTGTTCCTGTGGATGAGATTTATATGTAGCCCCAAGAGCCAGGGCATCATGTGTCTGAATAACGTTAACATCACTGCGCTCGTAACTGGCGGACACACCCCATTTTGAACTCAGCGCATAATCCGCGCCGAATAAACCGCCGTATGTTTTATCCTCGGCACTGCGGACGGCGAAACGTTCTTCGCGGTACAAACCAAGCTTGCTGGAAGCCTGCTCTTTCTCACCTAAAATAATATTCTCTGTTTTCTGGTTGCCAGCGCCTTCAACTATTTCATAATTAGTATACAGCGAGTGCCGTTCGTCTACATTAGTAGTTATGCCGAAACGGGTGGCATTCCCATTGTTGCCGGCAGTTTCCTGGATAGTTCCGGTAGTCTTATCCGAAAGTTTCATTGTAGCTCCAACAGATGTCTGATTATTAGACTTTCCGCTCAACGTGCCCTGTTGTTCACCAAACACGGTCAGTTGCTTATTCAACTCGTATTCAAGCCTGGCCGCCAGAGCCTGCTGGGCCTCAGCCTTCATCAGCGGGTTGACCACCGGTGACTTAACTGTCTGGAAACGGTATTCACCTGTCAGTTTCATAGGTAATTGCAGGTGCACCAGCTGGAAAGTACCGGTCTGTGTCTCTGATGCGCCAACCTGTGAACCAGACGCAATGTTGCCATTATCCAGAATCTTTTGATTATCGAATCTCCCAAGAGCCGTATCATTTTCTCCAAGTTTAGCTCCGATTTCCAATCCGAATTTATCAGTCCCTTGTTGGGAAGTACTTGCACCACCGGCCGAAGAAAATCCGGCTTCCAGTCTCTGGAGGTAAAGTTTCGCTGATATTTCCTGCGGCCGGTTCATGATTAATCCGCCGGCATCAAGACTCAAACCGACTTTATAAGCACTACCGCCCTTACTAGCCGCAGAATTAGTTAACGTTAACCAGTCGTTTATTCCGCCATTATAAGATACGAACCCATTAATACCATCATACTCACTCTTGGCATATTCAACTCTGATATCACCGTATTTACCGATCTTAGCCGATATATCAGTGCCCATCAACGAATAATCGTTAAGATCCCTGGCTTCTTTAACATATGTAACTCCAAGATTGAGCTTATCTCCAAAGGCCTGGGTTATCCGGGCTCCACTCGTTTCGTTCTTCCATGGTTCCGCAGGCAAATATTCATAATCAGCCAAAACGTAAACCGGATTGCCTCCCAATACTTCAGTCGAGATTAAGGTATTGGAAGCAACTACAGAATTAACCGGCCTGTAGAAGATAATCCGTCCATAGCGGTAATCTATGTCATAATCATCACCACGGGATAGAGTTTTGGTTTCGATTACTAACCCGGTAATCTTATCACGCACCTCGATTGATACTTTTTCGGTTCCATCCATAATATCCTTATGCTGGAGATAATATAACGATCCTCCAGTTCCAAGCAATTCATCATGCGATGCCATCTGCCGAGCGGTAGCCGCAAATAAGGTTACACCTCCATTCTGCTGCCATCCGATATGCGTCTTGCCGCCGTATAAAGACCGGTTATATTGAGCCAATTCAGAGCCGCTAAAACCGGTATTATAACTACCCAGCAGTAAATCGGACAGGCCTTTTTCAACCTTGAGGAAAATAGCTCCTTGAGTGTTGGAAGCCTCATCAATACGCGTTGACTGGTCGCCGTAAAGCGGATAGAATTTATCGGGGTCGATGTATTTAAACATCTGGGACTGTGAATCCCTCAGCGCATTTTTGCCGGCCCGGTTAGTATCCAGAGAGGCCGTTATTTTCCAATCACTTGCCGTGCGCATCTTAAGGAACCCGGCAGCTCTGATATCAGTATAAGTTCCATCCTTATAATATCTTTCAGATACGCCACGTCCGCTTTCAAATGCATCAATTCTTGCCGTATCACCGGTGCGGCCGTTACTGCCAGCCATAACATCAATCATACCAACTAAGGTAAATTCCTCTTTAGCACCACCAGGTATTGTTATATCTTCCGAGATGGTTGATTTCATCAAGCCATCCGAGCTAACAGCCTGGATTATCAGTTCTTCTTCGGTTGCCGGAACATACAACTCTGTTTCAAAACTACCATCTTCAAGAGGTTTAATTGTAATCATATCCGGCATAGCTCCCGTAGAAATAGTTATCTGGTTAGTTGGGTTTGTTAAACCACTTATATTGTATAGTTTCCCCTCAACAGGGATACTCTTCTTCTTGAATCCTTTGGCAGGCACATACAAAAGTTCATCCTGAACTTCCATTTTCTGGCCGGTTATCTTTCGGATATTAACAGTCCAGGGATCAGTAACGCTGAAAATACCTTCTCTGGTCTGGTCAGCACGCCCCATACGGTCAATAACAGTAAGAATAAACTTGTATTGCTTACCCGGCTCAATTATCCGTTTCCCATCATCAGAACGACCATCCCAGACTATCGGCTTACCCACATTGGCACGCGTTCCCTTGAATTCCTTAAACATCTGGTAACCAACCGGCACAACAGTTTTAATTTCCTCGTTCGTTTTCTTATCACCTTTGTCTTTTTTGTCCGCATTTGATTTTTCAGGTACAAAACCACCTTCATCATCAGCACAGAGCTCATCAGCTCCGCCAAGAGGCAAAATTGGGACAAGAGATGATTTTTCAACCGGTTCCAAAATTTCAAGCATCCAGTTTTCAATAAAGTTAGGATAATTCGTCATTATTTTGAATTCAGCCGCTTTTACAAGCTTACCCTGTGCGAGTTCCATAACTTCCGGACTCAAAGCAAGCCCAAGCTCAGAAACGACTTC
>JAZDFB010000151.1:0-7321 GCA_043808305.1 Planctomycetota bacterium | reverse complement strand
AGCCCCTATGGATCTTGGCATTTACATTCAAATGATTTTGCCGGATGAGAAACCCCAGAAACAGAGCGATATTATTTTAATCGCTAAGTCATTCTACGACAAGCTCAACAAGTCGTTATTTGATTTCCGCTATAAGAAGATATTTGATGCTGACGCCTATAAGATAGACAAAATGCAGTTTAAGTATGCGGACGGCGGGGAGATAGAAATCGTCAAGGCCGGAGACAGCTGGAGCCTGGTAAAGCCGATTGCCGACCGGTGCGACAAGACAAAAGTTCAGGATATAATTAACGCCATTAACGACATCAGGATAGCATCGTTTGAGGAAGATAACGTAACCGATTTTTCCAGATACGGTTTGATGCCGCCCGAACTGATGATGACGGTTTATTGCCCGAATTCCAAAAGCGATAAGCTGCCTCCGACATCAGAGATATTGCTGATCGGCAAGAAGCATACAACCGATGCGACCAAGTTTTACGGGATGCGCCAGGGCGTGCCGACCATATTTACCATCGATACCACTTTGGGCAACCGGCTGATGGCTAATTCGGTCGAGATACGCAACCACAAGGTTTTTGAAATCAATAATGAAAAGGTGGCTAAATTTGTTCTTAATCAAGGCGTCAATGTCATCTTCGACGCCGAAAAGGATAATGATCACTGGAAGTTTATCCAGCCCAAGGCTGAATTCAACCCGGACGCGGTCAAGGATTTCGTGGAGAAGCTTAACGATGTTAATATTGAGGTGTTTGTCGACCAGAGCGGCACAGAACCGGCGTTGTTATTCGCGCAGTCCGAGTCATTTTCCGGACTGTCTTTGACTTACAAAGACGATGCCGGCCAGTCAACAATGCGTTTTGGGTTAGGCTCTGACCCTAAATATGCTTACATTGCCGTAGATTCAGCGGGAACCACCAGGATAGTCGGTGTGGACAAATCGATATACGAATATCTTCAGAGAGGTTCCATCAACCTGCGCAAGCGCAACCTTATAAATATCTCGCCGGACAAGGTTAAGTCCCTGATGATTACGAAAACCCAGCCTTTACCGGTCAAAAGCAGTCCCGATGATTTAGTACAAGAGGAATACAAGCTGGTTTACATCCAGGACAAGCTTCAGGAATGGTCGCTGATAACCTCCGCCGGCGGCGCCGTAACCAAAGTGGAAAAACCGGAAAACATTAACGGTCTCAGGAACGAGGTCTGTTACTTGGCCGCGGTCAACTACGTGGCCGATCATCCGGCATCGGTTGTTCAATACGGCCTGGATAATCCCGGCGCTGTCATAACAATGGAATATGAAAAGGAAGATAAAACAGTTGCCCGGAAGGTCCTGAAAATAGGCAAGAAAGCCGAGAATGGTAATTATTACTGTATTCTTGATGACGAGCCGGTTGTGTTCTATCTCAACACAACGGTTATGGACAGGCTTCAGTTAGTGATTGGTGCGCCTGAGGCGCCAAAGGATTCTGTTTCTCCGCATCAGGATAATAAGTAAAAGTCGATAACCGCATTTTCTTGACAGCCGCACTTCCGGTTGGTATTAATGCTGTTCCGATTCCGACCGGGAATCGTAATTTATCGGGAAGCAATTATTCCTCCCCACGAGGTTTGTTATCATGGACTTGCGGTTAAAAGAAGAGCAACAGATGGTTCAGCAGGTTGCTCGGGAATTTGCTGAAAACGAAGTCAAACCAATCGCCGCAGAACTCGACCGCACCGCACGTTTTCCCCAGGAACTGATTAAACGCCTTGCCGAACTGGGTTTTATGGGTGTTCCTTTCCCGGAACAATACGGCGGGGCGGGGATGGATTGCCTTTCTTATTCTTTGGTCATCGAGGAGTTAGCCGTGGCCTGCGCCTCAACAGCGGTTATCGTTTCGGCTCATACATCTCTTTGCTGCGACCCGATATACAACAACGGCACAGAAGACCAGAAAATGAGATTCCTCAAGCCGTTGGCCGGCGGGCAGAAAATCGGGTGTCTGGGTATGACCGAACCTTCGGCCGGGTCCGATGCGGCCAACATCAAGACCACCGCGGTCAAAGACGGCAAGAACTGGATTATCAATGGCACTAAGAACTTCATTACTAACGGCGGCCAGGCGGATGTTGCAGTTATCACCGCGGCTACGGATAAATCGCAGGGACACAAAGGCATCAGCGCATTTATTGTCGAAAAAGGCACGCCCGGATTCAAGGTGGGGAAAAAGGAAGAAAAACTGGGCATCAATGCTTCATCCACCACTGAACTGGTTTTCGAAGACTGCAGGATACCCGAAGAGAATTTGCTGGGCCAGCTGGGGCAGGGGTTCAAGATTGCTTTACAGACGCTGGACGGCGGACGCATCGGGATAGCCTCGCAGGCGTTAGGTATTGCCAGAGCCGCGCTGGAAGCATCCGTGAAATACGCCAAGGAACGCCAGCAGTTCAACCAGCCCCTGGCCGGATTCCAGGCAATCCAGTGGATGCTGGCCGATATGGCCACGAATCTGGACGCTGCCCGGCTGCTGACCCATCGGGCCGCATTCCTCAAGGATTCCAAGAAAAGGTATTCCAACGAAGCCGCCATGGCCAAGTTGTTCGCCTCGGAAACAGCCACCATGGTTACGCACAGGGGCATCCAGATACACGGCGGTTACGGATATACCAAGGATTATCCGGTCGAACGCTTCTACCGTGATGCCCGGATTACCGAGATTTACGAAGGCACGTCTGAAATCCAGCGGATAGTTATAGCGGCTAACTTATTAAAATAGCTGTTGAAACACGGAGCCAATTTGCTTGCGGCAACTCTGCGCTTCTTTGGCAGGGAAAATAGAGAGAGGTGATTATGGTAGGCGTCAGCATATATCTTAACGGCAAATTTTACGCCGACCGGGACAAGGCAACCATATCTGTCTACGACCACGGGTTCCTTTACGGCGATGGCATATTCGAAGGCATCAGGGTTTACAACGGCCGGGTATTCAAACTGGATGAGCATATCAGGCGTTTGTACCTCTCCGCCATATCGATATTCCTGCATATACCGATAACACAGGAAAAAATGAGACAACTGGTAGTTGAGACTTGCCGGCGTTCCGGGCTTAAAGATATTTATATCCGATTGGTGGTCAGCCGCGGCCAGGGCGATTTCGGGCTGGACCCGCGCAAGTGTTTATCGCCGACCATCCTGATTGTGGCGGACAAGATAGCTCTTTACCCGCCGGAGAAATACAAAAAAGGCCTGAAAGTTATGACCTCGTCCATCCGGCGCAACCGCCCGGATACGATTAACGCCCAGATTAAATCTTTAAACTACCTCAATAATATCCTGGCCAAGATAGAGACCTTTAAATACGGCGCGGACGAAGCGGTTATGCTCAACGATGAAGGTTATGTTTCCGAGGCGACGGCTGATAACATCTTTATTCTTAAGAATGGCAAGCTCTATACGCCGCCGGCTTATCTGGGCATACTTGAAGGCATCACCCGGGCCACGGTAATGGAAATCGCCGTCAAGATGGGTTATAAGGTCCTTGAAAACCCGTTCACGGTGCACGATATCTATACATCGGACGAATGTTTCCTTACCGGTTCCGGCGCAGAGCTGATTCCGGTCATAGAAATAGACGATCGATTAGTCGGCGACGGCAAGCCGGGCAAGAATTTCCTGAAATTAATGACGGCTTACCAGAAGATGACGCACAGCCAAGGGACGCCGATATATAAAAAATAAAACAAAGAGCATAGAGCTCTGATTGTAGCCGTCCCGCCTAAGCGGGGTGAGGTATTAGAAATTAAATAACCAATGAGGCAAGGAGAACTTGGAGCTAGTTAATTCCTTCTCTGAGAACTTGCGCCCCAGCGGTTAGTAAAGGAGAATCGTATGAACGTATTAGTGACTGACAAGATTGATATGGCGGCAATTGACAAGATGAAGAATGCCGGCTTAAGCGTTGATGCCAAATTCGGTATTACGCCGGAAGAATTGGTAAAAATTATCGGTAATTATAACGTCCTGGTGGTCCGTTCGGCTACCAAGGTGACCAAAGACGTGATTGCCAGCGGCAAGAACCTGAAGCTGGTCGTCCGGGGCGGCGTGGGAATGGATAACATTGATGCCGCGGCGGCTAAAGCGGCTAATGTTAAAATAGAAAACACACCCGAGGCAAGTTCGGTCTCGGTAGCAGAATTGGCTATCGGGATGATGCTGGCCTTAATACGCAAGATCGCCGTCGGCGACAGCACTATGAAACAGGGCAAGTGGGAAAAGAAAGCGCTGGAAGGAGTCGAGCTCTACAAGAAGACGCTGGGGCTTATCGGCATCGGCCGGATTGGTTACGAAGTGGCCAAGCGGGCGGTTGCGTTCGGAATGGATATCATCGCTTACGACCCGTATCTCAAGCCCGTGCCTGAATATATCACCAAATTGGGTGTCAAGATGGTTTCTCTGGACGAGGTGATTAAGAATTCCGATTATATTTCGCTTCACCTGCCTATGACTCCGGAAAGCAAGAATATGCTCAACGCCGCAGCTTTTGCCAAGATGAAGCAAGGAGTGCGCATTGTCAACTGCGCCCGGGGCGGTATCATTGACGAAAAAGCCCTGGCTGAAGCCATTAAGTCCGGCAAGGTGGGCGGTGCGGCTATTGACGTATACGAAAAAGAGCCGGCAGCTTCGGATAACCCGCTATTAGGATTAGGTGACAAGGTTGTTCTGACACCGCATCTGGGCGCTTCTTCGTCCGAAGGCCAGGCACGGGTCGGCGATGCCGTGGCTGATAAGCTTATCGCTTACGCTAAAAAATAATATATGGCTGATTTTGTAATAGATATTAAAAAGATAGATAAAGACATTACCCTGATGGCGTTGCACGGGACTTTGGATGGTTTCACGGCTGATGAGTTAACGGAAGCCCTGGATAACCTGATCAGCGTCAAGATTTACAGGTTTATAATTGATTTGTCGGACGTGAGATATATCGGCAGTCCGGGCATCGGCGCTTTTATTAGGGTAATTGATATCCTTCAGGAAAATAAGGGGACTATGGTGTTTATCTATCCTAATCCTAATGTCAAGGCGACCTTTAAGATGTTTAAGCTCTCGGCGTTCTACAGCATTGCCAAAGATAGAGAAACGGCTGTAAAAGAATTACAGGCGCTGTGCAAGAAATAGAAAGGCATTAACTATGGCAAAGGTTTTTCCGTTCCGGGGCGTGATTTACAATAAGGCCAAGGTTATAGTTCGGCTGCCTGTGAAGTTGTCCGCCAGAGGCGGATGCGCCTCGGGAGCACAGCCGACTATACTTGGCAGTAATTCGCTACGCTCAAACTGCCAGAGTAACGATTACGGCAATGTCCTGACTCAGCCATATGATAAGATTGACGATAAGATGCAGGCCGGTTATTACAAGAAGCACCCGTTCAATCTTATCAGGATAACCAAAGGCAAAGACCTGGCCGGCGACAGCGATGCAAACAACAAATACACCCGGGCCGGCGAGTTCTTCCGGAAATGGCTCAATCAAGGCGTGCTGGTTCAGGACAAGAAACCGGCTATTTACGCCTATTACCAGGAGTTTATTCCATATGGAGCGAAGCGAAACCCCGATGAACATCGGGGTGGACAGTTCATAATGAAGGTCCGCAAAGGGTTTATCGCCTTGGGCAAGCTGGTCGAATTCGGCAAGGGCGTACACGCCCACGAACGCACCCTTTTAAAGCCCAAGATGGACCGGCTCAGCACCATGCGCCAGGTGCACGGTTCGACCGGCCAGATATTCATGCTTTATTCCGACCCGAAGATGACCGTCAATAAAATTATGGACAGTGTCACACTAAAACACAAGCCTGACGTCGTTGCCAGGGACGAATACGGCGTCTACCACAAAGCCTGGAAAATTACCGAGCCCAAACTGGTAAACGGCATCGTTAAATCGATGGCCGATAAGGACATCTTTATCGCGGACGGGCATCACCGCTACGAAACAGCGCTCAATTATCGTAACGAGATGAAAGCCAAAGGTTTGAAATGCGCGGGTAACGAGTCATACGACAACCGGATGATGACCTTCGTCAATATGAAAGACGAAGGCCTGCTCATCCTGCCAACGCACCGGCTGATATTCGGGCTGAAGAGTTTCTCGCCGGCCAGTTTTATTAAGAAGTTAGACAAATACTTCTGGATTAACGAATACCCGTTCAAAGCCTTCGGTAAAGATGAGAAAACGGTTCGGCAGGAACTGCTGGAAGATCTGCGCATCACCGGATTCTCGGCCCACGCGCTCGGGCTGGCCATCAAGGGCGTCAAGAAGTATTATATGCTCACGCTCAAGGACGAGAAAATGATGGATAATGTGATAAAGGAAAAATCCTCGCCTGCTCTGAAACACCTTGATGTTAATGTCTTGCACCAGCTGGTGCTTGGGAAGATGCTGGGCATCACCAAGGAACGGGTGGCCGAAGGCGAGTTCGTCAACTACGTTCGGGCCGCTGACGAGGCCATAGCGTTAACTCAGAAGGGCAAGTACCAGATGGCGTTCTTGCTCAATCCAACCAAGATATCCGAACTGGAAAACGTCTCGGTTAAGAATGAGCGTATGCCGCAAAAATCAACCGACTTTTATCCCAAGCTGTTAAGCGGGATAGTGATAAGTAAGATTAATTATGCAACCACAGATTAACACCGATAAACACGGAAATATCTGTGTGTATCTAAACAAGTTTAAGCATGGGGATATATCTTATCAAATTCTCAATGCTGCTTTTGAAGTTCACAATGCTTTAGGTTGCGGGTTTTTGGAAAAGGTTTATGAGAATGCATTGATTTATGAGCTGCAATTACGGGGAATAAAAGTAACACAACAAAAGGATGCCACGGTTTATTATAAAAGCAAAACAGTGGGGATTTATACGGCAGATTTGATTGTGGAAAATAAAGTGATTATCGAGTTGAAAGTAGCTCAAGAAATTACTAAAATCCACCAAGCTCAATTGTTAAACTATCTTAAAGCAACAGGTTGCGAAGTAGGACTGATCCTGAACTTTGCCAAACCTAAATTAGAATACGAAAGAATGGTTAAATAATAAAACCCGGATAAATCCGGATAAAATTATTAGTGTATATCCGTGTTCATCTGTGGTTTTACACAAGAAAGGAGACAGAGCGATGCATAAGAAACTGTTCATACCCGGGCCGGTAGAGGTTTATCCGGACATATTAAAGGCCATGGGCACGCCGATGATAGGGCATCGGACCAAGGAGTATGCGACAATGCACGGGGAAATCAAGAGCAAGCTCCAGCAATTATTGTATACCAAGAACACGATATAC
>JAZDFB010000150.1:0-2628 GCA_043808305.1 Planctomycetota bacterium | reverse complement strand
AGCAAGAAGGTGAATTATGTGGTGGCCGGCGACAGCCCCGGCTCCAATCTGGACCAGGCCCGCAAGCAGGGCATAACGATTATTGACGAGGCCGGGTTCCTTAAAATGGTGCAATAATTAGATTGACAGCCGGCGCCGGCCTGTTTAACATAGCGCTGATACTTTGTGCGCTTAACAGCGAAAGGATTCTTAATATGATTAAAAGAAATAATCATTGCGTGGCCAGCGACGAGTTCCTGGGCAAGCAAACCCTGCTGGTGGTTTCGCCCCCACGCCGATGACGAGGCCTTCGGCTGCGCCGGCACCATCGCCAAGATTAAGGCGATGGGCGGCAAGGCCTATGTGATGCTTATGTCGGTGGGCGACCTGAAGCATTATGACGGCAAAAAGGAGGTTATCCGCAAGGACGTGCGCCGGGCTGAGTTTGAGAAGACCGCCGACTTCCTCAAAGTGGACGGCTACGACATCGTCTTCACGGACAGCGAAAAGCATCTACGTCTGGACGCTATGCCACGCCGTGACTTGATTGCGGTCATAGAGCGAGAAAGCAAGGTCAGCATAGACCGGATTAAGCCGACCATCGTGGCTCTGCCGGCGATTTCGTATAACCAGGACCACGTAGCGGTGTTTGAGGCCGGCTTTACGGCCTGCCGGCCCCATTCGCCGAGTATCAAATACTTTCCGCCGATTGTCCTGACTTACGATAACCCGACCCTGTTCTGGAACGTGGAATACGAGAAGTTCCATCCTAACTTTTATATCGATATATCAGATTATCTGGACCAGAAGCTCAAGGCGCTGTCGTTCCATAAGTCGCAGTTGAGAGATAGCATGCACCATTGCAGTATGGAAACGTTGGAGACGCTGGTCTGCCTGCGGGGCAAGGAAATTTCCGTTAAGGCGGCTGAAGCGTTTATGTGTTACAGGTTCGTGTGGTAGATTCACCGCTCCCGCATAAGTGCGGGATCCCGCTTCTCCCGCTGCGGCGGGATGCCGCTCCGCGAACACAACGCAGGCGGGAAAAGACACAAAGAATACAAAGAAGATATATGTTAATTAAGCATTCGATGCCGACGCTGGGAAGTGCCGAGTCGAGGATGTTACAGGGAGTCTTAGCATCGGGTTACCTGGCCCAGGGGCCGAAAGTGGCGGCATTTGAGAAGGCATTCAGCAAATTCCTTAATACAAATGGCGCGGTGGCGACTAATTCAGGCGCCGGCGCTCTTCACCTAATCCTGTTGGCCATGGGCATCAAGTCGGGCGATGAGGTTATCATCCCCAGTTATGTCTGCACTGCGGTCCTTAATGCGGTTAATTATACCGGCGCAAAGGCAGTGCTGGCCGATATCGGGGGGGATTATAACCTCTGCCCCAATTCGGCCCGGCAGAGGATTAATAAACGGACCAGGGCAATCATACTGCCTCATATTTTCGGCCGGCCGGCCGACATTGACCGGTTTCTGAAACTGGGTGTGCCGGTTATCGAGGACTGCGCCCAGAGCATCGGGGCAATATATAAGGGCAGGCCGGTTGGCACATTCGGCCGGGCCGCTATATTCTCGTTTTACGTGACCAAGATGATGACCACCGGCTACGGCGGTATGGCCGTTTCCGACGACAAGCGGTTAGTGGATAAAATCAGGGACCTCCGTGAGTTCGATAACCGCGATGATTACAAGCAAAGGTATAACTACCAGATGAGCGACTTGGGGGCCGGGCTGGGAATGGTCCAGTTGAAACGGCTGCCCGGGTTCATCCGTAGGCGGCAGGCGATTGCCCGGAAATACCAGCGGGCGTTCGGGTTCCCGGGCGCATTACGGGACGGCGGGGTATTCTTCAGGTATCCGGTGAGCGTGGACGATGTCGCCCGGGCGGCGGAGTTCCTGGCCCGCAAAGGCATCGAGTCCAAACGGCCGGTCTATAAACCGCTCCACCGGTATTTCGGCTTTACGGCCAAGGGTTTTCCGATGACCGAGAAATTATTTAAATCAACCTTGTCTATACCGATATATCCGGAGTTAGGGGATAAGCAGGTTGATGACGTAATAAAGAATACGCTGGAAATCTTGAAGGGCGGCAGGTAAATTCTATACTCCGTTAGAGGCAAGGCTTCTAACGGGGCAAGCAGGCAGCCGAACTATAGTCATAGGATATGAGCAATATTTACCAAATCGGATTGATGACCTACCGGGAATCGGTGCGCCAGCCGCTTTTATACATTATTATTGCGGTGTCGGCGATACTGATATTTTTAGCGCCGCTCTTCAGCCTGTTTGCATTCGGCGAGGAGTTGTCCATGGTCCGCGAGGTCGGCCTGGCGGCTATTACTTTTGGATTGATACTGATAACCGTGCTTACGGCCAACCAGGTGATAACCCTGGAGATAGAACGGTTGACCGTGATGATGCTGTTTTCCAAACCGGTTCGTCGTTCGGAATTTATCCTGGGTAAGTTTGTTGGCATCGCGGCGACGCTGCTATTGACTGCTGTTATCCTGGGGTTGGTGTTCATAGCCGTTTATTGGTACAAGGAAGGTCGGCCCCAGATTGCGCTTATGGTTAGCCAGGGGAAGACGTCCGGAGCGGCATTATTCCAGTTCCTGCAGCATGATGGTTTGCTGCTGGCTCA
>JAZDFB010000149.1:0-43441 GCA_043808305.1 Planctomycetota bacterium | reverse complement strand
GAATAATACCAACACTTCCACCTCAAATATGATAAAGATAAGGGCAATCACGTAGAAGCGGATATTGAACTTTATCCAGGACGAACCGATAGGCTGTTCGCCGCATTCGTAAGTGGATGCCTTTTCCGGCGAGGGCTTGGACGGCCTGACAATCCAGGAAAATACGAGGGTAACGAAGACAAAGAGAACCGCGATAGTGATAAGCGCCAAAACACTGCCAAAGTCAAATAACATAGTATACCAAATTAATTCCGCAACCAATCCTCCCCCCTGTCTGCGTGCGGTCACGCACAGGCAGAAGATTGGCCGCAGACGTGGTTAATAAAATGTTCTAACCATAGAAGATATAATTTTAATATCAAGAAAAATGATATAAAATTCTGAATTTCAATAGTTGACGATTCCGAGGCATTTAATAAAATTATTATCTATGCAGTCCCGACAAAGTTAAGTAACATATCCTCACCTGCAAGCGGGACTGCATGCAGGGAGGTCTGGAGGGTGTTGCGATGACACCCTCCAGGGGTAACAGCGAAGCCCGACCCAGTAGGTCGGGATGAGCGCCATAGGGGCGATAGCCCCTTTGGAATGCAAAACAGTTGAATAAAGTTATAGGTAACTTTATTTACTCGGTTTTGCTTAGTCATATGGCACAAGAAATAACCTCGGCGGAACGCCGCAGAGGAATGAATATATCCATCTGGGATGGCGCCTACGCCACCATCCACGGCAACTTGGTAGGCGGCCTTTTCATCACATATTATATTATCGCCTTGGGCGCCACTAATATCCACTACGGCCTGATGGGCGCCATCCCCTCGTTCGCCGTGATAATTCAGCTGTTGATTGCTTATTGGCTGCAATCCCTTCCCCATCGGAAACCGCTGACGGTTGTCACTGTGGTCATAGTGCGGTTTTGCTGGTTCCTTATTCCTTTTATCCCCTTTTTCTTTATCAAACCTGTCTCTATGAAAATATTTTTCTGGCTCTATCTTATCGCCTGTATTTATGGCGCCATGGCCGGCATCCCCTGGACCTCGTGGATGGCCGATTTAGTGCCGGCTCCAGTGCGGGGACGGTATTTCAGCCGGCGGGCAATGGTTTGCACCATTGTCAGTTCTATCGGGCTGCTCGGCGGTCTTTATTATGACTACTCAAAACCGATCAATGACTTCATAACTGACCTGCTCCCAACCATAAAATTCCTGACCCGTGCAGAAACATTAGAGTTCGTCAAAATCGGCGTTCTTTCCCTACTCGGAACAGCCGCCGGCGTATTGTCCATAATATACCTGCTCCGCCAGCCAGAACCACCCTATGTCAAAAAAGATACCGTCCGCAAACCCATCCCGATATTCACCTATGCCAGGATAGCACTGGCCGACAAGAACTTCCGGACCTTTACCATATTGATGTGCATATGGAGCATTGTCAACGGCATCTCCGGCCCGTTCTGGACGCCATTCCTGATTAATAAAATTAAGTGGAGCGCCACAACAATTCAATTCTATGGATTTCTGGCTTTGATATTCCGGGTTATCGCATTACCTGTCTGGGGTAAATTGATTGACCGTTACGGCAACAAACCGATTATTATGGTGGCCATCTATTTCGGCGCATTTCACCCTTTATACTGGGTCATCTCCGACGCCAATTGCAATTTCTTCATCTACATAGATGGCATCTCCAGCGGCATAATGTGGGCCGGCGTGGAAATCGCCGTGCTTAAATTAATGCTCGGCTCGTCGCCTGATAAATACAAGGAAATGTATTACGCGGTGTACACGGTGCTGACCGGCCTGACCGTGGCCTTCCCGCAGATATTCATAGGCTGGATTGCCGATATGGTACCGGCTAACTTCAGGTTCCTGTCGCTTGATTTCGTCCAGTGGGTATTCTGGCTTGTGGCAATCGGAAGATTCCTATTCCTGATACCTTTTATGAAGCTGGTAACCGACCCGGGCAGTAAAACGATGCTCTATTTCCTGGATAACATCATGAGCGATAGTATCATGGGCCGAGCCACCAAAGACATCTTCGGTTTTATCGGCATCGTCACGGTGGATAAAAAAGACCAGCCCGCCTCGGCAATTAACGAAAAGGAAAAAGACCTGCCGCCTGATAAGAATTGATTTCTTAGAACAGCCCCATTATCTTGCCGTCATCGGCGATATCATAACGCGTCCCGGCCGGCACGCTGGGCAACCCGGGCATCGTCCGCATCTCTCCGCAGAGAGGATACAGGAATCCGGCTCCGACTGACGCCCGCACATCGCGTATCGGCAACGTAAAGTTAACGGGACGCCCTTTCAAGTCAGGATTATGAGACAACGATAAGTGTGTCTTGGCCATGCAGATGGGCATTTTATCGTAACCAAGTTCGGTATAAAGTTTAATCTTGCGGTTGGCAAGTAAATCGTACCTGACATCCTTGGCGCCGTAAATTCTAGTGGCGATGGTTTCTATTTTCTTCTTTATCGGCCAGTCAAGTTCATAAAGGAATCTGAACTTTGAAGGCTTTTCGGCGGCCTTAACCACAGCCCTGGCTAACTCCACGCCGCCCCGGCCGCCGAGTCCCCAGATTTCTGATGTCACCGCATCTTCAGCTCCGGCTGATTTGGCAATCCGGCAAACCAGTTCTATCTCCCTATCCGTATCCTGGGTAAACCTGTTTATCGCCACTACCACGGGCACGCCGTGAAGTTTGATATTTTCGATATGTTTCTGCAAATTAGCGCAGCCATTTCCCAGTTTCGGCAAATTTTCCTTAATCAACTCATCGGGCAAAGGCTTGCCGGCCACCACCTTGCCGGCTCCGCCGTGCATCTTCAGGGCCCTAATCGACGCAACCAACACAACACAGCTGGGCTTCAGCCCGCTTACCCGGCACTTAATATTAAAGAATTTCTCCGCGCCCATATCCGCGCCGAAACCGCTCTCGGTCACCGCGTAATCGCTCAGCCGTATCGCCATCATATCGGCCAGAACCGAATTATTGCCGTGCGCGATGTTGGCAAACGGACCGGCGTGGACAAAACAGGCCGTGCCTTCGATGGTCTGCAGCAAGTTAGGTTTCAACGCCTCCTTCATAAGCATTGTCATCGAACCGGCGCATTTCAGGTCATCTGCCGTAACCGGTTTGCCGCTTGAGGTCATGGCAACCACTATCCGCCCGAGACGTTGGCGCAGGTCTTTAAGCGACGTGGCCAGCGCCAGTATGGCCATAACTTCCGATGCCGCCGATATGTCAAACCCGGTCTCGCGAATAACGCCTTCACCGCCCAGCCCGGTGATTATGTTCCTCAAAGCCCGGTCGCTCACATCCACCACCCGGCGCCAGGAAATACTTTTAGGGTCTATCTTAAGCTCGTTACCGTGGAACAGGTGATTGTCTATAAATGCTGACAACAGGTTATGCGCAATGCTGACCGCGTGGGCGTCGCCCGTCAGGTGCAGGTTAATATCTTCCATAGGCAGGACCTGCGAATAGCCGCCGCCGGCCGCGCCGCCTTTAATGCCGAATACCGGCCCGAGCGATGGCTGGCGGATACAGGATATGGCTTTCTTGCCGATGCGGTTGAGCGCCATGGATAACCCGATTGTCGTCACGGTCTTGCCCTCGCCAAGAGGAGTCGGCGTTATGGCCGTAACATCAATATATTTCCCGGCTGGCTTGTTCTTTAATTCGTCCAGTATATCCAATGAAACTTTGGCCTTATACGGGCCGTAGAGTTCTATATATTGATCCTTAATACTCAGTTCCCGGGCGATGTCAATGATAGGCCTTTTCCTGGCAGACTGGGCTATCTCGATGTCGGACAGCATCTTCGGTGACTGCCCCTGTTTCGCCTTGATGCTCGTTCTTGCGGCCATAATGCCTTCTTATTTTTATATATTTATTTGTGAAATCTGTAACAAACCTGATGGAACAAAGGTGCATTTCGCATCATCACGCCTGCCGATATTTTCCAGAAGTTAACAGCTCGGCAGACAGTCATCACGCCAGGCGCACTGCGTTTTAGCGCAATCCTTCTTGGGCGTCCTGAAACACTTATCGTGCCCTTCCAATTCCTGGATTAATCTTATCAATTCCTGCTTGGTTGCCCCGTTTTGCGGTATCGCGATGCCCAATCTTTTTGCCTTCTCTTTTATTCTTGCTATATCCATAAGAATTAAATTACGAGGAGTGCCGGTCTATAGTTCGGCTGTTAGCGACAAAGAAGCGTTACAGCCGACTATACCTGGCAGACCCCGACGGAATAGTCGGGATAAGGGACACTAACTCGCTATGCTCGAAGTGTCCCTAATAAGTCGCGGAGTTTATCCCCCCGAATGCTTTCGGGAGGGCTCCAACTGCCAGAGTACGGCATCCCTCATTTTAACTCCTTTCTTTTTTCTTATATCGGAATATTAGGTTAATTTGTCCAAAATAAATCCTAACGCCAGCAACAGGCCTATGGTGCAATGTAAAATAATCGTCGCGCCGTTGGCCGGTAATAATTCCTCTATCCGGTCAAAGTGCGCCCCGGCAGTCCTCATAGCTTTTATGGCTATGGGCAGCGTTATTAATGTAACCAGCGTCCAGGCCGGCATAATATTCAATGCCACGCCGGCTATAATCAAAAGATAGTTCACGATGACTGTTATAATGTATAGCCGTGATGCAATCCGTTTGCCTAACTGGACCGGAAGCGTTATCTTATTAACGCTCTTATCCGCCGCGTAGTCCGGGAACTCATTAATGTAAAGCACCAGCGTAATGAGTATGCCCACCGGAATAGACGCAAACGCCGCCTGGAGCGTAATCTGCTCGGTCTGGACGTAATAAGCGCCCAAGACCATCAGCGGTCCGAAACCTATACCCACAGCCAGCTCGCCCAGCCCGAAACCGCGGTAACCGATTTTAACAGGAAGCGCCGTATAAAAGAATCCCAGGAATACCCCGATAATCCCGAATACCAGAATCATATTGCCGGCCAGATTATGGTTCAGGTACAGGCCGATAATCCCGCCAATGGCAAAAGCCGCCAACGCCGCCAACAGTATCTGCACGGCCGGTATCTCGCCTTTCTGTATCACCCGGCTCCCGCCGCTGAACGGCGTTTTGATTTTGTTCACCTCATCATTGCCGGTGATATGGTCAAAATAATCGTTAGTCAGGTTGGTGCCGGTGTGCATCAGGATGCCACCGATTAAAGTCAGCCAGAAATAAATCCAGTTAAAATGACTGGTCTGGTACCAGCCGATGGTAGCGCCCAGGACAATCGGGCAGACAGTCGCCGTAAAGAAAGGAGCCCGAACCGCCTTAATCCAGAGTTTTAATCTATGCATATATACTTTTCACCACAAAGTATTTTAAGATTCAAGTTAATTCGTGTCTAATCCATCCTAGAGCGAATCCTCCCGTAGCGTCAGCGTAGGGACATACTACCTACTATATACTACATACTAGGTAATATTAATTGACATTATTCCAAATCAAGCTTTATTGATTCCAAGTTCTTTTGCGAATTCGAGGCTAAAGATATGATGAACGGCAAATCATCCCAAGGGTTCATATGGCTGGTGCTGGGCATAATTGTTTTTATCCTGATTGTTATCATAGCCAACTATTACGTCATCAGCTCGTCAAAATCGTTCACTGACAACCCACCGCCGAAAACGACTACACCACCGCCGGCGCAGGAAACAACCGCCAAACCGCCGCTCCCCACCCAAACGACACATACAATAACTATTAAACCGCGGCCATCCGTAACACAAAAACCCATCTCACCTACCAACCAAGCATCTGTACCAGTTCCTAACGATAGTAGCATACCGACCTCAGATAAAGAATTACGCCAGAAAAGAATAAAAGAATCACTATCACGACTCACAATTCAAAACCTGACTGAGTGGACAAATCCTATTGATGGCTTTATTTTTGACCTGAATACCAAAGGGGAAGCTATCCCGGAGCTCACCAAACTATTACAAGATAATGACCCTTGGATTCGCCAGTCGGCTGTTTTTATATTGGGACACTTTCGCGCTAAGGAAGCTATTCCTGAAATTACCAAACTATTACAGGATAATATCCCAGATGTTCACCGGCAGGCTGTTTATACATTGGTGACCCTCGGCGCTAAAGAGGCTGTCCCGGCTATTATCGGATTATTAAATGACCCAGATGATTGCGTGTGGGCTGTTAGAACATTGGTAAAGCTTGGCGCCAAGGAGGCAATCCCGGACATTACCAAACTGTTGCAGAATAATGTCCCAGAAATTCGCCGTTGGGCTGTTTGGGCATTGGGGCAACTTGACGCCAGAGAGGCAATTCCTGAGATTACCAAACTGTTACAGGATAATAACCTAGAGGTTCGCTGTCGGACGGCTAAGGCATTAGGAAAACTTGGCGCTAAGGAAGCAATCCCTGAGATTATCAACCTATTACAGAATGATAACCCCGGTGTTCGCTGGTCGGCTATTGATGCATTGGGGCAAATTGATGCTAAAGAATCCATTCCTGAATTAGTCAAACTTTTAGATGATAAGGATGGGGGAGTCCGTGGTATTACGATAGTAGTATTAGTAGAATTAGGTGCTAAGGATAAAGTGTCAACGAAAGGATTAGCAGATATAAAACCAGTTTTTAATTATGGCAGCGATTATACATCCCGGGCTGAGGCGGCGCTAAAAGAGCTGTGCGGCGATAAAAAATCAAAATAGTTCATTAAGTCCAAAGAGTCTATAGAGTTGGACTCTTAACTCCATAGACTCCACAAACCCTTTAGACTCCATAGACTCATTCAATATACCCTTTCAACCAAACATTTGTATTGCAAAACTGTCCTCCCTTATTGATTATCACCCTCACCTGTCTCGCTGAATCCGTGGCAATAGTCGCTTCTTTGTAAACATTGTTATTCATATTAGCCACATTCTGCCAGATGAAGTGAATAGTCGAACTGCCCCAGTCCGTTCCGGCACGGCGGCCGTAGACACATCTTTTAGGGGTATATCTCAACGTAAATCTACCTATTTTTGCAGAATAGGAAGTATATACTTTACAAGGTATATATAAGTACTCTACAAGGTATGTATAAGTGCCTTACGAGGTATGTATAAGTACTCTACAAGGTATGCGTAAGTACTCTACGAGGTATGCGTAAGTACTCTACGAGGTATGCGTAAGTACTCTACAAGGTATGTATAAGTGCCTTACAAGGTATGAGTAAGTACTCTACGAGGTATGCGTAAGTACTCTACGAGGTATGCGTAAGTACTCTACAAGGTATGAGTAAGTACTCTACAAGGTATGAGTAAGTACTCTACAAGGTATGAGTAAGTACTCTACAAGGTATATAGTATACGGGGAACGAGGGTATAGTATGGGGGAGTATACCCCCCCCCTGCCAAATATGCGTTATATTCGTTTTTAGGGAAACAGCGCTCAGAAATGGGCTAAATTAGTGGGTTACCGCCGAAGGTCACCGGAACTTTAACCGAACGGTTCGGCGCTGGATTTACCGCTACCAAAAGGTTGGTTTAGAGGGGTTTATTAAGTGGCTTAATCGGGCTGGTTTCGGGAAGGGCCGAAACCTCTGAAGGTGAGCATATATGGTATTTTTGACCCATTTTTAACACCCCTAAAAACCTCATAAATGAACACCTTGATGTCCGAAATCCCTCACAAATACTGGACTTTACCCCCCCGTATACTACCCCCTATCCCCCTGTCATCTACCCCCTATGCACCTGTGGCATACGAACTATGCCCCTGTGATATGCGGACTATGCACCTGTGGCATACGGACTATGCACCTGTGGTAAAGGGGATATGGCACTATAGTATAAGGACTATGCCTCTGTGGTATTCGGGCTATGCCCCTGTGATATGCGGACTATGCACCTGTGGTAAACGGACTATACCCCTGTGGTATTCGGACTATGCACCTGTGGTATTCGGGCTATGCACCTGTGGTATTCAGGCTATGCACCTGTAGTATTCAGGCTATTCCCCTGTAGATAACTGTAGGGTAAAATAGAATTCCGGTTAAATTTTCTGTAAACGCCTGCCTACCAGCAGGCAAGTCCCCCGAATTAGCCCATTTCCTAAAAACCCTGCCCTATACATCAGCAAAATAGCCACTTTACGGAATTAGGGACTGTCCCACCGAGCTCCATCGAGCATATTAGAGATATTATCTGGTTGCCAGACCTACCCGCTGATAACCTTTACTATCTGTTCCAATATACCAAAGTTTGTAGGTTGTACCGTCCAGAATCGCACAGGCTGGCATCATGCTGGCACTATCCCAATTACCAGCACTGCTCGGAGACAGCACAGGGCCTAATTTGGTCCAGTTAATACCATCGGGAGAGGTTGCTTCACCAATCTTGATTCCTCCGGTTAACGAAGTAGCCGCATACCACAGCCGATAAATAGCGCCATCAAGAATAACCGTTAGGTCCATTATAGTCTCGTCCCAACTGCCTGCGGCACCTGGTGAAAGGACTGGATTAGATTCTCTTGTCCAGGTTATGCCATCAGCCGAATAGGCGTATCTGATATCTGTTACACCGGTAGCACTATCAATCCGCTCAAACCACATCCGGTAGATACCATCTGTTCCTTTAATAATAGAAAAATCATTAAACCATTCACTTGTGCCTTTAACAAGAACAGGTCCTGTGCCATACTTGGTCCAGGTAATACCATCACTGGATGTGGCATAACCGATGCCAGAGTCAAACATAAAAGAAAATCCGTAACCGTAATACCACATCTTATAAGTAGAGCCGTCCAGGATGACTACTGGGTCGGATATTCCATATCCATCCCAGGTGAAGCCTGTTGTGAGGACGGGATTACTACCATAGCGTGTCCAGCTGACCCCATCACTTGAGGTGGCATATCCGAATTTGATATCAGTGAAGAATGGTCCGTCTCCACGATATTCGTACCACATTTTATAGGTTGTGCCGTCTTTGACGATACTACCGGGCCAAAGACCATGGCTTT
The DNA here is from genome assembly GCA_043808305.1 of Planctomycetota bacterium. GTDB lineage: Bacteria > Planctomycetota > MHYJ01 > JACQXL01 > JACQXL01 > JBBAAP01. The sequence continues at coordinate 34,434 of JAZDFB010000149.1, read as the reverse complement.
CCGGATTAGTTAGAGCGCTGGATGGTATTATCGGATTTGAGGAATAATCAGTCCAGGTTAAGCCGTCAGATGAGGTGGCATAATGAACGCGACTCCCCACATCATACCATCTTTTGTATGTACCTGCCTCATTAATAATAGACGAGGTGGGTGAACCCAGATGATTACTGTTGGTCGGAGTCCAGGTGATGCCGTCTGATGAAGAGTATACTTTAGCTTGCCCCATATTGCGCCCCCATATTTTATAAGAGGAACCGTCCTTGATAACATCACTCTCCACGCTAACATCGATCATAACCGGATTACCGCTGTTCTGCATAGTCCAGGCAAGACCATCGGCAGAAGTTGCATAGTAAACCTTGTTTGCCCAATCGGCCTGGTCTCTTACATAATACCACATCCGGTAGGTTGTGCCATCCAGAATAACAAAGCAAGCCTGAAGAGTATGTGACAAAGGCAATGAAAATACTGGATAGGCACTACTATCTGTATTGGGGCTGGTCCAGGTTTCACCATCTGTTGAGGTAGCATAATATATTCTGTCCTCACCATTTGTCAAGCCCACATCATTTATGCCATACCACATCTTATAGGTTGAATCATCCTTGATAACCGAAAGCCCTTGCATATCATTTGATTCTATCGGTATCGGAATGGACATTAACGGGTTATTGGTAGATTTAGTCCAAGTGGTGCCATTATTAGAAGTGGCATAACCGAGCAAGGTATCGCCCAGTCCATAAGCCCAATACCACATTTTATACTGATTGTTTACGGTGTCGGAAATAACAGAAATAGCATCATACCAAGAACAATCCCAAGGACACCATGCGGCAGGTTCAAAGACCGGATTACCCGTGTCTTTAGCAAAGAGTTTAATGGTCTGGAAATTCCAAACAATTCCGGTGGTCGTTCCACCACTATTCTTTGAATCAATTCGCCAGTAGTAAATGATGTTGTTACTCAGAACCCCTGGGTTATAACTGGTGACAGCAGTATTAGTAACATATGCGGGTGGAGTGGTGATACCAAAATAGACATCGTAAGAGGTAGCCCCAGTTATTGCCGTCCAAGATAACTGTTGGTTAAGTGATATATCAGTTGCGCCATCAGCTGGCGTTGGCAATGTTACAGGAGCCGGCGGATTAAATAGTGTGGCCGCATTTGCCTCATTAGAATAAGAACTATAACCCACCGGGTTATATGCCCTTACACGATAATAATAAGTAGTGCCACCAGAAAGACCCGTATTAGAATATGAGGAACTATCAGTTGAGATAGATACTATTTCTTCATAGGTCCCGCCTGAACCTGTTTTTCGTTCTATCTTAAAACTGTCTTCGTTAGCAGAATTGTCAGCCCACTGAAGATTAATCTGAGATGGTGAAATCGCAGTAGCTGTTAAGTTACTAGGCTCATTAGGTGCTGTAACATCGGTTACGGTGATAGTAATCGTTTCTTCGGCGGCGAGATAGGTCGGGTCTGTTACCTTAAATTTGATGCCTGTATAAGTCCCTGCCTTGTTATATGCAGGCGTCCATGAAAATGTATGGGTGGTTGCATCAAATGTTGCGCCTAATGGTAAAGAAGATGCTGAATAGGTCAGGGTATCTCCGTCCGGGTCTGTGCCGGTAATAGTGAGTGTCAATGTTGCGCCCTCGGCAATGGTTTGGTTGCCGATAGGGCTAAGTACAGGCGCTCTATTTGCAACCGTTGCGCTGCTGCCGCTGCTTCCGCCTCCGCCGCCGCAACCGCCGTAATTAAATGCGGTGATATAGGCAACAAACATAATAACTGCGGCTATTTTCAACAGTGAATTGCTGCGCATATGATGTCCTCCTATCCGAGTTATATTAGGAAAGAATATATCTTAATTAAGATTCTAAGCATATTAGTGAATTTTGTCAAGTGAAAATAGCCACAGATTACACAGATTTTTTGGTTGGTGTGTGAGAAGAATCCCAAGGCTACGATTGCGGGCACTAGCCTAAGTATAGAGAATCAATATACCTGCGGGTCAGAGCTACGGCTTCGGGATGATACATCACCAGAATATCCGCTCCGGCTAAGAGGAACCCTGCCGCCGTCATTGCTTCCCAGGCCACGGCCCGTTCCTTCTGTGCGCCCCATATCGGATTTTCAGACTCCGGCGCTTTGGATTCCTTGGTCTTCCAAACCTCGTTGGCCAGCGTTGCCAGTATCGGATAAGCCATGGCTTTGTCGCCGCCCAGCGCGGCCAGCCTGGTCCTCTCGATAATAGAATATGAATATTCAAACCCGTAACCGATTGGGCCGGTTGTCGGGAATATCACAATGTGGTCTGACGGTATCTCCATATCACCCAGAAGCATATTTACCTGCTTACATATATTAATATCCAGCGGGCTTTCGGCGATGATGTTATGCCCGTCCGCCAGGCAGGTGGCCGCCAGGACCTTGTAATTATCCTTGGTGGCCGCGCCGATAAGACAGCGCGAACCGGCCAGCGCCTGGCTGACGGCCGGGAATATCTGGTTATCCTTGTCCACATTCCCGCAACCCCAGATAATTAACGGGACTTTAATGGCATCCTTGACCGCCCTGGCAACCTTGACTATATCAGCCACCGGCTTATTGCCGTTTTCCGGATGCCCGCCTAAAAGCCTCAGGCAAATCATATCCGCCTTGTATTCGTCCTGGCATCTCTGAGCCCACCGGGCCGGGTCGTTAACCACATCTTTGAAGGCCTCTTTAAGAATCGGATTCCAATTGTCCGGTATCTTATCCGTTAATTCCATGGCAATAACCGGACGGCGCGGCATATCGCCATCTTCGAACATAAATGGCATAGTGGTTTGCCCGCCTATGGTCACAGGCTTGACCGGGGCAACGCCGATAGTCACTTCATTGACCTTGCCGGACCATTTTTCAACAATACGATTAATTGGCATAATACCTTTAGGTTAAATAATATAATACTTTAGTGTAATACCTTATAGAAAGCGGTATTATTACCAAAAACATCTTAATGTCAAGGAAAACAACAACAGGATAACGTGCGGCTCAATAAGCGGGACCCCGCTATGCGTGATAAACGGGGTAAGGTATGTCCCGTTAAGCTGCGCTTACGGGATTAAGTGTCACTATGTCGCTATGCTCCGAGTGACACTAAAGGATAAGTGCCAGTCCCTAAAGGGAGGCAGTAGCTCTAACGTTACATCCCGATTACATCGGCCTGTAACTAACTGGCACTAAAAATATATGTCGGAATTATTTGACATTTTCTTGTGTCTGGGCTATAGTCCTTTACGGGAGATGGGAATAGAGATTTATTATGCCTTGAAAGGAGGTGACTGGAAATGAAAAACAGTCCAAATAACAAGGGAGGGTTTACTTTGATTGAGTTGCTGGTGGTTATCGCTATTATCGGTATTCTGGCAAGCTTGGTGTTGCCCGGTGTGGCCGGAGCTAAGTATAAAGCAAATATGCTTAAATGCAGCCGTAATCTGGCCAGCCTTTATATGGGACTTACGCAATACGAAATGAATGGGGGCGGCTACCCTAAGGGACAGGATAATATGGGCGCGGCTTTCTGGAACTGTCTGCGCACGCTTCCGACTGCGGAAACTTCAGTCTTGGGAACCAGAAACCACGATAAATACGTATGTCCTCTTTCGGGCGACCAGCCGGGCGATACTACCTGCAGTTACCGCGGACCCAACTTTACAGTTATTGCGGCAACAGACGAAAGCCGGCCAATAGCCGGCGATAAAACAACCAATCACAGCCCGGACAGCGATAAGGATATTAATATCCTTTATTTCGGCGGCACAGTGCAGCCGGCCAAACCTAATTCAGCGGATTGGACCGACGCGGATTCCAGATTGGTGGAGTAACTAACAATGGGATTGAAAAATTCCCATCTCCCGTTTTATAATCGGCTGCCTGTGAAGTTGCAGCCGACTATACCCGGCAGTAATTTCATAGTTCGGCAGTTTGAGCGTAGCGAATTACTGCCGACTATACTGGGCTGTAACTCGTCCCGCCTTGGCGGGACTCTAACAGCCCAAGTACAAACTGTCGGAGTAAAGTAAGGATGATGTTTATGATTAATCGAAAAATACTCCGGTACACGTTTATTCTTATAATCGGATTATTGATGTCATTGCCGGCATTTGCGGAGGATACGTCGCCTATGCCCACATTGAAACAGCGATGGGAAATAGACATCACTTACCAACCACTTAAGATTTTTACTTATGTTGACCCGGCCGGAGCTAACTCGTATTATTGGTTTCTTAAATATACTCTAACCAATAATACCAAAGAATCAGTCAAGCTCAATTTGGATGTCAGCCTTAAAGCGAATATCCGCCTTAAAACTGACGACAAGCCGTCGGCATTCTTCCCGAAACTGACCAGCAAGTTCTATCAGGATTCTATCTATCCTATCCCAGAACGCGAACTGATTTCGGCCGAAGAAAAACTGGCCGGATTCCCAGCCGCCCTGCGCGAGGATACTATTGCCAAGTATAAGAAAAACCTGAAGTATTTGAATTGCAAGGACCTGAGAGAGAAAAGGGAAATACTGGCGGGAGAGAAAATCGAGGCTATTGCCATTTTTACCGATGTAGACGCCCGGGCTGACGAAGTGGAAATATTCGTGGGCGGGTTAGTGGATGTAATCAAATCGTTCTACCGCAAGGAAGATAAGCAGTTCACCCAGGAATACGAGTCTAAAATACTGCATATCGTTTATACCTGTAAAGGCGATGAGTTCTCCAAACAGTTTGTAATTCCACAGCAGGAATTAAAAGAATGGCAGGTTACCACCTACGGCCCGATAGGCGACAAGAACACTGTCGACCACCTTATCACCGGCCTGGCAGACGAAAACCCGGCCGCGCGTTGGATTTCCTGGTGGCTTCTGCGCCGGATGACGGACAATACTTTCGACTATAACCCGGACCAGGACGTGGAAACAAACAAAGAACCAATAGAGCACTGGAAAGAATGGTGGTATTGCACTAAAGGAAAACTGGAATATAATCCAACCTTGAATAAGTTCGAACCTAAACCGGAGCCCGCGCCCAATAATCAGTAGATCAGCCCGCCTTAAATTGCTGGGAAACGGCTGATTTTTTACTTGACTGATTTAATACCTTTTTTATAATACATTCCGATGGAACAAATTAATCAACTAACCAATCGGCTGTCCGGCGTCCGCACCAGAATCAGGATAATCTTCCTGGCGGACGGAATTTCCCAGATTGTTATTTATGCGGCCGTGCTTGCGGCGCTTACGTTTATAATCGACTGGTCCATGCCTGAATTACCCAAGGAGGTGCGGCTGGTTTTCCTGGCAACAAGCGTTGTTATCCTGCTTTCATTAATCTACCGTTATATTATATATCCGCTCAGGGTAACCATATCTGATGACTCTTTAGTGATATACCTGGAACGCAAATACCCTGAGCTCAAGGAACGCCTGCTCAGCGCGCTTCAACTGGCTCGTTCGGCTGCGCCGGCCCAGTCTCCCGAACTGGTGCAGGCACTGATAAACGAAGCTTTTAACGGCTCCAAAGAAATAAACTTTAATTCGATTATCAACCCAAAACGGCAGAAGCGCTTAATCCTAACCGGCCTTTTATTGATTGCCCTGTGCGGATTTTATATTATATCTTACCCGATCCTATCCGGCGTCTGGTTAAACCGGCTGTTCGGCGGTGATGCCAAATGGCCCAAACGGACTTACATCACGGTTGAGGTCAGAAATGCGCCTGATAATATCGCCGCCAGGAATCAGGATGTCATTGTTATAGCTAAGGTCCTAAAAAAATCCATATCAAAAGCTTATATTCATTACCGGATAAAAACTTCGGATGCCGCATCCAATGGAAAAGCGTTATCAGACGCTAAAACAGAACGGATGTCAACTATAGAAAAGGATATGTTCCGGTTCGACTTCCTGCAGGTGAAAGAATCATTCGAGTTTTACATCACCGGAGGAGACGACATAACTAATCAGGTTGCAATTAAGGTCCTGACGCCTCCCGACATAGAACGGATATACTGCGAATATGAATATCCGAATTATATTAAATTATCCGCAAATACAAATAAGACGCCTCGCACCGAAGGCGGAAATATCAAAGTCCCGGTCGGGACAAAGGTTAAAATCACCGCGTTTGCCAACATTGATCTCAACGATGCAACCCTGTTAATCAATAATGAGTCCGATGGGGAGCAAACCAGCGCGCCGGCTCAGACCATAATGCTGGCAGTAGTTAAAGATGCCAATGGCTTATCGCGCCAGGTCGAGGGCCGGTTCACGGCAATGAACGACGGAACTTATAATATCAAAATTACCGCTATTAATACCCTGTCTAATCCTAAACCAATACAGTATTCAATAAGCGTAATACGCGATATGGCCCCGATAATCAAGGTTCAGGAGCCGGAAAATGAATACAAATACGTCACGCCTAATGCTTCGGTCCCCATGAAACTCTCTGTTACGGACGACTACGCTGTTGCAAAGGTATGGATGAATTACAACCTGCTGAACGAATCTAAAATTGAATCCCCGATTGAGCGCCTGTTGATGATGTTCGAATCAGCTTCCCCGGCCGTGCAATCAAAGATTGAGACCTCGCATACATTTGAATTAAGCGATATTAACCTTAAGGATGGCGATGTTGTCAGGTATTATTTCGGGGCTGAAGATAATTGTGAAATCCCCGCCCCCAACCAATCACGCACCAACGATTATCGATTGATTGTCATCAGCCCGGTTCAGATGGAAAAGAAGCTGGATGAAATGATGTTCCGCCTTAAGGACGACGTGCGAAGAGTCAAAGATTTGCAGGAACGCGAGCTGGTTGAATCTTCAAAAATAGACCCCAACTCTGAAGACAAAAAGTGGAACGACCAAATAGCGCCGATGATCAGCCAGCGCATCTCGACCCAGCGGCGCATAAGCCAGGAATCGGAGCGCATGGCCAAGGATTTCCAGCAAACGCTTAATGACGCCACTACCAATAAGCTCTGGGACGATGCGGTCAAGAAAAAGATAGAAGAACTGGCCCAGCGGATGAAGGAAATAGCCCGGGAGAAATCGCCATCTGCCGTGGCGGCTTTGAATCAAATCAAAGATAGCAAGGATACGGAATCTCGCAAGGAAAAACTGGATGATACCCGCTCCACTCAGCAGGATATTGCAGATGACCTGAAGGAAGCCCTATCTCAAATGGAGCAGTGGGAGGACTACCAGGAAATCGTGCGCCTGGCCAAGGATATTCTGCAACGGCATAAGAAAGCGCTGGAGAATATAAAACAAGCGACTGCCAATAATCCATCCGCCAAAAATGATGTTAAGGAATCTGAAAAATCGGTGCAGAAAGATATCGAAACACTCGAATCTAAAATGCAGCGGGTGGGAGAAAAACTCCAGGAATCTCAACCCTACTACGCCCAGAAATTAGACCAGGCCCAGGCCATGATGCGCCAGAACTTATTAAAAGAAAATATGCGGGAGTCGTTAGATGCCTTGAATCAAGGCCTGAGCGGCAAGGCGATTGCCAAGGCCAACGAGGTTGAATCCGCCCTGTCCCAGTTATTATCCTTTTTAGAAGACAAAGTAGCCCGCGAAGAATTAGCCCAGAAACTGGAGCGGCTGGAATCCAAGATGCGCGAGCTAAACAATCTCAAAGATGAAGAATCAAAACTGGACGAAAAGACCGGCCAGCTCAGCGAGGCCGAGCAGAAATCAACTGATAAATCATTGACTCCCGAGCAAAAGCGCGAGCTGGAACGGTTGAAACAGCGCCAAAAGGAGTTGGAAAAGAAAGCCAAGGAACTATCAGACGAGCTTGAAAAAGATAAGGAAAAGAAAGCGGCTAAGGGCATGAAAAACGCTTCGGAAAAAATGAGCTCCGCTTCGGAAAAAATGTCACAGGGGAAACCTAAATCAGCCAAGGATGATACGGAAGAAGCATTGAATGAATTAAACCGTGTTTATGAACTTATGCGGGACAAAGCCAAGCAGCTTCAGGACCAGGAAAAACAACGAAAACTGGAGGAGCTGGAGCAGCTAATGCGCGATATCCGCGAAAAAGAGGAAATAATTCATCAAGACACTGCGGCACTGGACCAAAAACGCCCGGCCGACAATCAGTGGCCGCGTGAAGACATCATTACATTAAAAAAACTCGGCAAAGACCAGGCTGAACTGGCAAAACAAACGGCTGAAGTCGAACAGTTGCTAAAAACAGAAAAGGCTATCGTATTCACCGGACTACTAACCATTATCAAAGAAGATATGGACAAAGTGAGCAAATTCCTATCCGAGGAATACAGAACTGACCGCTACACTATGTCTATACAAGAGGATATTATCCGCCGACTGAATAAATTAATCGAAGCTTTCAAGAGCGAAAAACTAAGGAATAAAGCACCCTTGCAAAAAGGAGGCGGCGGCAGCGGAGAACAACCACTGCTCCCGCTTATTGTCGAACTCCGGATGCTCAAAATACTGCAGGAAGGCCTCAAGTCTGACACGGACAAATTCAAAGAAAGTAATGCCATTGGAAAAACCCACGGGTTCAACTCGGCCCAGCAGATGATTTTGCGCCGCTTGAGTGAACAGCAGGGAATCTTAGCCGGTATGGCGGCTGAATTTGCTGAGAAGATGCGGGCGTTGGAAAAGATGCAGCCAAAGGAAAAGCCTAAAGAGGAATAATTTTATGCGTTTAGGAATCATATTGACGATAATGACTTCGTTTGCGGGGTTGCTTTATGCGGCTGCCGATAAAACCGATACCGACCGAGATACCGAAAAAATAGAACGGATTATCGAAGAGCTGGACCGCGAACTCAAACCCGCGCCGGTCCAGGAACAGGTTAAACCATCCGAAATCCTCCAGAAAATATCAGAGAAGATGACCCGGGCCGAGGATTATATATCACGTTCGTCGGTTTACGGTCCAAAGAATCAAGGTAATAACGGCAATGACCAATCTGAGGCAATTAATGAAATAAATCGGCTCCTGAACAAAACCCAGAACACCCAAAAAGAAACTATTGAAGATATTGACCGTTTGATAAGGTCGGCGCCGAATATAATGATGCCGCCTTCGAGCGGCGGAGGAGGCAAGCCTAAACCAAAACCGTCCCAACAAGACCAACAACAACCCAAAGAACGCGGGAAGGAAAAGCCAAAGCCTCGCGAACAACAGCAACCGCAACCATTGCGCGAAATACCCCAGGAACAACAAACACCTCCATCTAAAAACCCGGCCGAAAAAGCTTACGATGCCAAAGGCGGCCTGCCCGACCGGCACGGCACGGCTAATAAATGGGGAAACCTGCCGCCTAAGATGCGCGATGAGATTATCCAGAACGAACAGGAAGGATTCCTGCCTGATTACGAAGAATGGCTGAAGCAATACTTCAAAACCCTGGCTGAAGAATAATCGCTGCTTGCAGGCATAAAATAATGAAAACATATTTCAGCCTGTTTCTGGCATTGATTGCAGCAGTTGGAGTCCTGTTAGCCGAGTCAAATAGTAATCCATCGACGCCGGCAATCCATCCGGATCATACTCCTGAATCGGTCAAAGCTATCACTAAAGGTTTGGATTTTCTGAATAACCGCCTTCCCAAAAACGGCAGTTATGGCGAAAATTATCCCATCGCAACAACCAGCCTGGTTGGCCTGGCGTTTTTGGCCGGGGGCAATATCCCAGGCGAAAGTAAATATGACGGCGCATTAAAAACCATAACCAAATACCTGATTCACTCGCAGGACGTGACCGGATACATTACAGAGCCTGATAAGAACTCCAGTTCCCGTATGCATGGCCACGGGTTTGCCACCTGGTTCCTATCCGAGATATACGGAATGACTAAATCGACCAGTGTGGACAAAGAGCAGATAAAATCAGCTCTAAAAAAGGCGGTAAAGATAATAGAAAGCAGCCAGAACACGAACGGCGGCTGGTATTACGAACCCCGGCCTACTGGAGACGAAGGCAGCGTAACGGTATGCATTGTACAGGCATTGAGAGCATCCCGAAACGTCGGGATTGCCGTTGATAAAAATATAATCAATAGCGGCATTGAGTATTTGCGCCAAAGCAGCAACGAGGACGGCAGTTTCAAATATTCGCTGAATAGCAAACGCGATGAAGGAACTTTTGCCTTGGCTGCGGGCGGTGTTTCATCACTGTGTCTTTACGGCAAGTACGACGCGCCGGAAACTTTACGAGGACTGAAATTCCTGATGAAGTTTAAGCCCGGCACCGAAAGCAACTGGCATGATTCATATCCTTATTACGCTAATTTCTACGGCACGCTGGCCGTGCACCTGGCTGGAGAAAAATACTGGCCGGAGTGGTTCAAGCCACTTCGTGATTACTTCATCAAAAACCAAGCTCCAGACGGTTCCTGGTCCGGTCGTGAAGGCAATGTTGATTACGACACGGCTTTTGCCTGTTTGACCTTACAAATACCCTACCAGTATTTGCCACTATTTCAAAAATAGTTGCTTCTCTTGCCTAATAATTATTGACACCCTGTCTATTTAAGTTAAATTTATTCAATGAATATAAATAACAAGCAGGAAGTTTTAAGGCAACTTGAGATTATCAAGCGCGGGACAATAGCTATTTACACCGAGGAAGAACTGATTCAGCGCCTGGATAAATCCATATCCGAGAAAAAACCGCTGGTTGTCAAAATAGGCCTTGACCCAACGTCGCCGGATATCCATCTGGGGCATACGGTAGTCCTGCAAAAAATAAGGCAATTCCAAGACCTGGGCCATCAGCCAGTTGTTATCATTGGTGATTTCACGACTATTATCGGCGATCCCTCGGGACGTGATAAAACCAGGCCTCAGTTAACCGGTGAGGATATTGAGCGCAACGCCAAAACGTATTTTGACCAGGTGGGCAATATTCTGGACGTTAACAATCTTAAAATAGTGCTCAACGGTTCCTGGCTGAGCCAGCTTACTTTTAAAGATATTGTCAAACTGGCCGCACAGGTTACTGTGGCACGATTGATTGAACGGGATGATTTCGCTACCCGACTGGCCAACAAAACACCTATCGGTCTGCACGAACTGCTTTATCCCTTGATGCAGGGATATGACTCGGTGGCAATTCGGGCTGATATAGAATTAGGCGGGAATGATCAAACCTTTAATTTATTGGTCGGGCGGGATCTGCAGAAAGCGGTTGACCAACCCCAGCAAATCGCCATTACTATGCCTCTGCTTGTCGGATTGGACGGAACCGACAAGATGAGCAAGTCTCTGAGCAATTATATCGGCATTACGGAAAAATCGGATGAAATGTTCGGCAAGGTGATGTCGATACCGGATAAACTGATGAAGGACTATTTTACCCTGCTGACTAAGTTACCGGCAGCGGAGATAGATGGGCTTTGTTCGGACAAGACACATCCGCGCGACGCGAAAATAAGATTAGCCAAAGAGATTGTAACCATTTACCACAATGCAGCCGAAGCCGATGCGGCGGCGGCGCGGTTTGATGCGGTGTTTTCCCGCAAGGAAGTGCCGGTGGATATCCAGGAAATCACCATCCTCAAAACTCAGATAACGGACAAAGGGATTTACCTGCCGAAACTTCTTACCGCTATCGGCGCAGTTAAGTCCACCAGCGATGCTCGGCGCATGATCGAGCAGGGCGGCGTAACTCTGGATAACCTAAAAATAACCGAGGCCGGCAGCCAGGTCCAAGTCAAATCAGGCCAGATACTTAAAGTCGGCAAAAAAAATAGGTTCTACCGCTTGCGTTTAGAATAAAATGATCAGTGTAAGCGAAGCCCTTAGTAAAATCAGAAGCCATATCCCCAAACCACGCATCCAAACAATTTCAATTAATGATTCGCACGGTTACGTAGCGGCCGAGGATATATTCTCCGATATCGACCTGCCGCCGTTCAATAAGTCCGCGATGGACGGATATGCGGTACGCTCGGAAGACTTGCAAAGGCCTCCGGTTGAATTGGAAGTAATAGAAACTGTTGCGGCCGGCTATTACCCGAGCAAGAATATTAAACCAGGTAAAGCGATAAAAATAATGACTGGCGCACCGATACCGGAAGGCGCTGATGCAGTTATAATGGTCGAGAATACCAAATCGTCCGGTAATAATATCATCAACTGCCTCAATGGCGTTCGCAAAGGCGAGAATATTGCGGTGCACGGAGAAGATTTAAAAATAAACGCAAAAGTACTGCCAGCGGGAACAACTATAAGACCCCAAGAAGTTGCGCTCCTGGCTGCCGTGGGAAAGTCTGATGTTTTAGTATACTCAAAACCGATAATATCGGTTCTGGCAACCGGCGATGAACTGGTTGATATAAAAATCCGACCGGTTAATGCTCAGATAAGAAACAGCAATACTTATTCCTTGATTGCCCAACTTTACAGAATGGGGTTTAAGGCGCATTCTCTGGGCATAGCCAAGGATAACAAATCTAAACTTGAATCTAAAATAGCGCGTGGGCTAAAATCAGATATTTTCATTCTGAGCGGAGGCGTATCAGTTGGTGATTATGACTTTGTCGAGGAAATTCTTAAGAAATCAGGCTGCGAGATTATTTTTAGCAAAGTAGCCATCAAACCCGGGAAACCTTTTTTATTCGGCAGGACATCTGGGTGCTTGGTTTTCGGCCTACCCGGGAATCCGGTCTCAACCTTTGTAATAACTGAAATATTTATACGTGAAGCATTGGCCGGGATTACCGGAAATCTGGCGCTCCGGAATCAAGTTGTAAAAGCGCGGCTGAATACGGTGTGGTCCAAAATATCCGAACGCCAACAATATATCACTGCTTTGTTGAAAATGACTGAAACAGGCGGAGTAGTGGAACCGGTAACTGGTCACGGTTCAGCTGACCTGGTGTCACTCAGCAAAGCAAATGCATTTTTGATTGTCCCGCCTGACACCACTGAAATTGTTTCAGGCTCAATGGTAGATGTAATTATTTTAAGTTGATTATATGCCATATTTAACATCTATCCTGACCTGGCTATCATATCATCCGGCTAATTTGTCGTTTCTGGCCTGGATCTCGTACGTGCCGATAATCCTGTATATTCTTAAATCAGGCATCAGACAAAACGGAACAGATGCCTGCCAAAATGATAGAATCGCGCTATTTAAAAATATCCCGTTTGTAAATCGGATGGGATTTAAATTTCATATATACTTAAGCGGTTACCTATTTTTCTTACTCGGGTTATTCTGGCTGAGACATGTAACCTGGGCCGGTCTTTTCATACTTCCGGGAATACTGGCATTTTACTGGTTGGTATTCGCCTTGTTAATAAGACTACTCAATCGGCGCGGGATAATATTGCTCAATATCCTGATTATACCTGCACTCTGGGTCGGGCTTGAGTTTATCCGCTCATTTTTCCTGACCGGGTTCCCGTGGCTTTTTGCAGGGCATACGCAGTATAGCCGGCTTGCATTAATACAAATTTCTGATATAACCGGCGTTTATGGTGTGTCGTTTCTGGTGATGATGGCCAATACAGCCGTTGCAATAGCGATACAAAAAAAGATAAGTACGGCTTCTGTAAAAATAGTCTCCTGGTCCGGTGTAATTATCGCTTTACTCTGCGCCTCAGCGTTCCTTGCTATGACATTGATATACGGTTATGTCCGGATAAGCCGTACCGATATTGAATCCGGGCCGCGCATCGGAATAGTCCAGGGTAATATTGAGCAGTCTCTCAAGAATAACCCTCCGGAACCTTCTATTATTTATGAAAAACATTTAAAACTTTCCATGCAGCTGGTTTCGGCGGAACCCAAGCCAGACTTAATAGTGTGGGCCGAGACAATGTTTCCTTATGCATGCAGTAATACAATTGAGGAATTCAGGATTAAAGAAAATATGGAGGCCCTCAAAGAACCATCGATAATGTCTGAGGTACCTCATCTTATCGGCGTGGTAACGTTTGAACCGGTTGAAAACAACCCGAATTTCAGGATGTTCAACAGTTCTTACTACATAGATAAAAATGGGAAAATAATCGGCCAATATTCTAAGATGCACTTGGTTCCCATATCAGAATATGTGCCTCTGAGGAAAACTTTCCCTTGGCTCGATAACATTATCCTGGCGTTTTCCGAATTACCAGAAATCAGGGATATGCAGGCCGGGATAAACGCAGAACCGTTCAGTTTGGGCGCAAAGAAATTCGGGGTATTAATATGTTACGAATCGATATTCCCAGAACTGACCAGAGCGAGCATCAGGCAGGGAAGCGATTTTATTATTAATATTTCCAATGACGGCTGGTTCAAAGACAGCGCGGAATTGGAGCAAATCATGGCTATCTCAGTTTTCCGCGCGGTCGAATCAAAGCACTCTTTTATCCGGGCTACCAATACCGGGATATCCGCAATCATTTCCCCATGCGGAGAAATAAATATCCTTAAAAACTCCACGGAAAAGTATAAAGAAGTCGATGGCGCCTGGTCCGAAAAAATCCCTATCGCAACAACCAGGTCTTTTTACGTGGAAAACGGGGATTATTTTGCTGTTTTATGCGTCATTATCTCCTTAATAATAATCGTTGCCAGTGCACTAAAAATAACCAAAAATTCTTGACTAAAATATTTATACATATAGACTTTACTTAAATAAATAAGTCTATAAGAACTTAACAAGGAGGTTGTGATTATGAGTATCTTAACCCGTGTAATTATTGTGTCCCTTCTGGTATTAAGTTTAGTCTATCTTGGAATGACTGCAGCCCTATTCAGCTATAGGATTGACTATAAAAACCAGCTTGATGCCGAAAAAACAGCTCATAAGAACACCATAAAGGAAAAAGATAAGCAGATAGAAGGCCTTTTGGCCCAGAAAGGCGCACTCGAGAGCGATATCAAGCAATTGGAAAAAGAAATTACTGGACTCAAAACTGATCTTAATGCAGCCCAAACCGACCTGACATCATGGAAAGAACAAAATACCCAGATTACTAATGAATTTACCAAGCTTACGGAAACATACAAGAAACTTGAAGCCGAATTGAACGAGCAGATAAGGAAAGTCGAAGAAGCATCTAAGACTGTGGATGATTTCCGTAAAAGGAAAGAAGATGCGGAAAAAGACCGCGCTACATTTGAAAGCAAGTTCATGCAGACACAGGATGATTTATCCAAAATAGAGAAGAACCTGGCCTCACTGGAACAGCAATACCTAATCCAGGCTAAAGAGCTCAATTCCGCCAAGACACTTCTGGAACAATACAAAAAAGCCGTTCCGGCCCTGGCCAGCGAGACAAACCAAACCAAATGGATTGAAGGCAAGATTCTGGCGGTCAGCGATAAGGCGGATTTAAATCTGGTAGTTATGAGCGTAGGCAAGAATGACGGGGTTGAAGCTGGAATGAAGTTTACCGTATATCGCATCGATAAATATATCGGTAAAATCCAGGTGGAAAAAGTCGAACCTCAAATTTCAAGCGCATACAGCATAAAGGAATTTCAGTCCGACGGCATTAAAGTCGGCGACAGTATCACTACGAGCCCTTATTAATAGGTAAATTATGGCAGAAGAAACTATGGACATGCAGCCAGAAGCAGCCGCCCCGGCAGCTCCGGGATGGATGCCGGAACAAGCTACTCTCGGGCCTGTAAAACCCAAAAATAATGTTTACACCTTTCTATTGATTGTAGCCGCTCTTTTCGTTTGCGCCTCTATTTACCTGGTGGCATACGAATTGAACAAGTTTTATAGTGTAACTTTCGGCGGACTGGTATCGCCACCCACTCCTGCATCTACTACACCGCCTGAGGAGAAACCGTCCAAGTAAATATTTAAGCTCCGCAGGAAGAATACCGATAGGTATATTTATAGGTATTAAAGGAGGGTAGTCAGATGTCAAATTTTATTGATGATTTATTAGGGATGTTGTCCACCGATATCGGCATCGACCTGGGCACCTGTAACACTCTTGTCTGCGTAAAAGGCGAAGGCGTAATAATTTCGGAACCTTCCGTCGTGGCAGTCCGCAAAGGAACCAACAAAGTCCTTCTCAACGGGCAGGCCGTCGGTAATGTTGCCAAGGAAATGCTCGGCAAAACTCCGGGCGGCATATTGGCTGTAAGACCGCTTAAAAACGGCGTTATTTCCGACTTTGACCTGGCCGAAGCCCTTATCAGGTATTTTATCCAAAAAGTCAGGGTTTATAAGGGTTGGAAGCTTATAAATCCCAGAGTCGCCATATCTATTCCATCCGGTATTTCAACCGTAGAAAAAAGAGCCGTTATCAATTCAGCCGAAAGGGCCGGCGCTCGTAAAATATACCTCATTCTGGAACCCATCGCCGCAGCCATCGGGATTGGAATGCCCATACAGGAACCCATCGCTAATATGATAGTTGACGTCGGCGGCGGCACAACCGAAGTGGCCGTTATTTCTTTAGGCGGAATAGTTACCTGCAAAAGTATCCGTATCGCCGGTGATGAAATGGACGAGGCGATTATCCAGCATATGAAATCCACCTATAATCTCCTGATTGGCGAGCAGATGGCGGAAAGAATAAAACTCAACATCGGCTCGGCATATCCGCTGGATAAAGAATTGACTATGGAAGTAGGCGGCCGCGATATGATTGCCGCACGCCCGCGCAAGGTAATCGTTAATTCGGAAGAAATGAGGGAAGCTCTGAAGAAACCGGTTGACTCCATTATCCAAGCGCTTAAAGAAACACTTGAAAAAACACCTCCTGAACTTTCAGCTGACTTGATAAGCCACGGCATGGCTATGGTCGGAGGCGGCTCTCTCTTAAGAGGTCTTGATAAGGCCATAAACAAGGAAGTTCAAATACCTGTCAGGGTTGACGAAGACCCTCTCACTGCAGTTGCCAGAGGAACAGGAATTGTCCTGGAAAATCTGGACCAGATACAAGAAAGCCTGGAAAGCGGCGAAGATCTTCTGTAATAATTATGCTTTGGGATGAAAAGTACTCCTTTTATCTTCTTATGCCTTAGTGCCGCCCTGCTTTTACTCCCTTCAAGCTGTTTCGAATCCGCCAAAACGTTCGTGCTGGCCGCAGCCAAGCCGTTAAGCCCTTCTTCATCTTCCAAAGATAAAGACAAGAACAATAAAGCCGTTGAAAAAGATAAGCCCGCCCTGCTGGAAAAAGAGGTAGCTGACCTTAAGGCTGAAATAACGCAGCTGGTAAATGAAAATAAATCCCTGACAAGGAAATTGAGGTCCGTAAGCGATTTTATCGAATCGCCTTCGGCCGCCCAGATGAAAGAGCGTTATAACCTTATTGTCGCCGATGTGATGATAAACTATGATGCCTCAATCTGGCGCCGCAGTTTTACAATCAACCGGGGCAGTTCAGACGGCATCGAAACCGGCCTGCCGGTCATTTCCGGCCGATACCTAATCGGCAAAATTACCGGCGTTGCCTCATCAACCAGCAAGGTCCAGCTCATTACCGACCCGGCATTCAGGTGCAAGGCCCTGGTCGTCCCGCCGCCCCGCCCCAAACAACAGGCCAAGGAAGATGACGACAATAAAGACGCAAAGAAGCCCGAAGAAAAAGACAACTTAAGCAACGGCATCGGCGTATTATGCGGTATTTCCTTCAACCAATACAGCGTCAAGTGGATTTCGCGCGACGTAAGAATCACAGCCGGCTGGGACATACTTACGGCACGGGATATGGAAAATACTATTCCCCAGAGCCTGATTATCGGCAAAGTCGCAAGCATCTCCGAAGACGGTAATTTTAATACCCTTTACGGCAACCCGGCAATCGATTTCTATAGCCTGGAAAACGTTATCATCCTGAAACACCGTGCAAAATAGAACCCCATGAAAATAAAAGTATCGCTTATTGTCATCCTGGCTTTGATAATCCTTTTTATCCAGCTCTTTGTGCTTAACGGGCCGGAGATAATGGGAGCCAGCCCTGATTTGCTGATTTTCCTGGTGTTCATGGCATCATTCTATTCATACCACCCTTCGTACAGCAACCGCATATACAACATAACCACCCCGGGCGTAATGCTGGGCAGCTGGTTCATAGGGATTGCAAAAGATGTCGTTTCTCACACCGGTTTCGGGACAATGGGTTTCCTGTACCTGGTAAGCGGACTGCTGGTCGCCGTTGCCCGGCAGCTGATATTCAAAGGTGATATCATCGTCCAGATAGCCATTCTCTTTGCGGTCACCTGGATATGCCATTCTCTTCACGGCTTCGGGCTGGCCGTATTATACGGCAACCTGGAAATATGGTATGTTATCGGCAAATCATTTATGGTGGCATTATACACATCGATTATCGGCGGAATTATTTTAACCGTAATTTATAAGCTCTACTGGTGGCGCCAGTCCAAACTAACCGCGCCCTAATTATGTCCCAAAAAAGAATCGTTGTCATTATAATTATCTTATGCATCCCTTTCATCCTGATAGAATTGCAGCTTTTCGGGCTTCAGGTTATTAACGGCTCATATTACCGCAACCAGGCCCAGAAACAAAGCACCCGCATAGAACAGCTGCCGGCCAGCCGCGGCAAGATATTCGACCGTAACGGCAATCTCCTGGCATACAACGAAGCATTTTTTGATTTGTATGTCACACTGGCTAAATTCGACATATCACCGTCCGCTAAAACACCGGCGCGGCCTGAATCGCCGGAACAGGTTATCCGCAGGCTGGCCAGGGTAACCGGGCAGAAGCAGGAAACTATAAGGTCAAAAATAAACGGCATAGAACAGAAAATAGGCAAGATGACCGAGGGGAAAACCCCCAGGGAAAAACGAAATATCATCAGGCAGTATCGCAACACTAAATACCGTTTGGTTAACGGCGTCAATCTCGATATCGCCCTTGAGGTCGAATCAAATCCCGAACTTTTCCCCGGCATAAGCGTGGCGGAAGGCATCCGGCGGGTATACCCGGCCAAAACCAGCGCGGCGCATATCTTAGGATACTTAGGCAGCATCTGGGAAAAGGAATACAGCGATTTTATAGGCCAAAATTACTTCCGGCAGATTGTCCATCCGCAGGTTGACGACGGCATTTATGAAATATTGGTTAACCGGGGCGATTTCAAGGACGACTCCGTCGGCCGGGCCGGCATAGAAAAGTATTATAACCTCAGCCTGACCGGGCAGGCCGGCGTAAAACTCACGGAAACGGACTATCTCTACAAGCAACGCCAGGAATTAAGCCGAATCACGCCCAGGCACGGCGAAGATGTAACCCTGACCATCGAAAAGAACCTTCAGATTTCCATTGAACAGGCGCTCAAAAACAAAATAGGCGCGGCCATAGTAATGGATATCAACAACGGCGAAATCCTGGCGCTGGCCAGCGCCCCCAATTATGACCCCAACAAACTTCTCTCGCCGGTTTCAGCCGAAACAGTCCAATACGTCTTCAACAGCCCGTCCCGCCCGCTTTATAACCGGGCCGTCAGCGGTGAATACGCCCTGGGCTCGGTATTCAAGGTTATCACCGGCCTGGCGGCGCTTGAGGAAGGCAAAATCACCCAGCACACGTCTTTCTTCTGTAATGGCTATTTCTTAAAAAGTTCCAAGCATTTCAAATGCTGGATATCTGATTACAACCGCGAGCACGGCAATCTTGATATACAAGAAGGCCTGACCCAATCATGCAACGTCTTTTTCTTTAATGCCGGGAAACTGGCCGGCCCTGACGCGATTCTAAAATGGGCTAAGCTTTTCGGCTTCGGCCAAACCACCGGCATAGACCTGCCCGGAGAGTCAAAAGGATTAATGCCTGACCCGGCCATGGGCTCGGAACGCGGCAACCGGAAATGGGGCACGGCCGACACGCTCAATATCTCCATCGGCCAGGGCGACTTGATGGTCACTCCCCTGCAGGTCGTCCGGATGATGGCCGCCGTAGCCAACGGCGGCACGCTGGTCACCCCGCATGTCACCCGTAATTTGTCGACTAACCAGGCTACCAGCAAAATAAACATTTCTCAGAAGAATTTAAGCATCATCCGCAGCGGATTATATTCTGTGGTCAACTCCGAACACGGCACCGCCCACGGCAAAGGCCTGGACGGCTTTTCGATATGCGGAAAAACATCCACGGCCCAGGCCGGCAACGGGAAAAACCACGGCTGGTTTGCCGGGTTTGGGCCTAATCCCAAGCCGCAGCTGGCTTTCGTGGTTGTCCTCGAACACGGCGGCAAGGGCAGCGAGGCCGCCGCGCCGGTTGCGGCCGAATTTATGGCCAACGCATTGGCCTGCATATCGCGCCAGAAAGATAAAAAATGAAATCCCGGCTGGTTATCGAAAACTGGGTCAATATAATCGCTATGCTATTATTGACCCTCGTCGGCATCGCCTGCATGTGGAGCATCATACCGTCGCCGGCCGGGGTATTCGAAAGCCACCAGCAGATAACTTCCGGCATACTCATGCGCATGCTCTCCTTCCAGCCCGCCAAGCAAACCCTCTTTGCGGTATTGAGCTTGCTGGTGTTTATGCTCATACTGAAAATAAACTATTACAAGCTCAAGGATTATTCCTGGTTTATGTATTTTGGCTGTTTGCTTTTGCTGGTCGGACTGCTGGTGCTGGGCCGGTTCATACAGGGGTCGCGGCGCTGGTTTTCCCTCGGGCCGATTGCCTTCCAACCGTCCGAGTTCATGAAAATAGCCACCGTCTTCGTTATCGCCCAGATTATAATGCACAAGCAGAATCTTAACCGGCTGGGCGGGCTGATAATACCTTTTATCCTGACCGTAATACCCATGGGCCTGATATTGCTACAGCCTGACCTGGGCACATCGTTGCTTTTCATGCCGGCGCTGTTTATGATGCTCTTTGTCGGCGGCGCCAGGCTGAAATACCTCATCATCGCCATAGCATTGATTATCCTGTCCTTCCCGGCCGCATATATGTGGGGACTTAAGGATTACCAGAGAGCCCGCCTGAAGGTGTTCATCGACCCGTCCAAATCGCCGTCTTCGGACGGTTACCAGCTGTTAAGTTCCCGGACCGCGGTCGGCGCCGGCGGATTTCTGGGGCACAACTGGGGCGGCAATGAAAACGCCACCTCGGTATTCGTGCCTGAGCGGCATAACGATTTCGTCTTTACCATCATCGCCGAAGAATGGGGATTCATCGGGGCTTCGGCTGTCATTGTCTTGTATTTTATACTGCTCATCTCGGCCTTGCTTATCGCCGCGACTACACGGGAACCGTTCGGGCGGCTGACTATTGTCGGCTTGGCCACTATATTAACGATACAGATATCCATTAATATCGGCATGACCATCGGGCTGGCTCCGGTTACCGGCATGACGCTGCCTTTTGTATCTTACGGCGGTTCCTCGCTGCTGTCGTCTTTCATCATAGTGGCCATAATCAACAATATCCGGATGCGGCAACTGCCCAGCTTCGCCTACGGGGATTTTGAATAATCGGGAGAAATAAGTTCCGAAAATTATTAACAAGCGCCAGTGTTTTTGTTACTATTGAAACTCATATTGTTAATGTCCTAATTTGCTATCGGGGAAACCCTGTAGTTGCCTGATTTATCAGGCGAAAAAGCCCCATAAATGGGGCAACTACACGGACTTTATTAATGTGAGTACCAATATTTGAGACTATGCTATTTTTGAGATTACTAAGCGCCGTTTTGCAGAGACTTCCTTTAAGCCTATCCATGCTGCTGGGCGAATGGCTGGGAATATTCGCCTATTTCGCCGTACCATCGCGCCGGAGAACCGCCCTCAATAACCTGCGCCTGTCGCTGGGCAATGAAAAATCCCAAGCCGAACTGAACCGCATCGCCTGGGAAATGGCAAAAAATATCGGCAAGAACACCATCGAATTCTTCCGCCTGCCTATGATAACCCCCAAAAATATCGATAACTATGTTGAATTTAAGGGGCTGGAAAACCTGCAGGAAGCGCTCAAGCTCAACCGCGGCGCTTTTATGCTCACCGCCCATTTCGGCAATTGGGAATTGGCATTAGCCGCCATGGTCGTCAAAGGTTATTCCATGAGCCTGGTCACCAAATACCTCAAAAACGAAATGTTGAACCAGTTCTGGCTGGAATCCCGGCGCAAGCTGGGCATAAACGTCTTCTACCGCGAAGGCAGTCTCAAGGAAATCATCCGGGCATTGAAAGCCAACGGACTGATGGGCTTTGTCCTTGACCAGAACACCAAGCGTGAAGAAGGCGTATTCGTAAACTTCTTCGGCCGGCCGGCCTGCACCATTCCCAGCCTGGCCGTCCTGTCACAGCGCCTGGAAACGCCGGTCGTACCCACCTTTATCATCCGCAAGCCCAACGGCAGGCACTGCCTGACATTCGGCAAACACCTGATGTTCAGCCAAACGTCCGGCTCACAGGACCCCATCGTGTATAACACCCAGGTTTATACGGACGTGATAGAGCGCTATATCAGGCAATACCCCGAGCAATGGATATGGATGCACAAACGCTGGAAAACCCAGCCGGCGAAATGATTAAGGCCTGCCCCGATGATGCTTTGCTCATCGGGATATACTACATCCTGGATAATAATCCTTGACCTTACCCCGCTTTTATTGTAATTATCCATTCATGAAACAGCTAATACCCCTGCTGTTAATCGGTCTGGTTATAGTATCAGGTTGCACCAGCCCGGTTACCAAACCGCCTACCCCGCCGTCAAAAGATTCTGCAAAATTGCTATGTGACAAACCGTCTTTGCCTGATGAGGAATTTATCAAACGATATAATTACTGGCGCGATAAATTTCACCTTGATAAAGAGCTGGAGCATATAATGCAGCGGGCAAGGGAATTTCAAGCCAAAGGTAAGGAAGAATATCCTTGGAATTACTCTTGGTTTACAGATGAGCTACATATTTCGCGGGAAATAGATGAAGATATACCAGAATTTGGTACTAGGGTAACTGTAAATAAACAAGGAATAAAAATGTGTTTTACTCCGGATGGGGTATTGTGGGCCATTACAAATAATTTAGTTCGCGAAATCGGTAAGATTTACAATTGGGAAGTGAATCCTGGAGCTAAAGTTATTCCCAAGAAATCTAAGGAAGAGATACTTAAGCAGGCAGAGCAATATCGTGATGAATTACTTGGAGAGCGGATGAAAAAATATTCATTAGGACCTGTAAAACAACTCTTCTTTGACGATAACCCATCTTGGTATGGCGTGTGGAAAGTAAGTTGGCCTAGAATGATAAATGGGTATGAGGTAGAAGGTGATGATGTCTCGATATACATTCATGAAGAATACGGACTATGTGAGTTTGCTGAACTTTTCTTATCAGATCCATGCCCGATAGATATAAAGATTAGCCAAGATGAAGCAGAAAAGATTGCATTGAAGTTATCTCAGAAAACCCTTGATTCAATGAACTCACAATATACATCTGAACATTCTCCGATATTAAAAAGCAGGCCAAAAGCCGAAGCAGAGGTAGGCTGGACTAAACTTCTGATGGTCCAACCGGGACCAGGCATACTCCGGCAGAAAAAATTAATACTGGTTTATCGGATAGTTATAAAATGGTGTGAAGACGAGAAAGAGTGGAGAGATGAAAGCTTTAGAATAGATGTAAACGCAATAACAGGTGAAATTTCACTTTCAGGAAGCAATTTTCCGCGTATTAGTGGATGGGATAAATCAAGGGGAATAAAATGAGGGGGTGTCTTTAATTAACCGACCCTGCACCGCAAGATAGTCTAACATAAACTTACACCATCGCAATTCGGGGAACGCCATACCTATCTTATAATAAGCATAACCGCCCCTCCGCCCAATCCGCGGTTCGCTTTCTCAGTGTTCTCAGCGGTTCTATTTAGTATCTTACCCTTTGTTTATAATCTTTTTCAGCACTTCCAGTATATTCTTATCAATCGCATTCCGGGTTACTTCCTCTTCCAGAATCTGGATAGCCCTTTCCGAAGACATCTGCTTGCGGTAGCTCCGGTTTTCAGTCAGCGCCGTAAACTTATCGGCCACGGCGATAATCCGGGCGCCCTGCGGGATATCATTCATACTCACCCCAAAAGGATAGCCCTTGCCGTTCAGGTTCTCGTGATGATACAAGGTCCACTCGGCGATATCGTCAAACCCGGGTATGGAACTCAATATCACATAACCGAAATACGGATGCCGCTTGATAATGGCATATTCCTGTGGCGTAAGAGCTTCAGTCTTATCCAGCAACTCATTAGGCACCGCCAGCTTGCCCAGGTCGTGCAACAAAGCCGCCGCCCACAGGCGCTTTAGGCCGTCCTTCGGCCAGCGCAACGCGATGCCTATCTTAAGCGACATCGCCGTCACCTGGACGCTGTGGCCTTTTGTATGATGGCTCTTATAATCCACTATCTGGGCGAATACCGACGCCACCTCGACCATATTATCAAGGGTTGCTTTCCGCTTATCCTCCGGCGCGAATTCGTTCAAGAAATTAGACGTAAATTCAGGCGTCAGCGACAGCCAGAACATCTTCTCTCCGGCTATTTCCTTAAGGCATTCCACCAACTGCGGATTAAACCAACTCCCGCTGTAGCCGCAGACCTTATCGATAATCGCCTGTGATTGTTCGGCCATATCCTTGTCATCCTGTATCAGCACCTCCAGCCGGTCGGCCAGATGGATAATCTGGCTCAACAACGGGATTTTCTCCTTAAGCAGGCCCGACTTATTCGGACCGGCCCAGTTATCGTGGTGGTAGCGGATAGGGATAGCCGCATCGCGGAGCAATTCAATCCGGTTAAGCATCGAATAGGCCTCTTCGCAATGGGCCGTAAACTCATCGTTGTCGAATTTCAGGGTATTAACCTCGCGGGTAGTAAGGAAAAGCCCCATATCGTGCATCAGTCCGGCATAGAACAAGGTAGTCTTGTCAGACTGGGTTAACTGCAGGCGGTTGGCCAAATTCAGGCAGATAACCGTAACCCGCTGTTGATGCAGGTGTATGCGCCGGCTGAGCAATTCAAACGCCTGGCACACGGCCAGCACGAACCTCTTCAAAAAGACTGTGGTATCTGTTGTTGGCATAGTATAGTTATAACATATAAAACTATCCGCGGAATATCAAGAAAATAGTCCTGTGTATGTGTTATATGTGGATGGAAATTATGCAGTCCGCCCCTCTTAGTGACACTAGGAGTATAACGACGTAGTGACACTTAGATCCCGACTATTGAGCCACAGCGAAATCCCGCACTTATGCGGGATTCCGTCGGGAGCCCCCAGGCTTGGTTATCTCACATAATCCGGTGACACACACCTTCCGCTGTAGTCCGCATAAAACCTGCATTTCCTGTCGTTATTTTCTATAAAACACCTGATTCTACCCCGAAAAACGAATATAACGCACTTTCCAGACAGAGGGGGGGTACCCCCGGTATACCCCCCTCCTACCCCCTACCCCATGCCTTATTGTATCCACGGGCATATCTTTTCACATACACAGGCATGCCTTTTCGCATACACGGGCATGCCTTTTCGCATACACGGGTATGCCTTTTCACATACACGGGCATGCCTTTTCACATACACGGGCATACCTTTTCACATACACGGGCATACCTCTCCGCATACACGGGCATGCCTCTCCGCATACACGGGCATACCTCTCTGCATACACAGGCATACCTTTTCACATACACGGGCATGCCTTTTCACATACACGGGCATGCCTCTCCGCATACACGGGCATACCTCTCCGCATACACGGGCATACCTCTCTGCATACACGGGCATGCCTTTCTGTATACACGGTGATGGGGGTCTGAAAAAAAACAATTTTCCGGGAAAAGTTAACAAAATAATAATAAATAAATGCTCCCGAAGGGGTTGCGAAGCACTCACTTTTCCGCCTATTTTACGTTATATATTAGGGGGATATGCCCTGAAAGAAGCATAGAATATGTGTTTGCTGGCGTTTTATTTATATTATTGGGTGATTTTGCCGATATAATAAGTGGAGGAGAGAGTGTCCCAAGGCTACGCTTGGGATAACGTGGCAATACGTCGTATACTCCTACTACCACTAACCCCAATAGGGCTACGCTTATAGTCCCGCTATGCGGAATAGGCCCTGGCAAAGAATAAGTGCACTCAGATCAACAAGATTCCGGGCGCTGTGTAATGAGCGTTTTTATGGTTTCAAGCAGACTGCCCATCGAATACGGCTTCTGCAAAAACGGGTATTTCTTGTCCTGTATCTGGTGGAAGCACGATTGCTCGTCAATATAGCCGCTGCTCAGGAGGACGGTTAAGTCGGGTTTTTGCAGGCGCATTTTATCTATCAGTTGCAGAGCGTTCATATCGGGCAAAACCATATCGCTGAAAACGAGGCGGAAATCGCCTTTTTCGCGCTCGAATATGTCCATCGCCTTGACCGCGTCGGTGGCGCCGAATACGGTATATCCGTTTTTGGCAAGCACGTCTAATACCAGGTTAAGGTTTTTCTCCTCGTCCTCAACCACCAGAATCCGCTCGTTTTTGCCGCTAAATAATTTAGTCTCCGCAATCTTCCCGTCTATTTCAGACGGGATTTCCCCGCCGGACACGGGCAGATAAACCTCGAATGTGGTCCCCTTTTGCAGTTCGCTGGAGACATTTATCCAGCCGTCGTGCTGTTTAACGACGCCGAAAACCACGGGCAGGCCCAGGCCGGTTCCTTTCCCGGCCGGTTTGGTGGTAAAGAACGGCTCGAATATGCGGTTGATGTTTTCCCTGGCGATGCCCATGCCGTTATCCTGCACCGAAACACGGATGAATTTGCCCGGGCGCGCTTCAGAATTGCTCTTGCAGTCTTCCAACCCCAGGATGACGTCCTCTGTTTTAATGGTTATGGTGCCCCCGTTGGGCATGGCGTCGCGGGCGTTAACCACCAGGTTCATTATCACCTGCCCGATTCCGCCGGCGTCAAGGCGGGCCAGGTCTGTCTTCGATTCAAAGACTGGCTTGATTTTAATGTTTTCGCCTATCAGGCGCTTCATCATCTTAAGCAAATCCTCGATGGCCTGGTTGACGCCGATTAATTTGAATTCCATCGGCTGGCGCCGGCTGAAAATAAGGAGCTGCCGGGTAAGGTTGGAAGCCCGTTCGGCGGCGTCGACTATCTCCTGCAAGTTGTTGTAGACGGGATGGTTTTTGTCCAGGTCCATCATGGCCAGCTCGCAATAGCCGTTGATGATATTCAGCAGGTTATTGAAATCGTGGGCGACGCCTCCGGCCAGGTTACCGATGGATTCTATTTTCTGCGCCTGGATGAGCTGCGCCTGGAGCTGGATTTTTTCCTCCTCGGTCTTCCGGCGCTGCGCACGTTCGGCGGCATCCTTGATTTCCCTGTCGATGGCCGGTATCAGCCGGGCCATCTGGCTTTTCATTATGTAATCGTGGGCGCCGGCTTTCATCAGCGCCACGGCCATATTCTCGCCGATAGCGCCGGAAACGATGATGAAGGGTATATCAATCTTCTTGGATTGGAGCGTTTTTAACGCCTCCAGACCGTTAAACCGGGGCATATTGTAATCGGAGATGACTAAATCCCATTTCTCGCGTTCCAATGCGGCGGACATATTTTCCGGCGTATCCACCCGGGTATAGGCCGGTTCATAGCCGCCCCGGCGCAATTCGCGCAGAAGAATCAGGGCGTCGTCTTCCGAATCCTCTACCAGCAATAGTTTAAGCGGTTTTCCCATAGGCTCTCCTCAAAACGGTTCCATTTCCAAACGGTTTATACGCAAGTTTCAACGGCGATGCAATCCAATTTGCTTTGCCTACTTTTTGGGTGCGGTCTGGTTCAAGACCAGCCAGTACAACCCTAATTGCTTGACCGCCTCGACGAACTGGTCAAAATCCACTGGTTTGCGGATATAACTATTGGCGCCTGATTCATAGCCCCTGATTAAATCAATATCCTCCTTTGAGGAAGTCAGGATGACCACGGGCATCAGTTTCGTCCGTTCGTCGGCGCGGATTCTTTTCAGGACTTCAATCCCGTCTATCTTGGGCAGTTTCAAATCGAGCAAAGTGACCTGGGGGGTGACGTTTGCGTCGCGGCCGGCAAATTTGCCGATGCCGAAGAGGTAATCGAGCGCCTCAGCTCCGTCGTGAGCCACCGTGACATTGTTCATGATATTGTTTTTCTTGAGCGCGCGCAAGGTCAGCGCTTCGTCGTCGGGGTTATCTTCGACCAAAAGAATCTCATTTTTTTCCATAGCCATAGCATCTTCCTTTCTGTTAGAAACTATATAAACTAATATCTAAAGCGTAAAGTAAAAAGCGGCGCCTTTGCCGACGGCGCTTTCCGTCCAGATCTTCCCGCCGTGGCGGTGGATAACCCGCTGGACGATGGCCAGGCCGATGCCCGTGCCGGGGAAATCGCTGGCCGCATGCAATCGCTGGAATGCGCCGAAAAGCTTGTCGGCGTATTTCATTTCATAACCCACGCCGTTGTCGCGGATAAAATAAACCGGAGCGCCGTCTTTTTCAATAAAGCCCATCTCTATCCTGGCCAAATCCTGTTTGCCGGTAAACTTCCAAGCATTGCCGATGAGATTATTGAAAGCAATTTTAAGCAGATGGCTGTCGCCGTCTACAACCATTTCGGGCGTAATGACGGCTTCGACCCGGCGCTGCGGTTCGGCATTTTTGTGCTCTTCAATGATGGACTGCGCCAAGGCGCTTAAATCGACTTTCTCCTTCTTGAATACCGAACGCGAGATGCGCGAAAGATTGAGCATATCATCAATCAATTCAGCCATTTTGTTGCTGGCCGCCCTGACCCGGTTCAAATAGTTTTTCGCTTCGTCATCCAGCTTGGCGCCATAGTCTTCCAGAAGAATCTGGCTGAAACCGTCGATACTGCGCAACGGCGCCCTTAAATCGTGCGATACCGAATAATTGAAAGATTCCAGCTCACGGTTGATATTGGCCAGATCGATTGTCTTGCGCCGCAACTCCTCATTGGCGGAACTGAGCAATTCTTCGGAAATTTTGCGTCTGGTGATATCCTCAATCATCCCGTCGAAGAATTCTATTTCGCCTTTTTCGTTGCGGCAGATTCTCGCGGAAACCGCCCCCCAGATGGGCGTTCCGTCTTTCCGTTTCAATCTCAACTCTGCGCCGAACACATTACCCTCGGCGCTGAGCCGGTCGGAAAATACTTTCCGGTCGGCCGGGTCCACATAGAGCCCGGCAACGGAACTTTTCATGAACTCATCAATCGTGTCATAACCGAACATTTTGGCGATGGCTAAGTTGGCCATGATAAAATGCCCCGTCACCCCGGGGGTATTGCGATAAATACCGACCGGAACGTTGGAAATAAGCGTGTGGTAGCGTTCCTCTGCCACAAGGCGCTGTTTTTCCAGTTCCACGGCGTACAAAGCGGAAGATAGGCTTCTGCTTATTTCCGTAAACAAGTTCTGTTCTTCGCTGTCGTTGGCAAATTGTTGGGGCAAAGAAACAACCATAAAACCATAAGAGCTTGTTTCATATTGCAGTTTGATAGACATGGCGCTGCGCCCGGGAGAATCATCCATCATCGGGCATTCTGAACACGCCTGCTTCCGGTCGTTAATAACAAAAAGTTTCCCCTGTTTTGCCGTCTCGTTCCAGCAATGGGGTAATTGGCGGTTTTTTACCTGCTCTTTCATCGCGGAGAACTTTTCGCCGGCCCCGGCTTCGGCATCGGCGATGATATCATATTTGTCATTAATCAAAATAATCCAGGCGTTGTAATATCCGCGAGTCTCAATCAGGTCCTTGCAGGCTTCCCGAATGAGTTTTTTGGCGTCTTTTTCCCTTGTAATCAGCTGATTAACCTTAACGATGGCGCGCATGATGGCATTAATATGCTCCAATCTTTTGGCGGCTATATGATAAAGCCGAATCACAAAGCCGAGAGTCAAAAGATATGCCAGCAGACGCAGAATATGCAGAAACCAATAGTTAGCCGACCACATGGATGAATACTCCGATATCAGCGCCGATAACCCGAATAGAAGCATCAATACAGAGAACAGATAAAATTCCAGGTTGCCTGTCCTGCGGAAGAAAACCAGGAAACGCGCCATGCCGACGATGAACAATCCGCCTCCGGATAAATTAATCGCCAGCGCCGTTACAGTGAAGTTCCCCTGGGAAACCATAATCGGCAATGATTCCCGGAAGGATAATACGCCGAGCCCGAACAGCCCGAAAAACACCGCCACGCCATAAGGAGCCCATCTTCTGTCCAGATAAGAAATAATCCGTTCCGGCAGCCATGATAAGGCGAAGAAAAACCCGCCGGCCAGAACGGCGATGCTATGCAACAGAATATAATCATTACCGGGGAGAATAGCGGCGTGGAATCCGTCCATTATACCCATGCTTATAAACGCTATTGTCGGGAAAAATAATTCGGTGTTATTTTTGGCTGTTTTCCGCTGTAACGCGAATATGGCCATCAGGATAGCCGCCACAGCGCCGATGGATTCCGCCGTGGAATGGAGTGTCAAATTTTCCCAGTGCCAATTTGGCTTTAAATTAAGGGAATAGCAGATAATGCAAACGATTATCGCCAATAAAACCAATATCAAATAAAATATCCCGCGCCGTGGCGACATGGCATTACCGCTCCTTTATTGTTTAAAAATACATTTAAGAAACAGCCCGGGATAAAGCATCAACTTGGCATTATATCCCGGTGGGGATAATCAGCATTGGATTTGCCGGGCTGACGCTGAAGATTATCCTTCAAATTACGCTTAAAAACACCTCGACCACTTTAGGGTCAAACTGTTTCCCGCTGTATTCCTTGATGATGTTCAATGCGGCAGTTTTATCCATTGCGGCGCGATAAGGCCTCTCCGAAGTCATCGCGTCATAAGCATCCGCCACGGAAATAATGCGGGAGCCCAAAGGAATTTCCTCCCCTTTTATCCCTTTCGGATAACCCGCGCCGTTATACCACTCGTGGTGATGTTCGATTATAGGCTCTTCCGCCCTGAACAATTTAACCTGTTCAACCATAATCCTGCCGATTGATGGATGGGCCTTGACATCCCGCCACTCGAATTCATCTAATTTGCCTTTTTTCAGCAGGAAAGAATCTGTTACTCCGATTTTGCCGATATCATGCAAAGCCGCGGCGCATCGGAATACTTCTTCTGTCTTTTCGGGGATCTTCAAGGCTTTTGTCATTTTTAAGACGTGTTCAGCGACGCGGTCGGAATGCCCCAGCAAATAACGGTTCTTGATTTCTATGAATTTATTGGTCATTATCAGCAGATTATAATATCCCTCACGCAAAACACTATCCATCGGGCTGCGATATTCCGAATCGCTTTCGAGCTCGGGATGCAATATTTTATTAAGAATCACGGTTGTCTGGCGAAGGCTGAATGGCTTGGCGATAAAATCAGATGCGCCATTTCCCAGCGCATTGATAACCCGGTCGTGCGTTCCGCGGCCGCTCATAATTACCACTGGCAAAGCCGGATTAATCTTCTTGATGGCCTTGAGTGTCGCCAAGCCATCTATCCCGGACATTTCAATATCGCATAAAACCATCGAAAATACCTCGTTGAAAGCTTTTTCAACCGCCTCTTCGCCTGATTTAGCGGAAACAATTTCATAGCCCATTTTATCAAATAATTGCTTAAAAATATTATGGACATGCGGGTCATCATCCACCACCATTATTTTTGAAATTGTGGATTTAGGGTTGATTTTATCTGGTTGATTCATTGTTTTCTCCTTTCACAGTTCTTATAAATCATATGCAACAATATAAATTAATTTGCCGTCTCCTTAACATCAGTTACGCCGTTTATTCGTTCGCGTCGACAGTCATATAATTTTTCCCAAAACCACGTATTTGAATGGTTAACCGCAGATGTTCCAGGTCAAGGGGTTTTTTCAGGCATTCCAGCGCGCCTAATTCTATGGCGTTCGTCCTTAATTGTTCATCATAAGCTCCGGTTATCATGATGACCGCAATATCCTTATTAACTTTCTTGATTTCCTGAAGGATTACCAATCCGTCCCTTCCGGGCAGCATTAAATCAAGTAAAATGACATCCGGCTGGGAACCGATTGATTTTATGGCGGTCAAAGCCTCTTCTCCCGAGGCAACCGAACGGACCTCGTAGTTTTCTTCTCTCAAGAACTTTTCCAGCATATTCCGAGACTTGACTTCATCATCCACCACCATTATTCTGCCGGTAATATCACCTTCTTTTTTATAAGATTTTTTCTTCAGGGCTATTGCTTTTTGCCGGTCAAATATCTCTTCAATAACCCTAAGAAACCGTCCGGTTGAGGTACCTTTCATCAGGAAGTCGTTCACTCCCAGCTTCAAAGCCGCAATTTGCAACTCAGCCGAAGCATGACCGGTCAACATTATGATGGGTATTTCTTTGTCAAATAACCTGATTTTCCTTAGTATTTCCAAACCATCCATCCCCAGCATGCGCTCATCCATAATTATCAAATCGGGCCTATCATCTTTAAGGGATTCCAAAGCGGCAAAACCGGTGGGCGAAGTTACGACTTGATAACTTACTTTGCTGAGTAATTGGAACAGTAATTCTCTTATTTTTGCATCATCATCCACTACCAGTATTTTCTTTGCTGTGCCGATGGTGCTATTTTCTTCAGGCTGACTCATTTTATTACCCCAAACAAGAATTAACACCCATAGTTTACCCGATTAGATGCTATAAATTAATATACAAACAACAAACAATCAAGTAAATATGTATTCCATAAACACTTTAGTATTGAGCCTTATCCTAATTCCGGGGACGCAGAGCGCCAGAGCCGCATTCGGCCTCCCGTCGGGGATAAGAGCGCTCCCTCCTGTGGCGGGACAGGCATGGGCGCGGAGTTTATCCCGCTTATTGAGCCGCAGCGAAATCCCGCACTTATGCGGGATTCCAGCGGGGGCGCCACATACTTAATTCTGCTTTTTTTTATCCCTTTTTCAGTTCTAATGCTTGTTACGGATATATTTTATAAAGCATCCTTGGAAATGGAATGCATTCGCGGATATGTTCACGGCCGCAGATCCAGGCAACGGTGCGTTCGACGCCCAGCCCGAATCCGCCGTGCGGCACGGAGCCGTATTTGCGCAGGTCCAGATACCATTCAAAAGCCGCCCGGGGCAGTTTCTGCTCGACAATGCGTTTCTCCAGCGCGGCCAGGTCATCCTCGCGCTGGCTGCCGCCGATGAGTTCGCCGTAGCCCTCGGGCGCAATCACGTCGACGCACAGCGCCTTGTCGGGCTCCTGGGGGTCAGGCTTCATATAGAATGCCTTGACCGCCGTGGGAAACCGGTGCACCATTATAGGCGCGTCAAAATGCTGGCCGATGAATTCTTCCTCCGGCGCGCCCAGGTCGTCGCCTTCTTTGAATTCGTGCCCGTGCTGTTTGAACATCCCGGCTATTTCGCTATATGAAATCCGCCGGAACGGCAGTTTTACCTTTTCCAGCTTGCTGATGTCGCGTTCCAGGATTTTCAGGTCCTCTATGTAATTCTTGAGCACCCAGCTGACGATGTGGCAAATTACGCCCTCGGCCAGTTTCATGACGTCATCCAGTTCGTAATAAGCCGCTTCCGGCTCGACCATCCAGAATTCGGTCAGGTGTTTGCGGGTCTTGGACTTTTCCGCCCGGAAGGTCGGGCCAAAGCAATAGACCTTGCCCAGTGCCATGGCGGCGGCTTCGCTGTAAAGCTGGCCGGACTGGGAAAGGTATGCCTTGTCGTCGAAATAGTTCACTTCAAACAGCGTGGACGTGCCCTCGCAGGCGGCCGGAGTAAGTATCGGCGCGTCAACCAGGACAAAGCCGTTGCCGTCAAAATAGTCGCGGATGGCGCGGATGATGCCGGCCCGGACCCGGAGCACGGCGGCCTGCTTTTTGGAGCGGAGCCAGAGATGGCGCTGTTCCATCAGGAAGCCGATGCCGTGGTCCTTGAGCGCGATGGGATAAGGCTGGCTCATCTGGACCAGTTGCACGCCGGACAAGGTCAGCTCGTAACCGCCCGGGGCGCGGTCGTCTTTGCGGACCTTGCCCGTGATAATTACGGACGATTCCTGCGTTATTTTAGCGGTGTTATCAAAGACATCCGGCCCGACGTCCTTCTGGGACAGGACGCCCTGGACGATGCCGGTGCCGTCGCGCACCTGCAGGAACTGGAGCTTGCCGCTGGAACGGTTGTTGTAGAGCCAGCCCTTAACGGTAACCTCATTGCCCTCGTGCAGTTTCAGGTCTATGATATTTGCTTGAGTCATAGGTGATATTTTTATAGTTCGGCTGTTGGAAGAATGACTTACAGCCGACTATACCTGGCAGTCCATCGGCTGTTAACGACAAAGGAGTGTTACAGCCGAGGATACCCAGCAGTAATTCACTAACGTTCAAAC
>JAZDFB010000148.1:0-33371 GCA_043808305.1 Planctomycetota bacterium | reverse complement strand
ATCAATCCGGCACAGTATTTCAGGCTGGATGACGGCAAAGGCTGGTTGGGATTTATCGCCCCGGTTTCAAGCCCGTTCTGCGACAAATGCAACAGGCTCAGGCTGACATCGGACGGGCATCTTAAATCGTGCCTGCTTTCTGATGACGAAATAGATATCAAGGATATTTTGAGAGCGGAACCTTTTGAGCCCGATAAGCTCGAAGCCGCCATAAAGCAGGCGGTATTGAACAAACCTTTGAAACATTTATGTTGCCGGAATAATGTAATGTCCAGGATAGGAGGATAGCCGGTACTTGTAATATATTAGCGGATTGCGGAGCCGCAGCGGAGTCCCGAAGAACATCGGGGAAGCCACAGATTACACAGATTAATCGGTGTAATTTTTTATGACTAATAAAGATGATGGATTTCTTTACAAAGAACTTACCTATAAAATAATTGGTATTGCTATGGAAATCCATCGGGAATTACAATCGGGGTTTTTGGAAGCCGTTTATGAAGAGGTAATGAGCAAGGAGTTGGAAAAGGCGAAGATACCATTTGAAAAACAAGTTAGGATAGATATTTATTACAAAGGAGAAAAACTTGATAAACAATATCAAGCGGATTTTATACTTGGGCTGTTAGAATGTAGTGAGTTATCAGCCCAGTATAGTTGGCAGTACTTCTGGCGCTCCCGCTTTGCGAGACGCCATCAAACTGCCACACTATTATTGATAAAAATGTGCTGGTGGAATTAAAGGGTATAAGCAAGATTACAGATATAGAAAGAGCACAGGTTATAGCTGGCAGTTGGAGGAACGACTTACTGCCAGCTATAGTTGGCAGGTAATTCGCTACGCTCAAACTGCCAACTATAAATTATCTTAAAGCCACGGGATTGAAGGTTGGACTTATCATTAACTTTGGTGGTAAAAGTCTTGATTGGGAAAGGGTAGTATATTAGATTACACGGATTAAGAAAATCTGTACTCTGGCAGTTTGATGGAGCCTTTGGCGACAGAATTACTGCCAGGTATACTGGGCTGTAAGTCGTTTTACTCCAACAGCCCAAGTATGAAATCTGTGGCTACTAACAAATTATGAAATTATCGCACCTGACACCCAAAGGCAGTATCAAGATGGTCAACATCGGCGCCAAGGATGTAACAGCAAGAATGGCCAGGGCTTCAGCCTGGGTTAAAATGAAGCCGGCCACATACAAGGCCATAACCGCTGATAAAATAAAAAAGGGCAATGTCCTGGAAGCGGCGCGGCTGGCCGGCATTATGGCCGCCAAGGCCACGCATACGATGATTCCGCTCTGCCACCCGATAAATATCACCAATATTCGGATAGATTTCAAGTTAGCAAAACTAAATAAGGTGGAGATAACAAGTTTGGTGGAGTGCATTGACCGGACCGGTGCGGAGATGGAGGCGCTGGCGGCGGTTTCGGTGGCCGGACTGACCATATATGATATGTGCAAGGCCATAGACCGGGGCATGGTTATCGGCGATATAAAACTGATAGAGAAGTCCGGCGGTAAAAGCGGTTACTGGAAATATAACCACAAAGACACAAAGAGCACAAAGTAACTTATTTATTGGTTAATGACTGATAACTTATAGCCCAAAGCGATTCTTGGTGTCCTTAGTGTTCTTTGTGGTGATAATGTATGCTTAAAGGTAAGATAGTCGCGGTTTGTATCAGCCAACGCAAGGGCACTTCTAAGAAGAATGTCACGGAATGTGAGCTCGAGGTCGGTAAAGGATTAG
The DNA here is from genome assembly GCA_043808305.1 of Planctomycetota bacterium. Taxonomy (GTDB): domain Bacteria; phylum Planctomycetota; class MHYJ01; order JACQXL01; family JACQXL01; genus JBBAAP01. The sequence goes on along the minus strand of JAZDFB010000148.1, from coordinate 31,612 downwards.
TTAATGACGCTCATTCTGGACCGGGCCACCGGCAGGTAAGCCTGCTTGCTATAGAGTCTATTGACCGGTTCCGGAAACAATTCCCTGATTTAGCGGTTGATTTCGGCTCGTTTGCCGAGAACCTTACCACCGAGGGGATAGAACTCAAATCACTTCCAATCGGGACGCTTCTTAATATCGGGGAATCAGTGCAACTCAAGGTTACCCAGATAGGCAAGGAATGCCACACCAAATGCGCTATCTATCATAAGGTCGGCAACTGCATAATGCCTCTGGAAGGTGTCTTCGCCGAGGTTGTTAAGGGCGGTAAGGTTAAAACGGGTGATGAGATAAAATCCGCTTAATCCGCTTCTCCGGTCAAATTGTCGGACGTCCGACATTTTCCCTTATTTTAAGCTGATGGTGTATGGATAGTGAGGGGTAGGTCATATCCGTTGGAGGGGTAGGTCATATCCATTAGAGGGGTAGGTCATATCCATTAGAGGGGTAGGTTATATCCGTTAGAGGAGTAGGTTATATCCGTTAGAGGAGTAGGTTATATCCGTTAGAGGGGTAGGTCATATCCATTAGAGGGGTAGGTTATATCCGTTGGAGGGGTAGACTATATCCGTTAGAGGGGTAGACTATATCCGTTAGAGGGGTAGACTATATCCGTTAGAGGGGTAGGTCATATCCGTTGGAGGGGTAGGCTATATCCATTAGGGGTGTAGGCTACCCATAATATATATCCCCTACACCTCCCCCTGTCCACCTGCCTATCCTAATATTTTAAGGATACGCTGGAGTTCATCCTCGCTGGAATAGCCTATGGAAATCGAGCCGAAGATTAATTTATCGCCCATTTTACCGGAAGTGATACGCACATTGGTGTTGTTGCCTAATTTTTGCCTGATTCGTTCCGCGCACTCCCTGAGGGCCGGGTCGTTGCCGCAATGAAATTCTTTATACTGGGGCGACCGGCCGACGCCGACGGCGATGCCTCTGGGGTGAAACAACGAATCAACGATGATTCTCAGATTCCTGACCGAGAGGTCCTCGTTTTTGACCCTCTGCCAGATTTTACGGCGCCGTTCGGGGTCGGGAATTGCCAAAAGAGCCATAGCGTGCCCGACCTTGATTGTCTGACGTCCGACATCGGCCTGTATCTCAGCCGGCAGGCTCAAAAGGCGGATAAAATCAGTAACCGTGGTCCGGCCGACGCCCACCCGCTCGGATACCTGCTGGTGGGTCAGCCCGAAGGTGTCGGCCAACTGCTTATATCCCTTGGCGCGCTCGATGGGGTTGAGGTCTTTGCGGTGGGTGTTTTCGATGATGGCCCATTCCAGCATCTGGCGGTTATCGGCCTCCTTGACCACGGCCGGGATGGTGGCCATTTTGAGCGCCTGGCAGGACCGGAAACGCCGCTCGCCCATAATAATTTCGTATTTTTCTTCTGCCCCGTTAGAGATAGCCTCGTTCTTTGTGGCCATAGAGCGGGGCGTCTTATTTCTAACGGGGCGGACGATGATTGGTTCCAGGACACCGGCGGTTTTGATGGAGTCCATCAACTCCTGCAACTCGGCCTGGTCAAAGGCCTTGCGCGGTTGGAATCGGTTCGGAATGATAAGGTCTAATCGTATCTCCTGGACTTCTGATTTCTTTTCCATATATATTGCTCACCACAAAGACACGAAGCACACAAAGAATACTAATTATTATTGAACCACGAATTCACACGAATGAACTCGAATGGGGCTGCTACTTGGCGCCGCCCTTATTTATATTAGTTCATTCTAATATCCAAGAACGCCGAGCTCTTTGAGCGCCGCACGGGCACGGGCCGAATAATCATCCCACTCTAAAAGTTCTTTTATATCCTCTATTGATTTCTTTGGTACTTTATCCTTGGCACCTAATTCTACCAGGACCAATGCCGTAAAATCGCGAATATGATTATCCTCATCATCTAAAAGTTTGACTAATTCAGGAACGGCTTGACTTGCGCCAAGTAATCCTAATACCTTAATAGAAAACTCGCGAACCATTGAGTCATTATCCTGTAATAGTTTGGTAATGTCCGGGATTGCCTCTTTAGCGCCAAGTTTCCCCAATGCATCAACAGCTGACTGGCGAACACAAAAGTCATCATTCTGTAATAATCCGGTAATGGCTGGGATGGCTTCTTTGGCGCCGAGTTTACCCAATGCACCAACAGCCGACCAGCGAACACTTTCGTCATTATCCTGTAATAATTTGATAATCTCCGGGATAGCCTCCTTAGCGTCAAGTTCCTCCGATGCTATAACAGCCGACCAGCGAATATTTGAGTCATTATCCTGTAGTAGTTTGATAATATTTGGGATTGCCTCCTTAGCGCCAATGCGCCCTAATGCCCGAACAGCCGACCCACGAATATCTGGGTTATTATCATATAATAATCGAGTAATGTCCGGGATAGTCTCCTTAGCGCCAATATTCCCCAATGCATCAACAGCCGACCGGCGAACCTTTGGGTCACTATCCTGTAATAGCTTGGTTATTTCCGGAATAGCCTCTTTAGCGCCAAGTCGTCCCAATGTAATAGCATTCTCCCAGCGAAGACATGGTTCATTATCCTGTAATAGTTTAATAATGTCTGGTATAGCCTCTTTAGCACCAAGTCGCACCAATGCATCAGCGGCCTCTTGGCGAACTTTTGGGTTCATATCCAGTAATAGTTTGGTAATGGCCGGGATAGCCTCTTTAGCGCTAAGGTTCTTCAGTGCCTCCATAGCATATATTTGAATACTTGGGTCATTATCCTGCAATAGCTTGGTAATGGCCGGGATAGCTTCTTTTGCGTCAATGTCCATGTCCTGAAATACATAAACAGCTGACTGGCGAACCATTGGGTCATTATCCTGTAATAGTTTGATAATATTTGGGATAGTCTCTTGGGCATCCAATTCAATAAGGGCATACATAGCATTTCTTCGCTCATTACTGTCTTGACTTGTGATTTTGGTTAGTGCTTGGTTTATCTTTTTCTGGCGTGCTTCATCAGGCGGAAGAGGTGTGCTACTACCGCTGGCTATTGGTACAGATGTTTGACCAGTAGTAGAGATAGGTTTTTGAATTACGGATGGATGTGACGGTAGTGGTTGTTTGACAGTTATTTCCTGTCCCGGTGTGACAGGAGATTTATCCTCCGACTTGCCGCAACCGGCCAAAGCAAGGCTTAAGATAATTAAGACAGTTAAGGATAATTTATGCATTTAACTCTTTGTGTTCTTTGCTCCGTTAGAGACGGCGTTGCTAACGGGGTGAACCTGTGATATCGAGTGATACTTTTCGTCCAGATGCACGGACAGCCTTTCCTGTACATCCTTCAATGATATCTGCTTTATATACCGGGGGATATCAAAGACGTTTATTTTTTGGAAGTAATAGGCGCTGAATATCATTGCCAGCGATTCCGAAGAGTTGAAGGCGGAGATGAATTTGCCGATGAACTTGTTCTTAATCCTTTCCAGGTCCCTGGTTTTGAATCGTGCTTTCTTTGCCTTGGCTATTTCCTTGAGAAGCCGTTGGTATAGTTCCTGCGGCGTATCCGTTTCGGCATTAATTATGGTGAACCCGTATGTTTCATAGTTGCTGTAAGAGGCGCCGAAATTATCGTCAATCAGGCCTTCCTTGTAGAGTTTGTTGTATATCTCGGCTGAGTGGCCTAAAAGGAGTTCCAGCATTATATCGTTTATAATGTTATGTGTAATCAGGTCTTTGCCTTTTAACCCAACCACCGTATCTTTGTATCCTATCAGCAGATGAGGCCTGGCTACGGACATCTGCTCCGAGGCGGAATTGGTTTTAATGCCGGCGGGCTCGTCCGGTACGACCCTTTTGACGGCGGCGTCGAGCTTGTCATACTTAATTGCCCATATTTTGTTTAAAGTGGCCGCGGATTCTTCGGGGTCCATATCCCCGGACAGGGTTATGACCATATTGTTCGGTTGGTAAAACAGCCGGTAGCATCTTTCCAGCAACTGCGGGGTGATGTTCCGGACGCTGTCTATGGTGCCGCCGATTTCTATATTTATCGGGTGGTAGTGGTACATATTCTTCAGCAGATTCTGGTATATCTTTACATCCGGTATATCCAGGTACATGCGGAGTTCTTGCTCGATGATGAGCTTTTCCGTGGCCACGTATTCGGCTGAAAAGTAGGGCTGGCTGGTCAAGCGCATCAGTATTTCCAGGTTGTTCTCGAAATTATCGGTGCCGGTGAAGAAATAATTAGTGGAATGATACCCGGTATTGGCGTTATAATAAGCCCCGTATCGGGCGAATTCCTGGCTCAGGTCGCCTTCGGTTTTCTTGAATAGCTGGTGTTCCAGGAAATGGGCGATGCCGGCCGGCACCTCTTCCTGGTTGCCGCCCGGCGGGATAAACTTATTGTCAGTCGAGCCGTAGAGCACCGAGACCACGGCCGTTTTCTTGGATTGGCCTTTCTTGGGGATAATGATGAACGGCAGGCCGCACTCCAGGTTGCCCTGGAAGCAGGATTCCCTCAGTAATTTACTGGTTATTTTCTTCATACAAGTCAAGCCATACCAAAAGCTTGACATTGCTTCAAGATATAAGTAAGTAATTAACGGATATGTATGAACTTTTAGTAAAAAGCCATTTTTCCTCGGCCCACCGCCTGCGCGGGTACCACGGCAAGTGCGAGAACCTGCACGGGCATAACTGGAACGTCGAGGTTACGATACGCGGCGGCAAGCTTAATCCGCAGGGTATGGTTATTGATTTTGACGAGCTTAAGAAGGTGATTAATTCGGTTCTGGAAGAATATGACCATAACTACCTGAACGAACTGCCGGATTTCCGCAGGTTAAACCCGACCACCGAGAATATTTCATTCCTAATATCAGGTAAGATTCAAAAGAAGCTGAAGACCAAACGGGTCAAGGTAATAAAGGTCTGCGTTTGGGAATCAGACCAGTGCGGAGCGTGCTATTATGCTGTGCGGTAAGTGCAATAAAAAACAGGCGACTATCCATATGACGGAGATAGTCAACCATAATATTAATCAGGAGCTTCATCTCTGCGCCGATTGCGCCCAGAAAGAGGGCGTAACCCACAAGATGCCGTTCTCGCTGGCCGAATTAATGGGCAGTTTTATGGAGCCGATTATCGGAAAGATGGTCAAGGAAATGGCAGATGCCAAATGCGACCATTGCGGGATGAGCTACCTGCTTTTCAAGACCAAAATGAGGTTCGGATGCGCCAATGACTATGAGGTATTCAAGAGCGGCGTCGAGCCTTTGCTGGAGAAGATACATAACAGCACGCACCATACAGGGAAAGTTCCGGCTCAGATTAATCCTAATGTATTGAAGGAAAAGGAGCTCAAGGATTTGCAGAAAGAGCTTGAGCAGTTAGTCAGGATTGAGAAGTTTGAAGAGGCCGTTAAAATCAGGGATAAAATTAATTTATTACGGCAAAAACCCAGTCCCAGAAAGAATGCAGTCAAAGACAAGAAGCCGGATGAAAACAGATAGTTTTATTTCGCAGGTCGGCGAGTGGCTCAAGGGCAACGGTCCGGAGTCTGATGTGGTTATCAGCAGCCGCGTCCGGCTGGCCAGAAATCTTCACGGTTTTGTTTTCCTGACTTTGGCTGATGATAAACAGCTGTCCGAAATAGAAGGATATGTCAGGACCAAGCTTGAACCGGTTCTGTCCAAATCAGGCATAGAGTACTTTCCTATGAAGGAAATGAACAGCCTGGACAGGGGCGTTCTCCTTGAGCGCCACTTGATAAGCAAGGATATGGTTTCAGGAAGCGGGGCAAGGGGGCTTTTCGTCAACGGAAAGGAATCTCAAGCTGTAATGGTAAATGAGGAGGACCACCTGCGGCTTCAGGTTTTAAAATCAGGGTTGCAGATAGATAAAGCATGGGAAGAGATAAATGCTCTTGATAATCAGATAGAAGGGGTCCTGCCATACGCGTTTTCTCCGCAATTCGGGTATCTGACCGCCTGTCCTACCAATGTGGGTACCGGCATGCGGGTTTCGGTTATGCTTCATCTGCCGGCCCTGGCCATGGTCAAACAGATAAACAAAGTATTCCAGGCGCTGGGCCGGATAAAAATAATGGTCCGGGGATTTTACGGCGAGGGCACCGAAGCGACCGGCGATTTCTACCAGATTTCCAACCAGGTGACCCTTGGAAAAGCGGAAAAAGAGATAGCCAGCGAGCTGGCCAATATCATCCCGGAAATAGTAAAATACGAACGCGGCTGCCGGGATAAACTGCTTAATGATTCCAACAAGCGGCTGGAAGATAAGGTTTACCGTTCTTACGGGGTTCTCCGCTACGCGCGTTCGATTTCATCGGAGGAAGCGCTGGAGCTTTTTTCGGTTATCAGGCTGGGTATTGCCACGGGATTGATAAAGGATATATCCCTTAAGGAAATTAACGAGTTGTTCATCCTCACCCAGCCGGCGCACATCCAGAAACTGGAGAAGAAATCGTTGACTGCGGCCGAGCGGGATGTTATCCGGGCATGCCTTATTAAGGATAAATTGCAGGGATGAACCGGGGGGGTATTATTTTTTTGGCGGTGAGTCTGGTTTAGTTTCTGCCGGCGCCGGCGCGCATTTTCCTATCTTGGTAATGGTGGATTGTTTCAGCTCTTGCAGGCGGCCGGATAATTTTTTGTCGTCCGGAGCATTAAGGTGAGCCGTTATTGCCTCGCCAATATTATTCAAATCATTAAGCAATGACAGGATGTCGTTGGCCTTGGCGTTTAACTCGCCGGCGAAAAGTCCTTCGCTTTTGTAGCTGTTATACTCATCCGTAATCCTGTTGATATGGATTTTTAATCCTTTGCCGAGGGGTTCCCATTGGGCCATAGTCATTCCTTGAGACGCGGGATTTTTATCCGAGTCGCGCCAGAATTCGCGCCCCACCGCATTCCGGAAGATATCAAACCAATAATAAGTATCCTGTAATACTTTGTTGCATAGTTCCGGTATAAAGATCTTGGCATAAATTCCCTTGACACCATCGATGCCTGGCAGGGCCGGTGCTTCACCTGTGTCCAGGAAGATATTCCGGTTTTCGTACGTGGTATTTATTTGCCGTATTAAAGCTTGCGTGCCTTGGGCGGTAGCAATGAATGTTTTTTCGGCGGAAATGGCCGCCTGGATTTCTTTTAAACGCTTGGTGTCCAATGGCGGATCCGATGGTTTTTTGTAATTGGCTATATAATTGCTGAACTCCGGGTAGAAATCAATCAGTTTTTTTAATGTCAGGGATAAGCTTATGGCGCGTTTCTCGCGGCGTTCCAGGATATAAGGATATGCCAGGTAAATCGGTTTGACGGACTTGGTTTTTAACAGCTCGTCAATCTTAAATCCCAGCTTTGTCAATCCCTTTTTCCTGTTTTCTATCGACTCGGTATCAACGGTAATTTCTGCTCTATATTCTTCCGCCGGGAAAGATTGCTTACCCGTGGGTATTTTAGCATTAAATAACCCGTTTTTATCTGTTTTAACTAATATGACATATAAAGAGCTGCATTCAAGGCCATTGAGGCTGTAAATTATCCCTTTAAGCGCTATTTTCAGGATGATATCTTGAGGCAGATTGGTTTTCCCTTGTATTACAATTGCTTCAGCCGGTTTGGTTATGTTGGCAAGCGACAGCGACGCCTCTATTTCTGCTTTTTTGCCATCCTCAGCCGGGGCAAGAACAGGGGCTATTAACAGGAAGCAGGCAGATAATAAAATGCAGAGCGCCGTGCGCGGAGCCAAGGAAGGATTACCCCCCTCTATAAACCCCAGACGGGATAAGCGGGGGGTAAAGAGATTGCTTCTGTCCCCTTTATTAGTTCTACTCCGGCAGTTTGAGCGTAGCGACTTATACTCCAGCAGTTTGAACGTTAGTGAATTACTGCTGGGTATCCTCGGCTGTAACACTCCTTTGTCGTTAACAGCCGATGGACTGCCGGGTATAGTCGGCTGTGCTCCCGAGGCGCATCCGCCTCTGGCGGACAACTTCACAGGCAGCCGAACTATTAAATTTAATCTAATGCCCATTTCAAAATCATCGGTTCAGGGTAGATAAACTTAATATTAATATCGTCAAATATCGGGCTCTCCAATAGCGGCGTATTCATATCAGACGTATTGCTTCTGAAAAACACCTTGTATTTGATAGAGCCCTTTGCCGCGTCGAGCGGAATCTCAAATTCGCCTCCTTTGTTGTCTTTCAAAACTTCTGAGATAGGATTATTTGACTCGTCAAAGAACTGGACCTCTACAGGATTTTGGGCGGTATCCCAGCCGGCTGGGTAATAGACCGTCCAGCTTGCCGAGGCACGGATAGAAGAATTCTGCTCGGTCAGTTTCGGCACCGCAATCAGTCCTGAGGTAAATGCTCCTTCCTCTTTGCAATAACGGCCGTTTTGATACTCTTCCATTGCAAATTCGCTGCTGCTATCGTTTCTTCTGATGGAATTATGCTGTTGGATAGTGAACTCATCGATAGTCGCGTCAGCGGGGTAGTTCCATATAGGCGCACCATAACGTTCTCCCAGGCGGATAAGATTACCATTTTTTTCAAAGTTCGGATACGGAGGAGGGGTAATGGTTTTGAATGGTTTGTCGGGCGGAGTGGCTCCTTGTTTATGGCTGATATCCTGGGTGTTCTGATCAGCGCCATTTATGTAAAGCGCGAAAACGTCTTGGGATCCATTGTTATAGGGGTCCGGGGCATAGGTTTGGCCTCTGCCGCCGCAAACAGGGCAGGTTGGAGTACTGATTTTACCATTCCTATCGGTTTGCCACCCGCTGCCGTTGCATTGGGGGCAGGACGTCCTTCTGGGTATGGAACCTGATCCGGGTGTGGAACTTGATCCGCCGCAGTCCCCACAACCGCTGCTTGCCGTGCCGCTGCCATTACATTTAGGGCAGGTTTTCGTGGTTGACCCGGTGCTGGTTACTTTTTTGCCGCTGCCACCACAGCCCGGGCAGGACCTCGAAACTGTGCCTTTGCCCTTACAGCCTGGGCAAGTTCCTTGTCCCCATTCGTTGGCTTTCTTTCCTGATCCACCGCAAGCTCCACAGCCCTGCTCTTTCGTTCCTGCCCCGCCACATGACGGGCAGGTTGAAACCTGTGGCGGATTGGGTGTCGTGACAGTTTTCGGACACGGGCCGCTGGCACTCCCGGTGCCGCCGCAACCGCCTCAGTCGTCGCTGCCGCTGGTGACTTTCCCTTTGATGCAACTCGGACAGGGTAGAGGCTTGGTTCCCTGCCCGCCGCAGTTAGAGCAGGTTGTGAGTTTTGGTATGCCGTCATCGGTGGGCGGGGCGCTGTCCCAGAGCATGGCGATATGCATCCATTGACTGCGATTCCTTTGAACATCATTGCCGTGCGTGATAAAATATTCATCAGAATATCTGGCCATGTCCTCCGAAGGAGGATTTTCATCTGTTTCCCAGAACCAAAGAAGCCTGCCTTTTGGTTCTTTTATTAAATAACCTTCACAACCGGCTCCTCCTCCATTAATAATGGCCGTCGTTCTCCACGACGGATAATTAAGAGGAAAAGCGAAAAGTTCAAAAACGGTGGTGTTGTACATTCCTTCAATACTTGGGTCAAAGTTAATGATATCGCAACGGGTGGCGGAGAAAAGTATTCGCGGTTTGGTGCTTTCAAAGGAATAATCAGGTTTTACCCAGAAAGAAATCGTGCCCCGGAACCTGTATGGAAGCGCCGGGTTGGATTGGGGGGTATACTGGGGAAAATTATTACTTCCGGCATTATAGGATAGGGAAGTTCCCCATTCGCAAAGTGCGCCATCAGGATATAAGGTGCCCGGCCCTTCTGCGGTATCGTCAAATATGCTCTTGGCGGCGGGCCGGGGCAGCGGATCCTGCTGCTGTCCCTGCGGAGAACCGTTTAATGATTCTAATACAATATTGGGGATGCCCAGAGCCTTATTGGCCTTAAAACTTTTATCAAAATGGAGCTGTAATTTACAGTTGGTTCCCCGGTCTTGAGAGGTATTTTGCGTGGTTGCCAGATAAATCTGGCCGTCAGCCTCGCACTTCTTGGCGTAGTCGCTGATATCAGGTTCGGGATATAATTGGAGCGTCTGCCCGTTATGGGTGGAGGTTGATTGTGAAACACTGGAAATAGTTCCCTCGGCGAAATCTTTCTGGGTGGTCTGGGATTCATTTTTCCAGAGGTTAACGATGCATTTAATCCGGTAGTCAGATACGATTTTCCTGGGTGACACGGCCGGGACAGGGCCTCCGGAAGAGCTCGGCGCGGGAACCGAGATAATACTCTGTGTTTCAATCTCAAAATAACCCATCGGTTGGAAACAGAATTCAGTTGTATAAGCGCTTAAATCGGATTTGTCGACATACCGCCAGGCGGTGCTATTAGGATTAAAATCATTGAGAAGCGTGTTGGGGTTGGCATTGGCGCGGATGATATCTATCCGGGCCTGTTGGCTATCTTTAAGATCATTCCCGAAGATATTGTCTTTTTTTAGGTTATCGAGGAATCCGTCAAAATCTTCCCATGAGATGAAAGGGGATTTAACCCGTTCCTCAATGATTTTATCGGCTATTTGTTCTGCCATGCTGTTCTGTCCCAGCGCTTTTAGTTCTATGCTCGCAGATTCAATAGTGCCAATACTCATTTTTTCATTTCCCGTTCCCGTATCCTTATGAACAGACAACAGCGCGAATTCAAGGTTGCTGCTGGACACATTTTTCTCATACAGGTAAAAACCTTCCAGGCCGCCTAACACCGCCATCAGAATTGGTTTCGGCGCGATGTTGATATTTATCGGTGCACGGGGTTCCAATTCCAATTTCCCGGAGTTAAGCGAAGCCCAGGTATAAACATTGTTTCCCACGTTTAACTGCCTTTTATCGCCTTCTACTGTCCGGCAGGGACGTTCTTCTAACGGTTTTGGTTTGATTACCTTCCCGTCCACATAGGCATAGACCGTGAGATAGGGGGCCATTTTTTGATAGGATGCATCGCCAAGGGTCGATTTTAATTCTTCTTTTGCGGAGAATCGTTTGGTCGATAATGAGTTGCGGGCATCGATGATTTTTGTCCCCATGCCGTCGCCTACGCCCAGGATGGTGCCGAGGTTATTGAGCAGCCGTTCCAAGCCCTTGCCATCGCCGTTGATGTATATCATGCTGTTGACATCGGTTATCTTGACGGCGAATGCATCCGAGGTCACGCCCGTAACGGACGGTAATTCTCCCGAATATCCGCGTTTGCGGTTCTTGAATTCCAATGATTTAAGGCTATTGTTATTGTCGACCGCCGCGAAAGACGGCCTGAGCGCGTAATCCAGAGGGCAGTCGCTCACGTCGAGAATACCGTTTTTATTCTGGTCCTCGCCCGTGTCGAGCTTTCCATTTCTGTTGGCATCTTCGCCCCAGTAAACCGCATCGGGCGGGAACTGGGAAGGCGTCGCCTTGAGTTTGGCAATAGCCGTTTCGATGCCGCTCTGGGCTATTATTTTAGCCCTGACCCGGTCTGCATACGAAGCCGCGCTGTTCGAGTCCATCCGGGCTATCATGCTGAATGTCACGCCCAGCAGAACCAGGAGCACCAGAATCCCCAGGACCACGATGAAAACCACGCCTTTTTTGCCGGCTGTAAATCTGTTCATAACTACCTCCTAATTAGAAGTTAAAATTTCAATGCTTCCCCATACGGAGAAGGTTCTTGATGATGACGAATAACCGGTTGTAAAATTATTACCCTTATTTATGACCGTGCCGGACGGCGCGATAATGCGTAATTTATTCTGGCCGGATTGGTTGCCTGTGGCAGGGCAGTTGACCCTGACCCATCCTTTTTCCAGCACCAGCGTTCGAGTTTTTTCTTCTATCTTGATTGACGAATCTTTTCCGACGCCTAAAAGTGTTCCGTCGGCCAGTTTAATCTCCGTATCGGCTACCAGCTGTGTTTCCTGCGACCCATCCGGAACCATATGGCCTATTAACAGCCAAACGCTCAGTATGCTCAGGATAACTGCCGCGGCCGGATAAAGAATCGGATATAGCCAGATAGTTTCAACCGGCTTGGGCAAACCGGCGATGCACAACTTGCAGTTTGCCACGCCCGCGTCCGACGGAGCTATTTTCCGGAAGGTGGCCTTGAGCATTCCTTCCAGTTCCTTGGGTATCTCCGGCTCAGCCGCGACAGGTATATTGCGTTCGTCTGAATTATTCATATTTAAGCCCATCCTTCAATAACTTATAAGCCCGCGCCAGGTTGCTGGTTACCGTCCCGACCGGCTGGTCGAGCGTTCGGGCGATTTCATCGCAACTCATTTCCTGTTGGTACCTCATAGTCAGTATCAGGTAATAAGATTCGGGCAATTCCTTCATCTGGTTCATTAAGTTTTCCAATTTCTCCTTCTCGGCGCTATCGGCCTTGCTTTCCTGCGCAGGGTCGGTTGCTTTAGCCGATTCCATGCTTTCGGTTTTATGCTTGGCCATGCGCTGGCTGTCACGGACCCATTCGGAGTAACAGTTTCGGGCAATGGTAAAAATCCATTCGGCAAATCCGGTCCCGGCGGATAACTTCCTGAGCGACCGGTAACCCCTTAAAAAGGTTTCCTGCGTCATCTCTTCAGCCGCATGGTGGCTATTTACCCGCAGGTAAATATAGCCGAAAACCGCCTTGTAATATCGGTTAATCAATTCCTCAAAAGCGGTTTTATCGCCCTTTTTCGAGGCCTTGACCAACTCGATATCCGGCACCCGGTTATCTGCACCTCCTTTTTCCTGTTCTTGAGGCTTATTATCCACTCAAAACGCCTTTCTGGCCTTAAAACCAAGCCCCTCTAATATATATATGACTTTCGAGGCCGTTTTACTGCAAAAATCTGAGAATATTGTAAAAATAATTTTATAGGAGTAAAGATAAATAACTTTCCACCGGCATGCTTTTTGTATTGCAAAATCAAAGGCGCGCCAGAGGTCACTTATCAGGCGGCTTGGCCGCAAATTCTACATTGCTGACGCCTGCCTTCTTGCACATATTTATTACATTGATAACCGCCTGGGTCGGGATCTTTGATTGCGGGTCTATCTTGAACGGGGCAGGTTTCTTGTCTATTTTCGTCCTCTGGTCCGCCGCAATTGAAGTAATCCGCATGTCCAACGTCTCCCAGTCTGGTATCTCCTCCGTGCCCATTACAATTTTACTCATCAGCGGCTTTTTATCCGGGCTGTAAATAAGTTTGATACGCACTTCGTCCAGCTCATCCGGAGGAACAAAAAAATCAGTTTCACTGGGCCCTTTATTCTTTGGCAGATACGACATTAGTTTTCCCTCCAACGCTTTAAAATGGATAGAGCACATGAAAAAGATAATCAACTGGAAAATCACGTCAATCATCGGGGTCATGTTTATTTCCATGCTCGGGTCATCGCCTTTTCTTTTGATGCGAAACATACAGTTACCCTCCTTTACTTTTAAATCCCGCTTATTGAGCCACAGCCCCGCCAAGGGCGGGATAAACTCCATCCCGTCCCGATAGCCATCGGGAGGATTCCAGCAGGGCATGCCTTATATCGTCCTCCAATATATATATGATCGGCGAGGTCGTTTTACTGCAAAAATCTGAGAATATTGCAAAAAAAGACTCATAAAAGCAAGGGTAAACAATATCCTTGCAGGCATACTTTTTGCTTAATTAAGCCTGCAATACGCCACCGGAATTAAAATCTAATTAATAAGTTTTAACTTTTTATATAGAGGGTATTGTTGTACTCTGGCAGCTTGTGCGTCGTGTTCGCCCCGCGCAAAGCGGGATAAACTCCGCGGCATCCCGCCGCAGCGGGAATGGTGCCGGCGCGGTGGCGCCAAAAGAGGGATATCTTGACATAATAAACAGGATTATATATTTTGCGCTGGAGAACAGGTGATGTATTTTGCCCGGAACGGCAGAAAAGATATTAGTTATGAAAGAAAAATTACTGGATTTATTAGCCTGCCCAGATTGTTATGGGCCATTGGAAATCAAAGACGGCAAAACAGAAAATGGCGAGATAAAAGAAGGTTCTCTTGTCTGCGGTAAATGCAGTGCTTCCTTTAGAATAGTTGATTTTATTCCCAGATTCGTGGAAACCGATAAGTATGTGGGTAATTTTTCATTTGAATGGAAAAAGCACCGCTTAACCCAGCTTGATTCGGCAAATAAAACCGTTGAAACCGAAGAAACATTTAAAGAGAAAACAGGTTTTGATTTGAACAGCCTGAAAGGCAAATTTGTATTGGACGCCGGTTGCGGGATGGGGCGTTTTATGGAAGTGGTTAATAAATATGGCGGCGAAGCGGTTGGATTTGATCTGTCGCTGGCGGTTGAAGCCGCATTCGATAATATCGGATTGAAACCAGGTTGCCATATAATTCAGGCCGATGTGTTCAAATTGCCGTTTAAGAAAGAAGCTTTTGATTATATATTCAGCATCGGCGTTTTACATCACACGCCTGATACGGGGAAAGCCTTTTCTCAGCTTGTTCCCTTGCTTAAGAAGGGCGGAAAAATAGCGATATGGGTTTATAGCTCCCACCTTATGGTGACTCATTTTTTCAGCGATATTTACCGCAAGGTCACTACTCATTTGCCGATTTGGTTGTTATACCCGTTTTCTTATACAGCTATTTTCTACTATTATTTGGTTAAGATGCCTTTTATAGGCAAATTTTTCCTGTTTTTGTTGCCCATTTCATGTGATTCAAAATGGCGTTGGCGTGTCCTGGATACGTTTGACTGGTATTCGCCTAAATACCAATGGAAACACTCATACCCTGAGGTATATGACTGGTTTACCGAATCTCAATTAGGGAATATAAGGCTATTGAAAATGCCGGTCTCAATTTACGGTGAAAAATCTCGATAGTTGTCGGCTAGTATTAACTATCATATTGTTGCCAGATATGGTTAGATGAAATAGCCGAAGGTAAGGGTGTTTATGGCCAGATGCCCGGGTCAGGATACGCAATTCTGGAAGCCTGAAGACATATTCGATGTTGCCTGCCCGAACTGCCGTTCCCAGGTTGAGTTTTGGAAAGACGACGTCTATAGGCGCTGTAAAAAATGCGGACATCGTTTCCGGAATCCCAAGCTTGACCTCGGTTGCGCCGAGTGGTGCCCGAATACCAAATATTGCATCGGCCGTGATTTGAAGGATGTGGAAAAGGATGCCCCCTGCGCCGCCGAAACAGGAGATGTTAATAGGAGGACATTGTTAAACACCGGGAAGGACAGCAACTATGAAAGACACGACGAAGATAAAAAGAAAGATAGTTAAGATAGACGAGTCTAAATGCACCGGCTGCGGGCAATGCGTTACCGGTTGCGTAGAAGGGGCGCTGCAAATAGTCAACGGCAAGGCCAAACTGGTCAGCGAGACCTACTGCGACGGACTGGGCGCCTGCATCGGCGAATGTCCCGAGGGCGCCATCATCGTCGAAGAACGCCAGGTGTCCCAGTTTGATCAGACCGCAGTCGATGCCGCTCATAGGAGCGACGTTGCCGCCAAAAAACATAAACGCCGAACGGAATTACAGGAAAAAACTCTGCCCTGCGGCTGCCCGTCATCCCAGGTCAGGGATTTATCAGGTGGCCGCTGCCAGCCAGCCGCGCCATCTGCCGGTCTGGATTCCGGGCTGGCCAACTGGCCTATCCAGCTGGCGCTGGTGCCGCCCACCGCGCCGTTCCTGCAAAACAGCGATTTGGTTATTTCCGCTGATTGCGTATCTTACGCTTACGGCAATTTCCATCAGGACTTTCTGAAAGATAAAGTCCTGATTATTGCTTGCCCGAAGCTTGACGACAGCGAATACTATCTGGAAAAACTCACCGCCTTATTCAAAACCGCTGGCATAAAATCGGTTACTGTCCTGCATATGGAAGTGCCTTGCTGTTCTGGATTAGTGCATATTACCAAAAAGGCGCTCGGGGCATCAGGCAAAAAGATACCGGCAAAAGAAATCACCATCAGCATAAAAGGCGGCATCAAAAGCGAATCTATTCTTGAGCTCTCCTAATTGAACGTTCCCGGCTCTTGTCCGGATAGTTTTTGATAATCAGCGTTCCATAACATAAACCATTGATTTGCAGAGGTTCTTGTTCCGAATTATTCTTGACAATCCATGTAATTATGGTTATCTGATAAAAAAGTGAGTCTAAAATGGGATTAAGATTTATTATTAAAATAGAATTGTTGGCCGTTTTATTTTGCCTGTTATTATCAGGTAATACAGGAGAAGGGTCTTGCCCCGGCGGCGGGCTCGGGGGCGGAAGCGGCGGCGGTCCAGGCGGCGGGCCTTCATCTTCAGGTAGGTCCGGTTTTGGCCCGGGATTGATGCCTCTTTTGCAGTCAATAGGTTCCGGTGTTGATTCATGGGAGGTTTGGTGGAGCAAAAACAGGGAAAACTACCTGAAATTCAGGAATAAGCCCATAGAATGGATTAAACGTGTTGATACAGGCGGAACCGTTTCCGTTACCAAATACCCGATATATGAGAAACTGATTAACCTGTTGATAAAGAGCCTGATGGAAGAGGATAATTCCTCGCTTGTTTCAAATGCGGCGTTGGCACTGGCTAAATCCGGTGATGAGCGCGCTCCCGGGCTGCTTATAAAAGCTTATCAGAAGCATACGCAATTTCTGATAAAGAATAATATACTCTTGGCGCTCGGCATGACCGGCAGCCTGTCAGGAGTAGAAATCCTAAAAGAAGCCTTGCTGGACAAGAAAAACACCGAGGTAACGCGCGGTTTTGCCGCATTAGCTTTGGGTTATATCAACGACGCCGCTGTGATGAAATTTCTGGAGGAGTTTATTGTCCAGAAGAATGAGATTGAGGTTATCGGCAGCGCCGCCTTGTCATTAGGCAACTTAAAAGATGCCAATGCAGTTCCGATATTGGTTAAATTGCTTAACCCTTCAGACGCCGCGTTAAAACTCGAGCGGCGGGCGCGTGTCTGGATTATCCTGGGTCTGGGCAGAATCGGCAATGAAGCGGCTTTTGAGGAGCTTAAGAAACTTATCGATGATAAGGAGGAGGACATTCGGACCAGCGTTGCCATCAGCTTGGGGCTGATTAATACGGCCGCCTCAAAAAAGGCGTTATTCGAGTTGACTCAAGATCGAAGCATGATAGTGCGCGGGTTTGCCGCCGTATCATTAGTCCAATTAGCCTTGGCTAATCCCGCTTTATTCAGTTCTAAATCAGAGCCGTCTTCTAACGACGCCGCCGAGGAATTGTCTCTTTACAGGGAATTAATAGCGTCATACAAAAAATCGAAAAGTGGCCCGGAGCCGTCAGGCATGATTATCCTGGCGTTAGGCCTGTTGGGCGACGAACGGGCCAAGCCGTTTCTCAGGGATACTTTGTCGGAAAGGAAGTCCCGGCCGACAATCAAGGCCGTAACCGCCCTGGCGCTTGGCATGATGAAAGATACTGAATCGGTAAAAGAGCTGCTGAATCTCGCCGAAAAACAACAGGACGAGCCGTTAATCATTCCTCATATTGTTTTGGCGCTGGGAATGATCGGCGACCCCAAAGCCGTCGAAACCCTGATGACAACCTGGGATAAAGCGCAAAAGAATGTATCCAGAGTTGCCTACACTAATATCGCTGTGGCGTTGACGATGTTGGGTAAAAACCAGGATATAGTTTTGCCTCGGCTCAAAAAGGATAGTTCCAAAGAAGCCAATGCCGCGCTCCGGCCCTACGCCTTGCATACATTGGGATTAGTCGGCGCCAGGGATGAGGCGCAGGTATTTATTGATGTATGTGAAAATGAACCGGACGTCAATATTCGTAATTCGGCTGTTTATGCCGTCGGATTCCTGATGGATAAGGCGCCGGTGCCGTTGATAAAGAGGATTACGGCAAACAATAACTATAACTTGTCTACTTACGTTATGGAACACCTGTTGCCCATACCGCAGTGGTAAGTTTTATTATAAGTTACCCGGGAATGTAGGTCCCGACGGCAAGCCCGCAGGCAGTCCCGCACTTATGCGGGGAATAGTCGGGGCCCCGCTATGCGGGATAAGTCGCTGATAACGGCTAAAGCCTAACAGCGACTAATAAGACCCAGTGAGCGCCATAAGGGCGCCATGGCGCTTCGGCGCCATAACGCTTTATAGATGCTCCAGCCGAAGGCTGGTCAGCCTCTGGTTGAAACTGGCTCTAACCCCGCTGGAATAAGCGGGATAAGACCCGCTAAAAGCATATTGCCACTATGTGTCAATATGTTTAAGCGGCTCTAAAGAGGATTGGCTGATATGAAACACCGGTTATGGCTGTTGCTGATTATCATCGTTATCACGAGCGGTTGCGGCATGATTGCCGAGACGGCCCTGGCGCCGCTGGCTATGGCGCAGATGTATTACCAGAGGGGCATGCAGATGCTGAATACCGGCAAGGATTACCAGTCTGCGGCGGATTCATTCCAGAAGGCGCTGGAGCTTAACCCCCAGTATAAAGAGGCTCAGTCCGGACTGCTTATGGCTTACGGTAAACTCGACCAAACCAAAAAGGCCACGGAGTTTATGGACCATATCGGTTCTATGTTTAGGGACGACAGCAAGGTCGTTGATTCCCCCACGCTTTTGGGAGGCATGGATAATGAATTCATCCTCAGTATGATAGCCGGATACGAACAGGATATCCGTGACAACCCTGATAGCCCCCTGCCTTATTTTTTGATCGGGAACCATTATTATCAAGCCGGGCAGTATCGCAAGGCTTTGCCTTATATATATAAAGTGCTTAATCTGTCCTCGCCCAGGAGCCAACTGTATCGGAGCGCCGAAGGATTATTAGTGATGATGGGAGTGCAACAATAAAGTGAATACTTATCATGAAGAACGGCTCAAGAAGCTGAATGCCCTTAAGGAACTTGGCATCAACCCGTTTGCTTACTCTTTCCCGGACAGCAACGCGATTAAAGAGGTTCTCGAGAATTTTGATAAATTCGAAGGCCAGCCCGTAGGCAGTCCCGTTACTCGCAGTTCGAGCGAAGCGAGTTACGGCGAGGTTATCCCGCAAGGGGCTAATAGGGGCATGCCCGTCACCGTAGCCGGGCGTTTGATGGCTATCCGCCGGCACGGCAAGGCCGCTTTCCTCGACCTGCGAGATTGGTCCGGGAAAGTCCAGCTCTATGTCAAAAAGGACAGGATAGAAGAAAAACAATATCAGGTTTTCGAGCTTCTTGATATCGGCGATATCATCGGCGTCAAAGGCGAGACGTTCAAGACCAAGACCGGCGAAATAACCATACTGATTAACGAGCTGACTTTGCTTACAAAATCACTGTTGCCCCTGCCGGAAAAGTGGCACGGGCTCAAGGATGTCGAAATCCGCTACCGCCAGCGTTATTTGGACCTGATTTCCAACCCCGAAGTGCTCCAGACTTTCCTCAACCGGGTTCATATAATCAGGTATCTTAGGCATTTCTTGGACGAAAAGGGTTTTGTCGAGGTTGAAACGCCAATGATGCATCCTATTCCCGGCGGAGCCGCCGCCCGTCCGTTCATCACCCATCATAACGCCCTGGATATGGACTTGTATCTCAGGATAGCGCCCGAGCTCTACCTCAAGCGCCTGTTGGTCGGCGGTATGGAAAGGGTATATGAAATCAACCGCAATTTCCGCAACGAAGGGATTTCTACTCACCATAACCCTGAATTCACCATGATAGAAATCTACCAGGCATACGCCGATTACAACGATATGATGAACCTGACCGAGTATTTGATAACCGGGATAGCCAAAAAGGTCTTGCCATCTCTTAAAATCACATTCAACGACGTTGCTTTGGACCTTACCCAGCCCTGGCAGAGAAAGACTTACATAGAACTATTCAACCAGCACTGCGGCGTGGATTACCACAACCGGGAAGCAGTGCTGAATAAGGCCAAGGAGTCCGGCATAGAAGGCTCATCATTTCATAAGATTGCCAACGACCTGTTTGAAAAGTTCGTCGAACCTCATCTGATTGGTCCGATATTCGTCACGGATTATCCCGCCGCCATCTGTCCCCTGACCAAATCCAAAAGAGACAACCCCGAGCTGGCCGAGCGATTCGAACTCTTTATCGCCGGTATGGAGCTGGCCAACGCCTTCAGCGAGCTGAACGACCCGGTTGACCAGCAGGCGAGATTTGAAAACCAGCTCAAGGAGAAGGCCGAAGGCGCCGTCAAGATGGATGAAGATTACGTCACCGCCTTATCCTACGGCATGCCCCCGGCCGGCGGCTTAGGCATCGGCATTGACCGCCTGGTTATGGTCCTGACCAACAACAAGTCTATCAGGGACGTGATTCTTTTTCCGACATTACGGAATATTGAATAGGGCGCTACGGCGGGAACGGTACGCAGATTTCCGCAGAGCCCTACGGGCTACGCAGATTAATATTATACTCTGGCAGTTTGATGGCGCCTTTGGCGCCAGAATTACTGCCAGGTATACTGGGCTGTAAGTCGCTTCGCTCCAACAGCCCAAGTATAAGGAATCAAGGAGAACAGGAATTATACTCTTGGTTTCCTGGTCTCCTTATAGAAATTATTAGCGTTTGTCTGCGTCCTATTTGATGGATATGGGAAAAGAGTTTGGTATGAAGAAGGTCCTTTTTCTTATAATCATATCTTTAATTGCAGGTTACGTCTATTCGCTGGACCCTTCAGTCGGCGTTTGCACCCGCAAAGACGAGTTCGATGCCAAGCAGACCAAGGATGATACCCTTGTTCAGCAGTTCATCGCCGAGAAATCCGCCGCAAAGCGAAAAACAATGCTCAAGCAGTTTAAGGACCTGGCTGACAAAGATATCGAGAACCTTATCCGCTATCGCCAGCCGGAACTGGCTCCAGCGTATGTCGAGATACTCAGCAACCCCAAATGGTTCATCAGGACCCGGGCGCTGTATGCATTGAAGATGGCGGGCGGCGCCAATGAGATTCCGGCTGTGATAAAACTCCTGTCTGATAAAGAGCCGATGGTGCGCGAGGCCGCGGCCAACTGCCTGAGCAATATCGGCGACGACACCGCGGTTAAGGCGCTCGACAAGCAATATACATCCGAGAGCGACCCTTATGTCAAGATGAGCCTCAAGGCGGCGCTTGACGTTCTGGGCGCGCCGGAAAAGCCATATGCCCAATATAAAGGCGGAACCAAATATTCCGAGAAGTTAACAGGCCCCGAAGGCGCCAAAAGGGTGGAATGGATATGGCGCATGACCGGGGCTCCGCTGTTCAACGATTACACCTGCGCCGCTTGCGAATTGCCCGAAGCCAAAGAATGGCGCTACCCCATCAGCCTGTATAAAAGCGACCTCTTTGCCTCTTACCCGCGCAACTCGTTTGCCGCCGGCGGCACCCACGCCGCCGAGGACTGCGCCTGGTTCCGCGAAGGTTGCTCTTATTACGCCATTGCAGACGGCATTGTCCGGATGGTCCAGGGCGCCGGAGGTGACTGGGGATTCCTTATCGTTTTGGAGCACCGCCTGCCGGACGGCTCGTATATCGTTTCGCTATACGGCCATTGCGCCTGGGACATACTCGTCCGGGCCGGCGATATGGTCAAGTCGGGCCAGAAGATTGCCACCCAGGGGCTGTCCTGCAGCATAGAGAACGGCGGATACGGCTCGCACATCCATTTCGGCATCGGCGACGGCCCATTCCGGCGCTCCAAGAAATACTTCAAAGGCGACGCTATTGAATTGCAGGTTCGTCCTGAGGACTCACTGTCCAAAGGAGATGATAACGGCGCTAAGGTCTCGGGAACCATCGTTCGGTTCGGCTATTCCAAGGACAAGAACAACTCCAACGGCTGGCCGATGGTAACGGCAATCATCAAAGGCAAAGACGGCAAAGAGGTAGAGATGCCGCTTCCGGCAGAAACGATTCAGGATGAAATCAGCTGGCTTCAGGCTTACGTAGCCGAATGCAAGGGCTGGTTGAACCCGGAGACCTTTCTCCCGGAGCACGTCGAGCCGACGAAACCCAATCCGAAGAAAAAATAGCCGGCAACATAAAGTTTGAGTAGGGCGGCGGGGGAATAAACGGTAATTCCAAACTACCACACTATAATTCGGGATATTATTCGGATATTTTGGTTGACAGTAATTTTGTATAGTGGTATAAAGCAGTTATGGGAAAGGGGCCTAAACATTTCTCTAATTCGGGTGTAAATCCTAAATTCGTTATTTCTCTATCCATTATTATCTCAACACCATTTTTTTACTGTCACTTATTATTCTGAATGCCTAACCGTATGTTAGGGAAAGAAGGTATCGCATGCGTAGAATAAATTGGCTAAGGACAACGCTATCATTTGTTTTAATGATTGTTGTTATGCTGAGCTACGGCGGATTGTGCAATAAGAAATCAGATACCCGAACCGGCTCAAGCACACCCTCGGTGTCCACGGTTACAGGCCAGGTATATATCCTGACCTCTAATAATAATATCGTTCCGGTCGGCGGCGCCACGGTTCTTATAGTTTATAGCAATGCTCCGGGCCGGTCAATCCTCTCTAAATCCGCTTCGGACAATTCCAAATCCGCCCGGACCAAATCGGACGGCACTTATGAAATCCCCGATATCCCGCTTGACTCGGTTATTACCGTTACGATTTCCAGTTCTGATACCATCCAGTCCACCGAAGTCCTGACCGCCTCCGCTACAGCCGTCAACTCATCCGCGATCCTCAAAGGGCGCGGCAAGAAAATCGGGCTTATCAAGAAGAATCAGGAAACCGTTCTTAATACCTTTGACGACGATACCCTGCCCAAATGCCAGATTACCGTCCCGGCCAACGCCGTAACCAACGATGTTGATGACGTCTACCTGACTCCGGTGCATCAGGGAGAAAACCTGTCGCCTATACCGGACGGATACGTCTTTATTGCCGGCGCTGATTTCTCCGCGCCGTCTCCGGTTGCTTTCGCCGCAGGCAAAGAAGCCACCCCTTACATTATATTGCCTGACCATATCAGAGCCGAAGAATTATCTTCGGCTGATATCAAACTGATGGAGTTCATAGACGGCAACTGGGTCATCACCACGCCCGGCGGCAAAGGCAAAGTTCACACCACCGGCGAATGGTCCGGTTATATCGGGCCGGACGACACCACCCCGGCCAAACTCAAAGGCGTCCGTCCCTGGGCATGGGTAAAGACCCAGCCGACCGCCGCCTCCATCAGCGGCACTGTCAAGGACGCATCCGGCGTTCCGATAGAAGGCGCATTCATATTCGGCGGCTCCGTCAGGACCCATACCGGGCCCGGCGGCACATACACACTCCAGAATATCTCGGTTATCAGGAATAATACCCTGGTTACGTTGGATGCCTCTGCCGAGGGCTACCAGTTAAACAGCCAATTCGTCAGTATTTCTCCGGGCGCAACGGTAACCAATGTGGATTTTACATTAGAACAGATTGCCGCCGCGCAATCAGCCGAGGTCTACGGCCGGGTGACTGATTCCTCCGACTCATCCGCCGTCTACGGCGCCATCATTACGCTTCAAACAACTCCGGGCATCCGCGGCATGAGATACGATGACAAGGGGACCCCCACGGATTTAACCGACGACACCTTTTACGTCATTCCGCCGCCCGGCGTTGTTATCACACAGTATAAATGGATGTTGACGCTCCCGGGCGGGACAAAATTTACCTCTGCCCTGGAAAACGGCGCATCAGTCGTCCTGAACCAGTTAGCCACCGAAGCCACCAATGCCGGCAACACTCTTAATGTCGGCGCGTATAAGGTGGAATTAGAAGTAACCTACGCCGGCGGCAAAGTCGCCCTGGTATCCGGCGGTTTTCTCCTAAGGCAATCCGGATTGGTCCTTTACATCGCCGATATCAGGCTTCCCATCAGCCTGGAAGACCAATTAACGCTCAAAGCGATGACCGACGCGGCCGGCAATTACCGGTTTATCAACCTGCCCATAGGCGAAACCTTTATGGCCTGGACAAAGGCGGATGGATTTATTGGTTCAAATACAATCGGGATTTCCGCCTTGGCATCCGCCCAGCAAAAAGAGCAGAACTTTGCACTGTCTGCCCTGGCCACGGATACCACGCCGCCGGCGCAGCCGGCCGGGCTTACCGGCACGGTCCAATCCGCGTATTCCATCCGCCTGACCTGGTCCGCTTCAGCGGATGACGTCGGCATAGACTACTACCGGGTCTATCGCAACGGCACCGAGGTCGGCAAAACAACCGCCACAACTTATCTTGATTCCGGATTAACCGCGGCAACTGTTTACACCTATATCATCGGCGCGTTTGACAAGGCAAATAACTCAGCGCTCAGCAGCTCCGTCAGCATTACCACGCCCGGCGTCGTTATAGACAACAGCGTCCCCGGCACGCCCACCAACCTGGCCGCCACTGCCGTCAGCCCAAGCCAGATTAACCTCCACTGGCAGGATAACGCCGCTAACGAAGACGGCTATATCATAGAGCGCTCAACGGATGGCACTAACTTTGCATATTTAATAGCGCCGGGTATGGTGATAATACAGATAATTCCGCCGCCGGCGCAGGTCCAGGCAAATGAGACCGCATACTCGGACACTATCGCCATCTCTGCCACCACGACTTATTATTACCGGATTTACGCCCGGACTGCCGCAGGGCAGATTTCCGGTTACAGCAACATCATCAGCGCCACCACGCCGGCCACCGTGGATGTTACCGCGCCAACCGTACCCGGCGGGCTTACCGCAACAGCCGTATCACAGGGCCAGATTAACCTGTCCTGGAATACGTCAACCGATACCGGCGGTTCAGGGCTTGCCGGTTATAAGATCTATCGTAATAACGTTTATCTTATTTCTGTAGCTAACACATCGTATAGTGATAGCGGGCTATCCGCTTCAATGACTTATACATATAAAATAGCGGCCTATGACACGGCCGGCAACTCCTCGGCGCAGAGCGGGGCTGTCTCTGCCACCACGCAGGATATAACCGGTGGAAGCAGCGTTCCAGGTTGTGTTGCTTGGTGGAAGTTTGACGAGACCTCAGGCACGACCGCCGCGGACGCATCAGGCAACGGCAACAACGGCACGGTCTATGGTCCAACCTGGTCAGGCGGAGCGCTCTCCTTTGATGGGGCGGATGATTATGTGAATATGGGAAACGCCCCAAGTTTATCACCCGGCTCAGGTGATTATACAGTAGGAGCATGGTTTAAAACAAATGCTACGACTGCCCCTATGACAATATTTAATCATGGTACTTTCTATGATCAACAGTTTATAGATATAGGTAGTGCTGCAACATTGACACCGGGAGTAATAAGAGCTGCAATGACTGATGCTGATAATGATGCCGTAGAAATAATAACTTCTCCAGCAAACGAGTTTAATAACAACACTTGGCATCATGTAGTTATGGCTTATAAATATTCTACCCATACTTTAGAGTTATTTGTAGATGGGGTTTTTAGAGGAACAAACACGAATAATTTAGTTGGAGCAATGAATCCTACTGTTAGTGCTGAAATCGGAAGAATGAACGGTGCACGTTATTTCTCTGGTTTCATAGACGACGTCAAAATCTACAACTACGCCCGGACGGCTGAGCAGATTCTGGCGGAGTATAATGTCTCGACAGCGGCTTACTGGACACAAAAGATTACTCAGGGTGCGGCTGGCTCGCCTTCGGACCGATATTCTATGCCAATGGTTTGGGATGGTAATAAAGTCATTGCGTTTGGAGGAATTAATTTTGAATATAGAAATAACGAATTATGGTGGTATTACCCAATAACAAATACCTGGGTCCAGCAAACACCTGCCGGCGGCCCACCCGCGGTAAGATGCGCTCATTCAATGGTCTGGGACGGCACAAAGGTGATTATGTTCGGTGGGAACATTACTTCTTATAATATTGTCAGTAATGACCTGTGGTGGTATTACCCAATAACTAACACTTGGGTTCAGAAGATTGCCAATGGTGTCGGTGGTTCGCCTGTGTCACGGAGTCAACATGCGATGGTCTGGGACGGAACCAAAGGTATTATGTTCGGCGGGTATAATGATGGGGTGAGGATGAATGACCTATGGTGGTATGACCCGGTAGCAAACACCTGGACGCAAAAGACACCCACCGGTGGCCCACCTTCGGCAAGATACGCTCATTCAATGGTCTGGGACGGCACAAAGGTGATTATGTTCGGCGGGTCGGATGGAACTAATAGTTTCAATGACCTGTGGTGGTATGAGCCGGGAACTAACACTTGGACTCAGAAGATAGCCAATGGTGCGGTGGGGGTGCCTTCGGCAAGAGCAGGCCATCAAATGGTTTGGGATGGAACAAGAAGTATTATGTTTAGTGGGTATGAAGAAGCTTACCAGAATGCCCTTTGGTGGTATGACTCAGGGACGAATACTTGGACAGAAAAGATCGCAAATGGTTTACCTGGATCCCCTCCAGGAAAATCTGGTCACTCAATGGTCTGGGATGGGATACGGGTAATTATGTTCGGCGGCTGTCCGGCTCCTTATACTTATTCGAACGACCTGTGGTGGTATGAGCCGAACAAACCAGTGGCTTGGTGGAAATTTGACGAGACCTCCGGCGTAGTTGCCAACGATGTTTCGGGTAACAACAATCACGGCACGGTTTACGGGGCAACCTGGTCCAACGGTAGGCTCTCCTTTGATGGCGTGGATGATTATGTGGCTCTTCCTTCAACTGTTCTAAATAATATGCCTAAGGGAACAGTTTCCGCGTGGATAAAAGCTAATAATTTTAATCTCACTGGAGGTGCTAACCCTCTAATTATTGATAAATCTACTACAGGATCAATCGATTACTTCAATCTGCAAGTAAATGATTCAACGAAAGTTGGTGCAGCAACAATAAACGGAGGATATGGTACTGCTTATTGGTTGCAAGGCGCATCTATACTTCAAACCGCAACCTGGTATTATGTTGTGATGACTTGGGATGGTACCCAATGGAGAATGTATATTAACGGTACGCTTGATGCCTCTTACAGTTCTGCAACGGGAATACCTTCAAACAATACTGTAGCCGCAATAGGTAGAGTCAGTGATGCAGCAAGAGGGTACTTCAATGGTCAAATAGACGACGTGCGCATCTACAACTACGCCCGGACAGCCGCGGAGATTCAGACGGAGTATAATGCACGTCTTAAAGTAATTGCCACTTTCCCATTATCAAAACGGCCGCGTGATATTATCTTGAGTCCTGATGGAACAAAAATGTTTATAAATACTGCTGTTAATGATGCCACTGCTGGAGAAATTACAGTGCTCAGCGCGACTAACGGGACGATAATTGCTAATATCTCCGTAGGCTTCAACCCCATGGGGATTGCCCTTACACCGGATGGCCAGTTTGGTTACGTCGGCAATACTGTCAATGGTTATTATGCAACAAAGTTTAACGCGGCCAATAATACTAAAATAGGCGA
The DNA here is from genome assembly GCA_043808305.1 of Planctomycetota bacterium. GTDB lineage: Bacteria > Planctomycetota > MHYJ01 > JACQXL01 > JACQXL01 > JBBAAP01. The sequence goes on along the minus strand of JAZDFB010000148.1, from coordinate 4,118 downwards.
TATAGGAACAGGGACAGATTCAGCGGGTATGGCAATTACTCCTGATGGGCAATATTGCTATATGAGTAATCATTGGTCTTCATTTGTCTCTGTCATCCGGATATCCGATAACATCAACGTTGGCAATATCAGCGGAATCGATAGCGGTTGCCTTGACTTAGCCATAACACCGGATGGTCAATATGTTTATGTTCTTGGCCGCACCGGTAATATATACAAAATAAGTACTTCAAACAATCAGGTAATTAGTACTCTTACTAAAAACTTTGGCGGTTATGGGGCGAATGTTATTGTTATTTCTCCTGATGGCCAATATATTTATATTGTGGGCGGTAGTGAGTCAATACTTCATGTTTATTCCACTGTAAGTGATACTGAAATTCAAACAGTAGCTTTTCCGTCGAATCTTCGTTCCGTCAAAGTGACTCCTGATGGTAATTACATTTATGTCACCCGGCAAGATGGCGGTTTGTCGGTTGTTTCTGCTGCTAATTATAATATTATTGACACAATCAGTATTGCTGGGTCGGACCAACTTGGGTGTCACACGGAAGGAATTGTTTTTTCTCCGAATGGTCAATATGCTTATATTCCCAATAATGTAACCAGTACTATTATTGTGGTAGATACGAATGGCTTTGGTGGTCCGCTCGTTGTTTGGGAAGACGGATTTGAGACTTACACGGCGGGCTCATTCCCCTCAGCAAATTGGGTTTCAGATGCTGCTGGTGGTTCAGTAGATAATACTGTTGCCTATAGTGGTTCGCAATCGCTTAAAATGATAGGAGTTATTGGTGGTTCTTGGGGCGGTTTAGCCTATCGTCCGCTCCAAACTACCACGCCATATGACATTGAACTTTATTTGAGGAATGGTTCAGAGGCGTTAAGTGGTGCCCATCCTGACCGAGGATACGTTGGATTAAGAAAAGGAACAAGTTGGACTAATCCATCACGTCAATTCCTACAAGCCAGAGGCACGGGAGTAATGGAGTTTTATAAGGTTGACGGAACAGTTCTTACGACCACAAATTATACAACTAATACTTGGTACAAAATTAAGATAGGATATGAACGTCCTGATGCCTCAACGGTTAAAATAACTTACTGGTTAAATGATATATATATAGGAATGAATACTGGAGCGGCGTCTGCTGAAGAGAACAATCTTACTAACCTTGACTTGACCTGTCAGGAAGGTAGCGCTTGGTTTGATGATGTAAAGATTTACAAGTGATAGGGTGGGCGCGGCACCCACGGCGGGCGGGGACAGGCACGGATTTAGCCGATCATTATCCGGTGACACACACCTTCGGCGGTAACCAGCTAATCAAGCCCATTTCCGGGCGCTATTTCCCCTAAATTGGCTTTTTTAGACCTGTTTAACCAGCTTTATCACGTTTCGGTGAAATTGAAATCTGCTTTTTTACAAATTTTATCCTAACGGGTAGTATTTCTGTGCCACCGGGGTAGTATTCCTGTGCTACGGAGGTGGTATCTCTGTGCCACTGGGGTAGTATCTCTGTGCCACCGGGGTAGTATTCCTGTGCTACGGGGGTAGTATCTCTGTGCCACCGGGGTAGTATTTCTGTATTACTGGGATAGTATTCATGTGCCACTGGGGTAGTATTCCCGTATCACTGAGATAGTATTCCTGTGCCACCGGGATAGTATTTCTGTGTCATTAGGGTAGTATCCGTGTGCTATTAGGGTAGTATTCGTGTGTTACTGGGGTAGTATCTCTGTGCCACCGGGGTAGTATCCCTGTGCCACGGGGGTAGTATCCGATATGGTAGGGTATAGGATGGGGTAGGGTAGGGGGTGGGATGGGTGGGGGTATAGGGGTATTTCCGGTTTCTTCCTATTTTGCTACAGTTTGATACATTTCAGCCACGAATAGTCCCCTACGGGGATAACTCGCAGTCCCTAAAGGGAGGCAGTAGCTCTAACAACTGAAGTTTAACTGCAAGTAAACACAAATAGACTTGAATCTTTGTGGAACCGTAGTGACATTCCGCACTTACGGAGCCGAGCCCTTACAGGATAAACTTCGTCCCGTACTTACGGAGCCGTAGCGACGTCCCGTACTTATGCGGGATTCGGGATGCGGGGCGGTGAACGGAAATTCCTGCCCCGTTAAAGGAATTGCCTCTAACGGGGTGAACGTCCTATTTGCGGGATGCAGTGATTCCCGACGGAATAGTCGGGATAAGGCGCCAGTAACTCATGGATTCGAACTGGCGCTAATTAGCGTTCCACCACTTCAGCCATTGGACGTAATCTGCCCCGAAGTTCTGATGCGTGACCTTGGCCAGGGCTTCGCCGGCAACCTTCAGCAGGGCCTCGGCTGTGTCCTTCAGCGGCGCCGGGTTTTTGACGGGGTTGAGTTGCTTGTTCGGCAATTCAATTATCACCGCACCGGCCGTTATATTATTTATCCAGCCTGCGTCGAAATACTGCATATCAGGCGGGAGCATATTCAAAGCCGCCGGCGCATTCCGGATTGCCGAATCAATCCGATACATCTGGCGCAATAGCTCTATGATTGCCAGTTTATCGTTGATTGCGACGTTTCCCAGCATCTCTATGGCGCGTCCCAGGACTGTCGGCTCGGGATTTTTATCCAGATAATAGATATACCAGACAATGCTTTCTTTGGCACCTAATTTATTGATTGATTTGACGGCGGCGGTCCTGACGCTTTCCGCCTCGTCCTCAATAGATGCTTTGACTAAATAGGGCATAACAACTTTTGGTTCTTTTACTTCGGCCAATCCTTCCGCGGCATAGGCGCGGGCGGATTCCACCGGGTCCGCTTGCAGGGTTTTGATGAACGGCCTGAGCTTGAAAATCGGGTCGATTCCGCTCAATTGCGCGGATGCTTCTTTCTGGTTGCTTTCGTCCCGGAATTTGAGTTGGTTGACCAGCTCAAAAACCGACTTTTCGCCCGACGGCAATGTCTGTGCCACAGATTGCCATTGTCCGCCATAAACAGCATAGCCCATTTCCTTGAGGTTGCCCAGGGCCGCGGCATTGGCGGCGTCCTTGGCCAATACTGCAGTGAATTCCTGGACTGCCTCCTTCTCCTGTTTTTGATATTTGCACCAGGTCCCCAGTTTCAGGCGTTTTTCGATATCAGAAGGGCCTCCTTTTTTAGCTAAAGCGGGCTGTTCCATTTCCGCCTTTCTCTCAAGGTAACGTTGGGCGCAGGGCTTCCTGTTTTCTTCGGACCACCAATTAACCCAGCCGACGGCATCTTCTTCGTAATCCCGGCCGGAAACACTGCCCAGGCTGTTGCTGATAATCCTGCGCTCGAGCGTGATGAACTCCTCTACTTTAGTTACCCGTATATCAAGAGTTACTCCGCCGGCTACCGTGCTGACCACGGGGTCGGGCATGGCGTAAGAATAAACGGAGTTGATAAGGACCATGTCGTAATCCTTAAGATAGGTGAAAATATCCCCGAAAAATATGTGAGCCCTTGGTCCGGCCGGCCACATCTTTATAATCTGCGCCCGTGCCGCCATATCGTTCACCGCCCGGTCGCTTCCCTGCCCGATATCGCCCATATAGGCATCGGCCCGGATATGGTAAGGCCCGGTGCCTTCCTGTTTCATGACATCAGCCAGGTTGATAATCAGTTTTTCCCTGGTAGTCAGTTTAAGGAGAGCGTTCAACGATTTTTGGCGCACTGTTTCGCAAGGGTCATTTATCAGGGCGTTGAACAGCGGGATAACCGATTCTTCCGCGCCGGCAGCGCCAAGGATGTCAGCCGCAGATTCCCTGATTCCCAGTAACTTGCTGCGTAAAGCGTTAACGGCAGGGTCTATCTTGCAATATTCCGGCAATTCCTCTATTGCTTTTAAAGCGGTATTTTTTATCTCGGGCTCGGAGCTGTTGAGAAGAACCAGAAGTGTTTTGGCTTTATCCCGGGAGTTATATTCCTTAAGGGTTGTATCCAGCAATGCCTGTTGCTTGGCTTTATCCTCCTGCAGTTTGGCTTTTTCCTTTGCCGCGTCAGCCGTTTCACCGGCCAGCGCAACCGGAATAAAAGATAATGACACCAACAACATCCAGGACATTATAGTTCGGCTGCCTGTGAAGTTGCAGCCGACTATACC
>JAZDFB010000147.1:0-2277 GCA_043808305.1 Planctomycetota bacterium | reverse complement strand
TAACATAAATTATGCCTAAATAGCAAGCAAATTATCTGTCATTGCGAGGAGCTCCGCCAGCAGGCGGAAGCGACGAAGCAATCTCTGGTTCAGAGGAACATACGTAGATTTTTACCGTAGATTGCTTCACCCTGATTACAGAGTTCGCAATGACAAATAAAAATAGTTCAGCATCATAACTGATGCTTATTGACTTTAAATAATTAATATGTTAATTTATATAATTAAGTTTTATTAGCACTTTTTGTGCTAAGAGGAGGGGCTGTCTAATAGCAGCGAAATCTTAAACATCAAACAAAGGAGATGATGATGGAGGACAAGCAAAAACAGGTAGGGCGCGGTGACGACAGAAGAATGTTTTCAAACCTTTTTGCCGATTTGCTTCTTGCCGGCTTACCCGGCCTTGGCAGACCCGGTCTGAGAATGCCGTTCAAAGACGCAGGTCGCGGTGGTGACGGTCTCGACGACGAAGCGCTGGGAGGTTTGTTGCACCGGTGTGATGACGGGGATTGTCACTTCTGTGACGAGCTCTTCGGACCCAAAGCCGAGGAACAGCCCAAGACCGACGAGCATATCTTCGCCGAGGGCAAGCTCCAGGGTTCGCAGTCGGAGGTCGTGTACTTCAAGAAGCAGGTGGCGAATCTCCAGAAAAAAAACCGTCAGCTGACCGAACAGCTCGAGGCCGCCGAAACCAAGGGCAAAAACGACGACCGGGTAATCAAGACTCTGGGCGATGGCAACAAAAGGCTAGGAAACCATATCGCCGAACTGAACACGAAGAAGGTCGAGCTCTATCAGCTGGTGAAACGGCTAAGAGAACAGCTGGAAGATACCAACCAGAAAGCCGACATCCGGTACACCGCCATCGAGAAGATCATCGATCAATTGGCTGCTGCGGCCGCGAACAAAAAGGCGGTTAAAGGCCGTCTCCAGGAGTACCTCGACAACATCAGGCAGATTATAATGCCGCTCCAACAATAACCAGCACCCATGCTCATTCTCATTGAACAAGCAACGACCCCCGGTCTTACCGACCAGGGGTCTATTTTTATTCAATTTATTAAATATCAAATTAACAGAATTGCCCTTATTTTGCAAGAAAAAATAAAGCCTTTTAATCCCCTGGAGAAGATGAGATACATAGGTAACACCTCTAAATTGCCCAAACTAAAGGTTTTGGGTAAAATTGGGGGTTAATTACCTAAGGTATTTCATATGAATAAAAGAGCTGGTTCAGTCAGATTTAACCCTTTCTTTAATTTTTCCTGCCGGCCAATCAGGTTGATGGATAAATACGCCCGCTGGCGCAAAATAGCTAAGGCCAGAGGCTTATCCAGGGAAGCCGCGAAGCGGCTGGACTGGATAATATATTATTATACCCAGGCCGGGCGGAACGCCCGGCTGACCTGCCGCCATTTTGCCATACCGCCCAAGACATTTTACAAATGGTTTGACCGGTTTGATGAAACCAATTTAGGCTGTTTGGAGAATGAGCCCAGGGCGCCTATCCGCACCAGACAGAAAGAATACACCTCGGTTCAATATTTACGCATTATTGAATTACGCAAACAATATATCCGCTACGGAAAAATGAAATTGCTGAAATTATATCAGAATAGATATCCGGATGATAGCCAGATTACTTCCTGGAAAATTCAATGTATTATTCAAAGAGCTAAAATCTATTATCACCCGCAAAAACAGGCTAGAATCAACCGAAAACGGGTATTATCGCAGAAACGAAAGAAGATCACCCAGCTCAAGATGAAAAAGATCAAGGGGTTTTTACTCTGCCTGGATACGGTTACCCTTTACTGGATGGGCAGAAAACGATATATTATTACCGCGCTGGATAAATATACCAAAGTAGCCTTCGCCCGGATGTACACGACCAACAGTTCCTACAATACCAGAGATTTTCTTTATCGGCTGTATTATCTCCTGGACGGCAAGATTGACAACATTCAGACTGACAATGGCTCTGAATTTAAAAAATACTTTGATCAGGGCTGCGCCAAGCTGAAATTGCCTCATTATCATTCCCGGGTTAAAACCCCGAAAGACAACCCGGATAACGAACGATTCAACCGTACCCTCAAGGAAGAGTTTATCAATATGGGCAACATGACCGATGACGTCGAATTATTCAACCGCAAACTGACCGAATGGTTGATCCATTACAACTTCCAGCGGCCGCACCAAACTTTGGATTATATGCCGCCGATCAACTTTACCTTTAAATATCACAATGTGTTACCTATGTACCCGTCTAGTACA
>JAZDFB010000146.1:0-6155 GCA_043808305.1 Planctomycetota bacterium | reverse complement strand
TCGTTCTGGGTGGCGCAGGGCAGTGCCACGTCGCACTTGATGCCCCAGGGACGCTTGCCGGCGATATATTTGCATTTGTACTTGGTGGCGTATTCCTGGATACGGCCGCGCTTGACGTTTTTGAGGTCCATGACATAGGCCAGTTTTTCGGTGGTGATGCCTTTGGGGTCATAGACGGTGCCGCTGGAATCTGACAGGGTGACGGGAGTTCCGCCCATCTCTAGGGTTTTTTCCACGGCGTACTGGGCGACATTGCCGGAGCCGGATATGGCTACGACTTTGCCTTCCATCGATTCCTTGCGGGTTTTGAGCATTTCTTCGGCGAAGTAAAGTGTGCCGTAGCCGGTGGCTTCGGGACGAATCAAACTGCCGCCCCAGGCGCGGCCTTTGCCGGTCAAGACGCCGGTAAACTCGTTGCGGAGTCTCTTATACTGGCCGAACAGGAAGCCGATTTCACGGCCGCCTACGCCGATATCGCCGGCCGGGACGTCGGTATCCGGGCCGATATGGCGGAACAGCTCCGACATAAACGACTGGCAGAACTTCATGACTTCGTTATCCGATTTGCCCTTGGGGTCGAAGTCGGAGCCGCCTTTGCCGCCGCCCATGGGCAGGGTGGTCAGCGAGTTCTTGAAGACCTGTTCAAATGCCAGGAATTTGAGGATGCCCAGGTTGACCGAGGGGTGCAGGCGCAGTCCGCCCTTGTAGGGGCCGATGGCGCTGTTCATTTCGATCCGGAAGCCGCGGTTGACCTGGACTTCGCCTTTGTCGTCCAGCCAGGGCACGCGGAACATGATGACTCTTTCGGGCTCGGCAATACGCTCGAGTATTTTAGCCCTCTTGTATTTGGGGTTTTTTTCGATGAAGGGCATGAGGGACGATGCCACTTCGAACACGGCTTGGTGAAATTCCTTTTCGCCGGGATTCTTGGCGATAAGCCGGCCCATGAATTCCTTTACACTACTGGTTGCCATACTTCCTCCTCCTTTTGTTTGGGGTTGTTTCTTCAATCTCTTTCTCTGTAGTTCTAAAACTGCCATATTACCTCCTTGCTTTTCACGTAACAAGCATATTGATTAATCTGTGAAAAACGGAACTAACAATTTAGCAATCTTAATAGGTGAGTCAATAAATATTAAATAAAATATTGGGGCATTCTTACCCGGTTGGTGGGGTAATTTGCCCCGTAGTTATGCAAAACAACTAAATTAAGTTATTTATTCCGGCGAATATCGGAGCTGTTGGTTTTTCATTCCACAGGGACTATTGCCCATATGGCGTCAACAAGCCGCCACTGGAAGATGTAACGACACACTCTCCCGCTGCGGCGGGATGCCGCTCCGCGAACACAACGCACAGACTACCCCCGCTGGAATAAGTTCCTAAAGGGAGGGCTTCGCACCGGTATAACGTGGCAGTACGTCACTTCGTTCCTACTGCCACTAACCCGCATGCAGTTTTTAGTTTAAGTGTACGTCTTCAGCGCAAGTGATAGTTTCAAAGAGTTAAAACTAAGTTGCATTTCCGACTTCTGAAAATCTTCTGCTATTTACTTTTTCCCAGCGATAGTAAATGGTTACAGGTAAATCTAATTTGTCGCAGGTGGCTTTTACCGTAAAGGGGAATAATTTTCACCGCCTTTTCTGTATAAGGAACGGGGTCAAACTGCTGAAGTATCGTCTCAATGTCTTGACCTATTTTATTCCTCTGTTATATTTAGCAATCATGAAAATTCCTATCTCGGTTTGTATTATCTGCTTCAATGAAGAAGCAAATATCCGGTGCTGCCTGGACAGTATCAAATGGATTAAGGACGCCGGCGGAGAAATAGTCGTTATCGACTCATTGAGCACGGATAAAACCGTGGAAATCTGCCGGGAATACACCGACCGGGTATACCAGAATAAGTGGTCGGGATTCGTCAACCAGAAGAATTTTGCCCTGGATAAGGCAACTCATGACTGGGTGTTATCGATGGATGCGGATGAGGTGCTGTCGGACGAAGCCCGGCAGGTCGTCATAAAAGAAGCCGAGTCCGGATTTCAGGCGGACGGCTGCCTTTTCCGGCGGCATACGTTCTACCTGGGGCGCTGGATAAATCACGGCGGCTGGTATCCGGACTGGAAAATCCGGCTATTCCGCAAATCCAAAGCGCGCTGGGGCGGATGCGACCCTCATGACCGCATCATTATACAGAATGGCTCGGCTACAAAACGTCTTGACTGCGACATTATCCATTATACCTATAAGAATATCTCGCACCAAATTAAGACCATAGACCGTTTCTCCGATGCATCTTCCGAAACTCTGATGAAAGACGGGAAAAGTTTCAGCATATTCAACCTGTTATTGCGGCCGCCGGCTAAGTTCCTGGAGACATACATATATAAACTCGGGTTTCTGGACGGTTTGCCCGGGCTGATTATCGCAGTAGCATCCAGTTTTTACGTATTCGTCAAGTATGCCAAAATGTGGGAAGCTAATCTGCCGCAGAGTCACAGAGAACACGGAGACCTTAAGAAATAATATTATTAGTTTTGTGCCCCCTGTACCTCCGTGACTAAATATGAAGATTGCACTGGTGATATTCAATTTCTCCGAATCCCGGGGCGGGGTGGAACGATATGTCTACGACCTGTCGCGTTATCTGGTTCGGGACGAGCACCAGGTGCATATCTTCTGCCACAACGCCGAGATTGCCGGCTCGGACGAGATTACCAAACTCAGATTCCACACCGTTCCGGTTTCTGCGGCCGGATTCTGGACGCCTTTCAAGATTGCCTCATTTGCCGATAACGCGGCTAATATGCTAAAACAGGAACGGTTTGATATTATCCAGGGATTCGGCCGGACGTATTATCAGGACATCTACCGGGTTGGCAGCGGCTGCCACTGGGAGTATCTCAAACACACGCATCCATCAATGGCAAATCCATTGGGGCGGTTCATCCAGCGCCATAACCCGCGTAACCGGGCGATTATGAATATGGAAAAACTGTCATTCGCGCCCGGCGCCTATAAGAAGGTTATCTGTATTTCCCAGCACGTCAAACAGGAGATTCAGCAATATTACAGCGTGCCGGATAAGGATAGCACTGTTATATATAATGGCATAGATACGAATCGTTTCCATCCAGCTAACCGGATAACCTATCGGGAAGACGTCCGAAAGCAGTTTAACATCAATAGCAGCGAAGTGGTAGTGCTCTATGTTGGCTCGGGATTTGAACGCAAAGGCCTGCGTTACGCTATAGAAGCCATAAGCAAGGTGCCTGACAAGTTTCCGGCTAAACTGTTGATAATCGGCCGGGGCAATACTTCCAAATACGCTGGACTGGCCAAGAAACTCGGGATTACTGATCGCGTGATTTTCGCCGGGCAGCAGTCAAAGATAGAAAAGTTTTATGCCGCGTCTGATGTATTCCTGTTTCCGACGCTGTATGAACCGTTCGGCACGGTTTGCTTGGAAGCGATGGCCAGCGGACTTCCGGTAATAACCAGCCGCCGGGCCGGCGCATCGGAGATTATGTCTCACGGCATGGATTCCTTCATCGTGGATAATCCGGCTGACAGCAGCGCCATAGCCGAGAAACTAATCTGTTTAATGGATGAAGTTTGGCGCAACAATATGGGCAAAGCCGCGCAATTGACAGCATCCAAGTATTCATTTGAAAAGAATTATTGGCAGGTAATACAGATATATGAGGAAGTCGCCGGCGAGTCTAAGGGATAAGAGGATAATAATTTCCATGTTCTTGGTCTTTTAGGATAAAGTTATTATGCCTAATTTTATACGTTTACACAATAAACCGTATCACTGGCTGATAAATGAGGCGCACCAGAAATTCGTCCAGGCCAATTTTATCGGCAAGGAGCAAGTCCTGGAAGAAGAAGCACTCAAATCGCCGCTCAAAGACAATAATGCCCGGACTCTTTTTTCCGTGAGTCTGCCCGGCCAAACGGAACTTTTTATTAAGCGCTATAAGATAGATTCACTGCCCCGAATGCTGCGCAACCTGGTTTCATCCAAGGCCGTCAACGAGCTTAGGATAAGCAACTATCTTATCACAAAGAACTGCCCGACTGTTTACCCGATTGCCGTGGTCCAGAAAAAGAAATGGGGAATGCCGATTGATACTTTCCTGATAATGAAAAAACTGCCGGATATGCCTACTCTGGGCGGATATATAGAAAATCTTAACTCAAGAAATGAAATCAATGAGATTGTTTTTCTCTCCGGTAATCTTATCAGGAATATTCATAGCATTAATCTGTTCCATCGCGATCTGCATATGGGCAATATACTTATCCATGCCGGTGTCGAGCCGAAGCAGTTATATATTATCGACCTGCACAGAGCGTCGGTTTTACCCGGATTATCGCGCGAGCAGCAGATTTTTAACCTTGCTCAATTCAGCTATTCAATGTTGGGGCTTTTGCCTTCTACAAACATTATGCGGTTTTTGAAAGTTTATAGCTCTCTGGATTCAAGGAAAATCAAGCTCAAAGCTTTAGCCTATATTGTGTATGAGAGACTTGTTAATATCAGGCATAAACACTGGCAAGCACGCAACAAACGATGCTTCAGGAATTCTTCCAGATATATGGCAGTCAAAGACGGCCGAAAAACATTTTATGTTAATAGATCTTATTCGGGGATGGCAGATAAACTCATCGATGTCTTGTCCGGCTCTGAATTATCCGGTAAGGTTCTGAAAGAAACCGCCGGGCACCGGCTGTCCGTATGCAACATCGTGGAACTGGCGGATAATTTCTATATTAAAGAATACCGTAATTATTCATTCTTGGGCAAAGTCAAAAGCCTGCTGGGTTATTGTCCGGCCAAAAATAACTGGATCGCCGCTGACGGACTGACTATACGCGGTGTGTTGACGGCTGATCCGGTGGCTTTTATGATTGAAAAAGAGTCGTTTTATGACTGGGTAAATACTGCCCGAATCATAACCAAGGGAATCAAAGGGATCCCTTCCAACCAATACGTGATAGATAATTTCTCTTCGTCCTATGCCCCGGCAATTAACCACAGAGCCTCAAAGATGAATAAAAACAATGAATTAAAGGGCTATGTATCATCTGAACCTCTGTGGCGGCAGTTATTCATCCGCAAAAAGGAGTTTATTAAGGATTTTGCTCTGGCTGTCCGGCGCCTGCACCATAAGGGAGTATTCCACTGTGACCTAAAGGCTAACAATGTAATTGTTAAAGAAACCGCAGATTCAGTAAATTATAATCGGGAAAATCCGACTAATCCGCGGTTCCCGAACTGGGAATTCTACTTTATAGACCTGGACCGGGTTAAGTTCCGGCAGGTGTTACCCTGGCGCGAGCGGATAAAGAACCTGGCGCAGTTGAACGCCGCTATGCCAGCCGTGATGACTAAATCCGACCGGATAAGGTTTTTTCGCTACTATGCTTACGGTGATGTTCCGGTCCGAACATCCCGAGAGGTCCGAATACTGGCCGCTATAATGCGCATTTCCATCAAGCGCCATCATATCTGGCCGGGTTAACTTGCTACCCAAGGGTGCAAAGAGATAAGATAACTGTTTCCTCTGTGCATCTCTGTGTTCGGGTTTCATTCTGATAGGCATCGAAACGGCGGGATTTAATCCTGTATCACGCTGATGATTTTTTTCTTTGATTCATCCAGCAGTTGGGCAGTGCGGGCTTCCAAGTTTAGCCTAAGAAGCGGTTCGGTGTTGGATTTGCGGACGTTAAACCACCAGTTCGGATACTCCACGGTGATACCGTCCAATAAGTCCTGTTTGCCGTCCTTGAACTTCCGAGTAATCTCGGCTAATTTCTTGTCTTTATCAGCTACGGTAAAATTGAGTTCGCCTGAAGAGTAATATTTTTTGAGCGGATTCATAATCTCCGAAAACGGCTTATCTTCTTTTGAAAGCAGGTTGGTTATCTGGATGAATGCGATGAGCCCGCAGTCCGCAAAATAGTTGTCGCGGAAGTAGTAATGCCCGGAAAGCTCCCCGCCGAACGGGACGATAAGCCGGCGCATCGTTTCTTTGACGAATGCATGGCCGACCCGCTCGCGCACGGGTGTACCGCCCCAGCGAGTGATGTCTTCATTAACCGCCCATGATGAGCGTACATCATAATGTATATGCGCGCCTTTTTCC
>JAZDFB010000145.1:0-13135 GCA_043808305.1 Planctomycetota bacterium | reverse complement strand
GGTGGGATTCGAACCCACGGTGAGGTTTCCCCCACTCGCGCTCTCCAAGCGCGCCTGTTCAACCGCTCCAGCACCTCTCCTACAACAATAACCTTGCTACATCAGTGGGGACTGCCATGCATTTTTCAACATGTTTAACGGCTCGTTAATAATTTCTTTACCGTTTAGTCCTGTTACTTTTAATCTCGTTTCTTTTATAGTTTTCCCGATAAGGCCAAACGGGCAATCGGCCATAAGCCGTTCGAAGTTTTGCCTATTCTCGGGCTTGATCTCAACGATAAATCGGCTGTTTGATTCTGAGAATAATATTATATCATCACTGGTAATATTATCATCTTTAGCCAAGGGCACTTTACTTAATGATATCTGCAAACCGATATCTCCGGCAAAAGATGCCTCTGCGGCGGCAACACCTAAACCACCTTCGGAAAGGTCGTGGCAGCTTCTGACATAACCCTGCTCTATAGCTTCATGCAGCGTAAGCATTATTTTCCTGCCAATTATGGCATCCACACGCGGCAAATAATTTCCAATATAACCCAACGCGGCATAATAATGAGAGCCTCCCAGCTCTTTCTTAGTCCGACCTACTAAATAGACGAGATTATCCGGTTCCTTGATATCCATAGTGACCAATTTCCTGACATCAGGCACAACCGCAATAGCGGAAATCAGAAGCGACGGCGGTATCGCGATAGATTTAGTCTTGCTGGCCCGGTATTCATTATTAAGAGAATCTTTGCCGGATATAAAAGGAGTTTCATACTGATAAGCAATATCATGACAGGCTTTCGCCGCTCTTACCAAACCGCCTAATTGCTCCGGATTATTTGTATTACCCCAACAGAAGTTATCCAAAAGCGCGGTCTGCCGGATATCACCGCCTATTGCCACAATATTTCTTAAGGATTCATCTATTGCCGAAGCCGCCATATGATACGGGTCAATATCACCATACTTGGGATTCATGCCATTTGATACAATAACACCCCGATAAGAATTAAATAACGGTTTAGCGGCATAAGAGTCACCGGGTCCGTCGTTTGAGGAACCAACCATTGACTTAACGGCGCTGATTCCTTGAACTTCGTGGTCATATTGCCGGATTATTGATTCCTTGCTGCAGACATTCCACATTCCAAGTATTGTTTTCAGGGTTTTGCCGAGATGCTTATTAATAACCTTAAGCTTAGGTTCCGGAAATTTCTTTGAACGCCATTCGGCCTTTCTATAGTATTTAGGCAATCCTCCATGGAGAAAATCCATATCTATATTAGCGACTTCATTGCCGCTATATTTAAGGATTAATTTCTTGTCTGACGTGAACTCGCCGACAAAAGTCGCCTCCACGTCTTCGTCGCAGAACAACTGAATTATTTCATCCCGATATTTGCGCGGAACCGATAAAACCATCCGCTCCTGTGCTTCAGAAATCCATATTTCCGTGGGTGATAAACCTTCGTATTTAAGCGGTATCTTTTCCAGATCGACTATAGCCCCGCCAGACATTTCCGCCATCTCCCCTATTGCCGAAGACAGCCCGCCTCCGCCGCAATCGGTAATTGCAGAATAGAGGCTTTTGTCGCGTGCTTGTAGAACAGTATCCAGAAGTTTCTTCTCGGTTATGGCATTCCCTATTTGGACCGCCCCGCTGGAAATCATCTCGGATTTTTCGGTAAGTTCTATCGATGCAAATGTCACACCATGGATACCGTCCCGTCCGGTCCGGCCGCCGACCACCAGAATTAAATCACCCGGCTCAGAATGCTTAAAGCACTTGTTACGCGGAATAATACCAACCGTGCCGCAATAAACCAACGGATTACCTATATAGCGCTGGTCAAAAAATAATGCCCCATTTACGGTCGGGATACCCATCCGATTACCGTAATCCCTCACCCCGCTGGAAACACCTTTAAGAAGCCTTCTGGGATGTAAAATTCCTCTTGGTATTTTTTCCATCGGCAAGTCAGGCGGGGCAAAACAAAATATATCAGTATTAAAAATCGGTTTAGCGCCTAATCCGCAGCCCATGCAATCACGGATAACGCCCCCAATTCCCGTTCCCGAGCCGCCGTACGGCTCAATAGCCGAGGGATGGTTATGCGTTTCCACCTTAAAACATATGGCATTATTGGCATCGAATTCTATTATACCCGCATTATCCTTAAATACGGAAATACACCACGGCTTGTTCAAACTGTTAGTTACTTTCATTACCGTATTTTTGAGCAAATTATTAATCTGCTCTTTATTTGTCCGGCCTTTTTCATCGGTTTCGGTAAATTCTATCATCCCCATCAGTGTTTTATGTTTGCAATGCTCAGACCAGGTCTGGGCGATTGTTTCTAATTCGACTTCTGTCGGGTTCCGGCCAAGCTTATTGTAGTGAGCCTGTATTGTTTCCATTTCTTTGTCCTCCAGAGAAAGATTCATGCTGCGGCTTATTTTTACCAGAGCATCCGTATTTAATCCGAGTATCGGCTGAACCACCGGCTTAAATTGATACGGAGCGATATTAGGTATATCCGCTATTTTATGGTGTCCGAAAAATATATCTTCAATAACTTCGTTAGCCATTACTTTTCGGGATATTACCGTAAGATCGGATTTAGATATTCTGCCGAGGAGGTGGTATTTCCGGCCGGTCCTGACCGCCCGAACCTTATAACCCAAGTCTTTTATTGCCTGAAGCGCGCTGGCCTCAACCGGATCCATAACGCCAGCTTTCAGAAACACGGTGATAATAGATGATTCTCTACCGCTAAAATATTCAAATTGCCCGTTAATTTTATACTGAAGTATAATCGGATCAGCTAGCACATTCTTGCAAATGGCATCAACATCTGATTCAGCCAGGTCGCCGTCGATGACATAAATTTGGACAAAGCGTGCATCTTTTACGGATTTTATGCCAAAATCAGCTACATTATGCCTGATGCTTTCACTGCGAGGATCTGCAATCCCTTTATGGGCAGTTACTTCAATGTGATATATCATATAGATGCTTGATTAAAATATAAAACATCTGATACTAAACAATACTTTCGTCAGTGTCAATATAATTGGGGAAATTCCTGACAACAGCAACCCTGTCTTGATTAATATAAAAATCGATTAGTAACTTATCCAGGCAGCTCTAAACATTAGTAAGCTAAAATACAATACCGAGCACTGTATTTTCCTTGACTAATATCGTATTTTTTACTATTTTACGTCAGGAAAGTTACTGATTGATCTCTTTATTTTAAGATTAGGAGATACTTATGATTATTAGTAAATTCAGCCGGATTTTAGTTTCTTTTTTCCTGATAATTTCTTTTCTGACTCTGTCCGATAGGACTGCAAACAGCGCCTGTCCGAAGCAAAAACCAAAGCAGGAATCGGAGGAAGAAAAGAAAGCAAAAGAAAAGAAATCACAGGAAGATGAACAGACTAAAAGGGATAAAACAAAAAGAGATGAGTATGATAAATGGCAGAAAGACCAGCAGAAAAAAGAATCAACGGAAGAAAAAAAAGATCCAAAGAAACCTGAAATGCCTGAAAAGCCAGGAGAATCCACCGGCGAACAACGCGATAATCCGCCAAAACAAGGCGACAAGCCCGTGGACGATACTGATGAAACACCGGGCGGCGGCGGCGCTTCTCGTCCGCCATTAGATATCGGACTGCAACCAAGGATTCAGAACATTACTACACCAGGTAATTTCCTGGCTGGCTTGGCCGAGCCATGGGAGGTGTGGTGGACGTTAAACAGGGAAAAATTCCTTAATTTCCGCCAACCGGTGGAATGGGAAAGGGTCGCACAGGAGGGAGGAACCAAATCAGTCGTACGTTCCAAGGTATACGATGAGATTTTTAATGTTATGGTTGAGTCGCTGCAGGGCAAGGATATGACCTTGGCTTGGAATGCGGCTATTGCTTTAGGCCGAAGCGGCCGAACCGATGCCATACCTTACCTTGAGAAAGCTTATCTGGAAAGCAAATATATCCTCTCCCGCAATTATTCGCTGGTCAGCCTGGGCTGGCTGAAAGACGCTTCTGTCGTGGAATTCTTAGGCAAAGCCCTCAGCGACAACACGGCAATGGATATCACACGCAGCCATGCCGCAGCCGGATTGGGATATATTAACGACCCGGCATCAGTCTCTACTTTAAAAAACGCATTGAACGACAAAAATTCACAGCTAAATATCGATACAACGGCTTCGGTTGTCTTCTCATTAGGCATGCTTCAGGATAAATCTGCCATTCCGCTTTTGGATAATTTCCTTAACGGGAAATTTGATACTCAACTCCGCTCCTATGCGGCTTTAAGCCTGGGGCATATCGGCGATAATGATGCCCTGAAAAAACTCAAAAATGCCGTTAATGATAAAGACCTTAACATAAGGCTGTCAGCCGCAATAGCTTTGGGTCTGACCGGCGAGCCTGAAGCTAAGAATGAGTTGATATCACTTTTACAGGACAAAAACGAGTCGGTCCGCGGAATGGCGGCGATTTCACTGGCACAGTCAACATTAAAATACCCCTCTAAAACACCAACACCAAAAGCAGTCGGCGACCATCTTCTGAAACTTCTGCAGGAATCTAAGCGGGAAGGACAGGGATTGACCATAATAGCACTTGGCATTTTGGGAGAAACCCGGGCAAAACCGGAATTTAGGAAAATAATGGAAGACCGCAAAAAAAGCGATTTTGTAAAAGGCGCGGTTGCCATTGCGCTGGGCCTTTTGAAAGACAAGGAATCCTTGCCGGTGTTAACTGATTTGTTTGCGAAACGCTCGGATGACCCGATTCTGGCGCCCTATTTAATCATGTCTATAGGCATGATTGGAGCCGGCACCGATGATCCCGCTAATAAGAAGGCAATTGACGCGCTTCTGCCGATATGGGCTAATGCCGATAAAAACTTCAGCCGGGTGGCCTATACTAACCTTGCAGTAACACTAACGATGCTCGGTAAACGGCAAGAGGTATTAACCCAATTGGTAAAACATTCTGCCAAGGGGCAAAACGGCACCCTGCGCCAATATGCCCTTCACACACTGGGATTGGTGGCAGACAAAGAATCAGCCCAGGCACTCGTAGATGCCTGTAAGGATGAGAACGACAACAGCATCAAATTATACGCTGTAATCGGAATGGGCCTGATCCTGGAAAAAAGCCCTGTTCCGCTTATCGGTTACTGGACAGCCAACAATAATACCGAAGTGCCCACCATGATCAGCGAACACCTTCTTCCGATACCGTCTTGGTAAATCCGGATATGAATGTGTAATGAAGTTTGACTTTGCCTGGCGTGCCAGCCCTACTCCTTAACTAACGTCATATCAGCCCAATTCAATCCCTTGGAAATATCTACCTTTAAAGGCACATCCAACTCCGTTACGCCCTCCATCTCCTGGCGCACTATTTTAACCAGTTCTTTCAATTCATCCAAAGGGGCCTCGAATACCAGCTCGTCATGGACTTGAAGGGTCATTTTAGCCTGGAATTTATCAGCCTGCAGCCTGTTATATACCTTTATCATTGCCAGCTTCATAATATCCGCCGCCGTGCCCTGCAATGGGGCGTTAATAGCCGCCCTTTCGGCAAATCCGCGCACAGTGGCATTAGCGCTGTTAATCTCGGGCAATGGCCTCTTCCGGCCCATCAAAGTCGTTACGTACCCGTCTTTCCTGGCCTTTACCAGCGCCGTCTCAAAATAGTTCTTCACCTTTGGATACCTCTGGAAATAATGGTCTATATAAGACTGGGCCAATGAGTGGCTCATGCCTAACTGCATGGCCAGCCCATGCGCCGACATCCCGTAAATAATCCCGAAATTAATCGTTTTGGCCAGCCGGCGCTCATCATCGCTGACCATATCCTCGGTCTGGTTGAATATCTCGCAGGCCGTCCGGGTATGGATGTCCTGGTTATTCTCAAAAGCATCAATCAACACTTCATCCTTAGAAAAATGAGCCAACAACCTTAATTCAATCTGCGAGTAATCAGCGCTTACCAGAACACACCCCTTTTCCGGAATAAACGCCTGCCTGATTTTCCGCCCCTCTTCCGTCCTGACCGGTATATTCTGGATGTTCGGCTCGGACGATGACAACCGCCCGGTAGCGGTCACAGTCTGGTTAAACGACGTATGCAGCCGTTTGGTTTTATGGTTGACCAGTTCCGGCAAGGCATCGATATAGGTATTCTTAAGTTTGGCCAGGGTCCGGTACTGAAGCAATTTCTCCGGCAGGTCGTGCTCATTGGCCAGTTTGGCTAACGCATCGCTGTCCGTGGAAAAACCGGTCTTTATCTTCTTGCCTTTGGAAAGGCCGAGCTTCTCATAGAGAATCACCTGCAGCTGCTTGGGCGAATCCAAATTGAACTCCTCGCCGGCCAGCTCGTAGGCCTTGAGCTTTATCTTATCCAGGCGTTTCTCGAATTCATCGGACAGTTCTTTCAGAAAAACCGTGTCTATCTTAACGCCGTTCTGCTCCAGTTCGGCCAGGATATATATCAGCGGCAGTTCCATATCCGCGTAAAGCTTATCCAGTTTCTCATCTTTCAGCAATGGCATCAGCTTCTTGTGTGCCAGGAATGTCACATCCGCGTCCTCGGCCGAATAGACCTTGGCCTTTTCCACCTCAACCTTATCGAACCTAATCTCCTTCTGGCCGGTTCCGACCACATCCTTATATGTAATCATCTGATGGCCCAGATGCTCGCGTGCAATCTCTTCCAGGTTATGGTTGTGCTTATTGGGATTAAGCAGGTACGAAGCCACCATCGTATCGGAAATCGGCTCCGCGATATTCACACCCTCCTGCCTGAATACCAGCATATCATACTTGATATTCTGCCCTATCTTGAGATGTTTATTGTCTTCCAGTATCGGCTTAAGCGCGGCCAGCACATCCTTTACCGGCAACTGCTTTTCCTTGGTCTCGTGCCTCAATGGAATATAATAAGCCTCGTGTTCCTTGAGCGATATGGAAATCCCCACCAGCTCCGCCTGCAAAGGGTCCAGGGATGTAGTTTCCACATCTATGGCAAACTCTCGTGATTTCTTTATCCGCTCTATCAGCTTGCCGAACTCCTTCTCATTGTTTATCAGGTGGTAATCATCATATGAAAGCGACTTAACCGGCGTCAAATCCTTGAGGAACTTGGAAAACTCCAGCTCGGTAAACAATTCCCGGAGCTTATCCAAATCATACGGCTTGAACTTCAACTCATCAATCCCGACCTTAATCGGCACATCGGTCTTAATAGTAGCCAGCTCCTTACTAAGTTTCGCCTGGTCGGCAAATCTGGTAAGGCTATCACGGAGCTTTTCCTTCTTAACCTTATCCGTATTCTTTAATATTTCCTCCAGCGACCCGAATTCCTTTATCAGGTCAACCGCCGTCTTCTCGCCGATACCCGGCACGCCCGGGATATTATCCGACGAGTCCCCCATCAGCCCGAAAACGTCCGGCACGCCGGCCGGGCCTATGCCGAACCGTTCCTTAACCTCGGCCACGGTCGTCTTCTTATCCTTCATCGTGTCCCAGAGCGTTACCCGCTCCGATACCAACTGCATCAGGTCCTTGTCACCGGTGACGATTATCGTTTCCAGTTCGTGCTCATTGGCGAATTTGACCAGCGTCCCGATGACATCATCCGCCTCGTATCCCTGCTTTTCCAGCATCGGGATATTGAACGCCTCGGTCAGTTTCTTTATATAGGGTATCTGCGGCTTCAGCTCGTCCGGCATCTCCGGACGGTTAGCCTTGTATTCCTTATACATTTCCTCGCGGAAGGTCGGCCCTCTGGCGTCAAAGGCAATGGCCAGGTAATCCGGCTGGACGTCGCGCACAATCTTAAGCAACATAGTTATAAACCCGTAGATGGCGTTGGTCGGCATGCCCTTGGAATTGGATAGACCCCGGATGGCGTAAAACGCCCGGTAAATATAAGAGCTCCCGTCAATCAGGTAGAATTTCATTATACCAAATCTATTTAGCCCAATTCCCTATGTCATCTTCTGTTCCGTTTTGGCCGTCCGGACCCATTGACCATAAATCATATTTATTCTTATTATGTTCTCCCGGAAAACGATATTGATATTCATTCTTCCATGAGTCAATCGGGTTATTTTCCAGATACGGACCGTTCCAATTTGGCGGAACTGGAGACGGCTTTTCCATTAACGCTTTTAAACCTTGTTCATTTATAGGGTAATTACCGTTATTAAGCGAATATAGGTTCAGCGCAGTTCCAATATTGGCTAAATCGCTGTCAACTTTTGCCTTCTCTGCCAGCGGTTTCTGCTTTAGCACATTAACAACAACTATTGTAGATAATATGCTGATTATTACGGCAACAAGCAATAGCTCTATTAGCGTGAAACCTTTTAAATTACAATTATGTTTCATATTCTTATCACTCCTTCCATACTAATAATTGGATATTATATCATCACCGTTATTTTTGTCAACCAAATAACCGCACTGAATATTTAGCTTGACAAAATTTGCCGTTTACCTATAATTCTATTATGCACATTAGAAACTTCTTGATAATCGGACTGCTGTCTGCCATTATTCTCATCCCCTTATCAAAAATAACTGCCGAAGATTCCGCCGGGCCGGACATCGCATATAACAACTACCTGAAAGCAATCCGGGCCGGCGATTTGGAAGCAGTCAAAAAACTCATCCGCAGTTCCAAGCTCAGTGAATGGGAAAAGGACGCTGACAAGAAACTGGCCGCCCTCCGGCAATCCCGCCCGACCGAAGTAGAACACGTTGGACTATCCACCAGCGGCAAGAAAAGCATACTACTGGTCAAGAGCGGCAATGCCTCGGGCACCATCACCATGTACTGCGAGAAAGGCGAATGGAAGGTCGAGTCCGAATCCTGGGAAGGCACGGTTGCCCCGCCGTCGCAGGTTCAGCCCGACCCGTCAACAAAACCGCCAAGCAGGGATAAACCACAGCCGCCGGTCAAGAACAAACCAGACCGGCCCATCAAGCAGTCGGCGGGCAAACCGGCCCAGGATTATTCCAAGCACGCCGCCGTGCTGGCCTACGAAAACTACCGCAAGGCAATTATGGAAGGCAACGCCGCCGAGCTGAAAAAATACATCCAGCCCGATAAATGGAAAGAACTGGAAGATAACCCCAAAGAAAAACTGGCCATAATAAAAGGCCTTATGCCGGCCGACGTCACCATCACCGATGTTGAGGACGAAGACAACACCACCGCCATCATCTATGCCAAAGGAACTTCAATGCTCGGCCCGTCATTCGCCACCATCACCATGAAACTCGAGGGCGGCCAGTGGCAGGTGGTGGGTGATAACTGGGAAGTTGGAGACGCTAAAGAACCTCAAAAGCGCAATCCGGCCATCCAGGGCGTCCCCGGCAAAATCGCCTTTATCGATAACCGCACCGGTGAATACGAAATCCACGTCATCAATGCTGACGGCACCAAGCTCAAAGCGGTCAGCAAGACCGGCGGGTTCAAGGAATCGTTCGCCTGGTCGCCGGACGGCAGCCAGATTGCTTTTGAGACCAATAATATGTCGGAAGACGAGAAAATATACGTGGTTAATGCCGACGGCTCCGGACAAACACCGGTTACCGACAATACCGGCAGGAATAGCGAACCGGCCTGGTCGCCGGACGGCTCCAAAATTGCCTTTAAAAATACGCCCACCACTCACAACACCAACCCTGACGGCTCGGTCGCCGTCAACTTCGGCAAGACCGAGATATACGTGGTTAACGCCAACGGCACAAACCTCAGGCAGGTCACCGAAAACGCCGAGGGCGTCGATTCCCCGCTGAGCTGGTCGCCGGACGGCGCGGAAATCGTCTATTCGTCCCTGAAAAATAATAGCTGGAATATCTACACGGTCGAGGTGGCTACCGGCCAGACCCGCAAGCTGACCTCGGGCAACTGGGACGCCTTTCCGGCCTGGTCGCCCGACGGCAAGACTATCGCCTTTATCGGCCAGTCAGATTTCGGCGAGCCGCTGACCCTGTGCATCATCAACCGCGAAGGTTCCGGCCTGAAAGTCATTTACAAGGACAAGGTCCAGCGCAAACCGATTTCCTGGGCTCCCGACGGCGGCAGGATATCATTCGTCGCATCCAACGACGGGCCGTTCAGCGACGATATCTACGCCATCAGCCCGGACGGCGCCAACCCGGTCCGGGTTACTAAGACCAAGGACCAAGAGGAAAGCCCGTCCTGGTCGCCGGACGGCCAGTGGG
The DNA here is from genome assembly GCA_043808305.1 of Planctomycetota bacterium. Lineage (GTDB taxonomy): Bacteria > Planctomycetota > MHYJ01 > JACQXL01 > JACQXL01 > JBBAAP01. The sequence goes on along the minus strand of JAZDFB010000145.1, from coordinate 2,882 downwards.
TCTGTTTCAACCGTATTTCCGAATTCTATATCATCCGGTCCGACGGCTCCGGCCAGGAATACAAGATTTCCGACGAAAGCGGCTGCCATAAGCCCTGCTGGTCGCCCAAATAAGTTATGCCAAGATACCTGATAATATTAACCGCCCTGCTGGCGCTGTCCGGTTGTTGCTTTAATTTTAGCAAACCAACAAGCGAGCCGTACCTGATGGGCTGGTGGCAGTTCCTCGATAATCCCGGTTCGGTGGCTAAGGACAACTCCGGCAACGGCAATGACGCTATAATTAATGGCGCAACCTGGAAAGACGGAACCCTCTATTTCGACGGCGTTGACGACTGCGTCATAACGCCCATTGTGGATACGCTCCAGAACTTCACTATGGAAGCCTGGGTCAATGCCTATACCGATAGCCCTCATGTTATGGATTTGATAAGCAAGCGCAGTTTTAACGCGCTATCTTATGACGATTTCCCGTTTGCGCTAGTGATAGATAAAACCGGCCTAAGGGCCGACGTCGCTATTGACGGAGGCAACGATTACAGCTGGGATATGTCCGCCGCAACCACCGAATTCGAGCCGGGTTGGCGTCATATCGCCGCCACCTACGATTCAAGCACACTCAATATTTACGTGGATGGCCAGCTGTCCGGCAGTAAAAAAGGCTCGCTAAATCTATCCCGCAATAGCCTGCCCTACACCATCGGCCGGGCCGCCTGCGAAGCTCCGGGACAGGTTAACCAAATCAGATTCAAGGGCTCTATCGGCGAAGTGTGGATATATTCCGGCGCCTTGAGCCCGGAACAAATCTACCAGAATTACAACTACTCCGTATCAATATACCGGGCTGATGAATAAGAGATTCTAACAAAACTATTATGATAAGTATTCCCTCTCTCCCGCTTCGGCGGGAAGAGGGCAGGGTGAGGGTTAGCGCGGTAATCACCCTCCCCTCCCTCGGACGGGACCCCGGCTAATAGGGGTAACCCCTCCCATCTGGGTTGTGTTCGTCCCGCTGAAGCGGGATAAACTCCACGCCATGCCTGCCCCGCCGGCAGGCGGGGGCGCAGTAGCGCCAAAGGAAGGAGAATAGGTTTTGTTAGAGTCTCTAACGTATATATTCTTATATAAACTGGATTAAAAATATTGACATATTATCCGGGTTTGCTATAAGGAACACCTATGAGCGAGATATACAGCAAGCTGGCCCTGAAATTCGCCCAAAAAGCCATAGGGGTTGACAAGGAAATCCCCGGCTTTTACGACCCCAAGACCGAGTATTACAACTTCGACGCCCTGTGGCAGGACATCATCATCAAGTCTAAGGTCATCGCCAAGATAAAGGAATTCATAGCCACCGATGTTGGCGGACTCTATACCGTCTCCCGGATACTGGCCACCGACACCGTCACCATCAACTACTCCTTCGGCTCCATCCCGATAATCAGCGCCGTATGCGACCTGCTGAAAAAGGATTTGCTGATATGGTCCGAGAACCCCGAAACGCACAAAGCCGGGCACAAGATGTTCGGCAAGCTAACTGATAAAGACGAGGTCATAATAATCCACGACCTGCTCCGCGAGGCTATCACCATCACCGATATTGTCAACACCCTGTCTTCGACATCAAAATGCAAGATAAAGGGGATCGTCGTGCTGGTCAACACCACCGACAAGACCGAGCTCAGCCAGCTCGGCGACTTCAGCATCAAGTATCCGGTGCCGATATACTCATTTATATCGCCAAAGGACATTGAACCCACATCCTGCGCCCGGTGCGAATAGCCGCCCCTCCCTACATACTACCTACTGTATACTACATACTAAATAATATTAATTGACATTACCTCTCCCTTATTGTAGATATTATTCTATGAGGCAGATAATAACCTTATTATTAATCAGTCTCGCTATAATCAGCGGTTGCGCCAGCCCGGCCACCAAACCGCCTGAAACTATTACCCCGCCCCCGCAGGAAACAACTAATCAACAACCACTGCCCATAGTCCAAACGCCCATAACGCCTACCAGACAAACTGTTAACTCAGTAGTCAGCGGTAGTAGCGCAACCATTCCGCCTGATGACGCACGCCAGAAAAGGATAAAAGAATTAGTGTCCCAACTCTCAAGCCCGGACCAGAATAAACAAGAAAATGTTATTAATGCCCTTAAACTGGGTGCTAAAGAGGCTATCCCGGAGCTTATCAAGCTGTTACAGGATGATAACACAGAGGTTCGTCAATCAGCTGTTTATGCATTGATGCGACTTTGCGCTGAAGAAGCAATCCCGGACATTATCAAATTATTACAGGATAATGACTCAATGGTTCGCTGGTCGGCTGTTGATGCATTGGAGGAACTTGGCGCCAAAGAGGCAATCCCGGACATTATTAAATTATTACAGGATAATGATCACCATGTTGGCGAATCAGCGGTTAAGGCATTGAAGAAACTTGGTCCAAAGAAAGCAATCCTGACCATTGCAGCATTATTACAGGATAATGACCCAAGGGTTCGCGCGTCGGCTGTCTGGGCATTGATGTGGCTTGACGCCAAAGAGACAACCCCGGCAATTATCAAACTATTACAGGATACAGACACAGATGTTCGCCGGTCGGCTGTTTGGGCATTGAGTCAACTTGGCGCCAAAGAGGCAATCCCACAGATTACCAAACTATTACAGGATAATGACCCATATATTCGCGTGTCGGCTGTTCAGGCGTTGGGCATCTTTGGCGTTAAAGAGGCAATCCCTATCATTATCAAATTATTACAGGATAATGACTCAATGGTTCGCTGGTCGGCTGTTGATGCATTGGAGGAACTTGGCGCCAAAGAGGCAATCCCGGACATTATTAAATTATTACAGGATAATGATCACCATGT